>JADGRB010000045.1 GCA_017881315.1 Pseudomonadota bacterium
ACGCCGTTCGAATATGCGACCCATGTCGTCGAGGGGGCGTTCTACGGCTGGCCCTGGTACTACCTGGGCGCCAACCAAGACCCGCGGCATGCGGGGCAGCGGGCCGATCTCAAGGACAAGGTCACCGTGCCGGACGTGTTCATGCAGGCGCACACAGCGCCCCTGCAAATGACTTTCTATCTGGGCGACCACTTTCCCGACGGCTACAAAGGCAGCGCGTTCGTCACGATGCACGGCTCCTGGAATCGCGATCGACGGGTGGGGTACAAGGTCGTCCGGCTGCTCTTCGACGCGAGCGGCAAGCCCACCGGCGAATACGAGGATTTCATGACCGGCTTCGTGGTCTCCGCCACGCAGGTGTGGGGCCGCCCGGTCGGTGTCGCGGTCGCGAACGACGGCTCGCTCTTCGTGACCGAGGACGGCAACGGCACGATCTGGCGGATCAGCCGTCGCTGAAGCTGAAACGTTCGCGAGACCGATCTCGCTGAGCCCGCGCAGCCGTTCGGTCACATCTTCTGGCGATTGCCGAAGGCAAGCCTTCCGAGGCGAAGCTCTTCGGCCATCACTGGAGGGACTGGGTCAGGAAATGGGTGAACCGGATCTGCCAATCCGCAGGGGTGCCGAAGGTGACGGCGCACGGGATGCGAGGGCTCCACTCGACGCTCGCCGTCGAAAATGGCGTCTCCGCTCACGTGGTCGCCGCCTCACTCGGTCACGAATCGAGCACGACGACGATGCAGAGCTACGTGAAGCCGGAAGCGGCAGCGGGGGCTCGGCAGCGCCGGGTGATGACCGTCCTCAAAGGCGGCCGACTCGCCTCCTGATTTGAAACGATTGATCCGAATATCGTTTCAAACCGACTTACGAAGAAAAAAACTTAAGTAATTTCGTGGAGATGAACGGGATCGAACCGTCGGCCTCCTGAGTGCGATTCAGGCGCTCTCCCAGCTGAGCTACATCCCCGACACGCTCGACCGAGGTCGAGCGCGGCGACATTCTACGCAGCGGCGGTCGCTTTGCAACCGCGGTTCGCGGGTCGATCGTTTTGTCACCGCGTTTTGCGGCGCGGTCGTCTTGAAATCGCGCGTCGGGCGAGTCGGCGGTGCCAGTCGGACGCGGCGCGTGTGGCGAGGCGACTCCGGCGGGGCGACTCGCGGGGCGCTATCATCGCAGGCCATGGCATCGAGCGGCGAGCGGGGCGCGGCGCCCAGGCGGATGCGCGCGGATCTGGCGCTGGTCGAGCAGGGGCTGGCGCCCTCGCGCGAAAAGGCGCGCGCGCTGATCCTGGCCGGCGAGGTGCTGGCGGGCGATCGGCCGATCGACAAGGCGGGCGAGCTGGTCGACGGGACGGCCGAGCTGCGGCTGCGCTCGGCGCCGATGCCGTTCGTGTCGCGCGGCGGCCTCAAGCTCGCGCACGGCCTGGACGTGTTCGGGATCGAAGTGCGCGATCGGGTGGCGCTGGACGTCGGCGCGTCGACCGGCGGGTTCACCGACTGCTTGCTTCAGCGGGGGGCCGCGCGCGTCACCTGCGTCGACGTCGGACATGGGCAGCTCGACTGGAAGATCGCCTCCGATCCGCGCGTGCGTGTGCTCGACCGGGTGAACATCCGATTGGCGCCGCCCGATCTGCTGCCCGAGCCGGTGGATCTGATCGTCGTCGACGTCTCGTTCATCTCGCTGCGGTTGGTGCTGCCGGCGCTGCCGCCGCTCGCCAAGCCGGGCGCGGACCTGGTCGCGCTGGTCAAGCCGCAGTTCGAGGTCGGGCGCGCCGACGTGGGCAAGGGCGGCATCGTTCGCGACGAGGCGGCGCGCGCGCGGGCGCTGGGCGAGGTGCGCGCCTCGGCGGCGGCGCTCGGCTTCGAGGTCCTGGGCGACACCGTCTCGCCCATCACCGGCGGCAAGGGGAACGTGGAATTCTTGCTCCACCTGCGCGTCGCGAGACCGTCGATCTAGATCTGCAGCGCGCGGATCCTCCAGGCGCTGGTATCCTCCGACCCGACGCGATGCTCATCCTGATCACCGGCGCGGCGGGTTTCATCGGATCGCACCTGGCCGAAAGACTCTGCGCGCGCGGCGACGAGGTGGTCGGCATCGACAACTTCGATCCGTTCTATGGGCGGGCGGTCAAGGAGGCGAACCTGGCGGCCCTGCGCGGCGGGCCGCGCTTTTCGCTGGTCGAGGGGGACATCCGCGACGCCGCGGCACTCGAGCGGGCGTTCGCGCCGCGGCGGCCGGACCTGGTGGTGCACCTGGCGGCGCTGGCCGGCGTGCGCCCGTCGCTGGCCGATCCGGCTCGCTACGCCGACGTGAACGTCACCGGCACCCAGCGGGTGATCGATGCCGCCGCCGCGCACGGCGTGCGGCGCCTGGTCTTCGCGTCGTCATCGTCGGTGTACGGGCTCGACAGCCGGCCGCCGTTCAAAGAATCCGATCCCTGTCTCAAACCGGTTTCGCCCTACGCGTCGACCAAGCGCGCGGGCGAGCTGCTGCTCTTCACCGCGCACCACCTGAACGCGCTCGACGTCACCTGCTTGCGTTTCTTCACCGTGTTCGGCCCGCGCCAGCGGCCGGATCTCGCCATCCACAAGTTTGCGCGGCTCATCGCCGCCGGCCAGCCCATCGAGCTCTACGGCGACGGCAGCAGCTCGCGCGACTACACCTTCATCGACGATATCGTCGACGGGGTGGTCGCGGCCATCGACGAGGCGACCGGCGCGGCGCCCGGCTATCGGATCTATAACCTCGGGGGCTCGCGCACGACCACGCTCCTGCAGCTGGTCGATCTGCTGGGGAAGGCGCTCGGTAAAACGCCGCACGTCGAATGGCGACCCGAGCAGCCCGGCGACATGCAGCGCACGCTCGCCGATCTCACCCTGCCCACCCGCGCCCTCAGCTACGCCCCCCGCGTCTCGATGGAAGACGGCATCCGCCGCTTCGTCGAGTGGTTAGATCGCGTCGGGGGAGGGACGGCTTAGCCGGCCCGAGCCCATCGCGGGGGTATGGGACCCTCCCAGGGTCCCATCTAGATCGACTTCCTAATCACCGCCAGGGTTGTAGAACCCGGGTAGGCGCGGGCCGCGGTCGCGGTTGCGCGGCTGATCGTGTTTTGGGCGCTCGCGTTCGCGTTCCCGGTCGCGGCCCCGTCGTCGCCGGCGCTGTCCCTTGCCGGGCATCGGGCCCTGTCCTTTGGTGCTGTATCCCGGCCGGCCAGAGTGTGGGCCGCCGCCGCCGCCTTGGCCGCCGCCGCTGTGAAAAGACTGGCTCTGCTGTCCATGCCCGACGTTGGCGACGGGTCGAACGATCAGCACGGGCAACGCCACCTGCACGGCCGGGCGCCACTCGTGGTAGGGGCGGATGTTGGCGTCGCGCACCGACGCCCAGCCGGTGCCGAGACCGCTACCGTCCAGCTTGGCCGCGGCGCCGTCGGCGGGCAGGCCGCCCGACATCCCGTCGGCGGGCAAGCCGTCGACAGAAAGGCCGACTGCCGAAATCCCGTCGCCCGGGATCCTGTCGGCCGAAATCCCGCCGACCGAGGTCCCGTCGCCCGAGATCCCCTCGGCGGGCATCGTCTGGATGGCCGCTTCGGCATTGGGCTCGCCGGACGCAGTCCAGTCGTCGTCCGGCTGGATAACGACCTCGCCCGACAGCGGCTCGCCCGGAAGGCCGGCCGCGTCGGCCCAGAGCGCCTCGTCGAAGCTGTTTTCGCTCTCCGCGACCGCCGGGATTTCGTGAAGCGGCAGCGGCGGGAGCAGATCGCTCGGGATCGCCCACTCGAACACCGGCGCGGCCGGCTGCGCCGGCACCGGCGGCAGCGACATCGGCGGAAGATCTTGCTGGCCACGTCCGCGCCGGCGCCGGCGGGGGCGGGCGTGGAAATCGGTGGCCGCGTGCAGCCCGTGGCGCTCGTCGGCCGATCCCGGATCGAACACCTCGCTGTCGAGTCCGGCGTCCGAGTCGCAGATCCCGCACTTTTCCCCCTCGGGCTCGCCGAAGTAGGCGCGCAGCATCTGCACCCGGCAGCGCTGCGTGTTCATGTAGCCCAGCAGCGATTCGAGGCGCCGCCGATCCGAGATGCGCCGCGCCTCGAACACCTGCGCCGCCTTGTCGACCTGCTCGCGGGTCGGCCGCGGCTCGACGCCCTTCCAGCGCGCGGCCTTGACCTCTTCGGCCACGCCCATCGCCTCCAGCACCGACAGGACCACGCGCACCCGAGGCTGGGGAAGCGATACCGAGAGCGCCAGATCGCGCACCGAAACCTCTTTGCCCTCGTCGCTCCAGGCGTAGAGCCCCTCGGCGACCATGCGCGCCTGCGACTTGGTCGGGTGGGCTTCCTTGAGGAAGTATTCCTGGATCGCGATGTCGTCGGGCTGGAACAGCAGCACGCAGCGCGCCGGTTTGCCGTCGCGGCCGGCGCGGCCGGCCTCCTGCACGTACGACTCCGGCGAGCCGGGCATCTGGTAGTGGATGATGTAGCGGATGTCCGGCTTGTCGATGCCGAGGCCGAAGGCGTTGGTCGCGATCATCACCACTTTGCGCCCCGGCTCCATGAACGACGCCTGCGCCTTCTCGCGCTCCTCGGTCGTCATCTTGCCGTTGTAGCGCTCGACCGGGATCTTGCCGTGGCGGAGCGCGACGTAGAGCTCGTCGACCGAGCGCACCGTCGCGCAATAGATGATGCCGGGGCGTCGCAGCCGCGCGATCAGCTTGCCGAGCTGGCGCAGCTTGTCCGCCTCGCCGGCGACCTTGCGGACATCGAACGCCAGGTTCGGCCGGTGGAAGGAGACGCGGCAGATCTTGACGTCCCTCATCCCGAGCTGCACCTGCACGTCGTCGCCGATCGCCGGCGTGGCCGTCGCGGTCAGACCCAGGATCGGCGGCCGCCCGAGGACCTCGGCGGCCCGGCGTAGCCCCAGGTAGGCGGGGCGGAAGTCGTGCCCCCACTGGGAAACGCAGTGCGCCTCGTCGACGCAGAAGAGCGAGAACTTCACGCCCGCCAGCGCCTCTTGCACCGCCGGCGAGTTCACCGACTCGGGGGTGATCATCATGAGGCGGATGGTGCCGTCGCGCACCGCCGCCAGATCGGCCGCGCGTTCCTTGGCGGTGCGGGTCGAATCGATGCGCACCACCGCGACACCCGCGGCCTTGAGCTTGTTGAATTGATCTTCGATCAGCGCCAGCAGCGGCGAGACCACCAGCGTCGGTCCCGGCAGCACCAGCGCCGGCAGCTGGTAGGTGAGCGATTTGCCGCTCCCGGTCGGCATGATCGCGAGCGTGTCGCGTCCCGCCAGCACCGACTCGATGATCTCGGCCTGTCCGGGCCGCAGCTCGCGGATCCGGAACACCTCGCGCATCTTCTCGAGCGCGCGCAGGAGGCCGGGGGAGGGCGGGGCCTCCGGCACCGGAATCACCGCCGGCGGGGGCGTTGGCGCGGGCGCGACCGGCACGTCGTCGGCCTCCGAACGCCGGATCACGATGGTCGGCACGCCGTCGTCGAAGCTCAGCCCGGGCGTTGGCGCCGGGGAGCCTGCAGACAGTGGCGAGGTAACAATTGTCTCGTGCTCGGGGCCAGCGGCGTTGTCAGCGCCTGCGGCCGCCCGCAATTCTTCGTCGGAACTCAGTCTCAACTCCTGTGAAATCGGGGCGTGTGCCCGCCAGCCAACCCAACCCTCTTGCACCCCAGTTGCGAAAATCGCCAAAGACCGTATTCGGGGGTCGTTCAAAACGACTGCGACCCGCCAAACGCCGGTGCGGCCAAAATGCCGCAAACCACGAGCGTCGAAGGAAAACCTAACACGCCTTTTCTCGAAGTCCAAGTCAATAATTTGGCGAAAACTTCGCGGCTCCCCGGTTTGAGGCATGGGTTGGGTCGCGGGGTTCCCCCGCGTTGAGGGTCGCGGCCCGATTGCAGTGGCACGGCCGTTGCCCTAGCCAGCGATCAAATGACGTTGATCGCGGCCCTGGAACCGGACGCCCGCCCGCGCGAGCGCCTCGTCGCGCGCGGCGCCGAACAGCTCACGGATGGCGAGCTCCTGGCTCTGGTGCTCGGCGCCGGGACGCGGGGCGCGAGCGCGCTCGACGTGGCGGCCGCGGTTCTGCGCGGTTCGGGCGGCGTGGGGGGCCTTTTGCGCGCGACCTCCAGCGAGCTGGCCGCCTTCGCCGGGATCGGGCCGGTTCGCGCGACGCAGGTGCTGGCGGCGCTGGAGCTCGGGCGGCGCGCGGTGGCCGGGCGACCCGAACGCGGCCAGCGGGTGGCCGGCGCGTCCGAGGTCTGGACGTATTTCAGGAGCCGCCTGGCCCCGCTGTCCGTGGAGGAGTTCTGGGCGCTCGGCCTCGACGTGCGCCACCGCGTGCAGAGCGAGCACTGCCTGGCCCGCGGCTCGCTCACCGGCGTCGAGATTCACCCGCGCGACGTCTTCCGGCCCCTCATCCGGCAGGCGACCGCCGCGGTGATCTTCTGTCACAACCACCCGTCGGGCGATCCGGCCCCCTCGCGCGCCGACATCGAGCTGACCGCTCGGCTGCGCGCGGTGGGCGATCTCTGCGGCATTCCCGTGCTCGATCACGTCGTCGTCGGCTGGGAGGGATTCGCCAGCCTCGCAGAGCGTAATTGGAGGTAGCGCCCCCTGGCCGTAGACTCCGGCGGTGCGCCGGCTCCTCCTTGCGATCGTGGTGACGACCGCGCTGGCGTCCTCCGCCTGGGCCTTCGAGGATTTCTCGGGGACGCGCTCGCTCGGGATGGGCGGCGCCTCGCGCGCCTGGGCCATCGGCGACGAGGGCCCGCTGCTCAACCCGTCGGGGATGACGGTGGCCAAGACCTACGACATCGAGGCGGCCTACGGTTACGCGGGCCGACTCTCCGACAACTTCCTGCACGCGTCGATCGTCGACAGCACCTCGTCGTACAACCTGGCGGGCGGCCTCTACTACACCTACCACACGGCGGATCGCGGGGGCGGCGTCTCGGCGCACGGCCACGAGTGGGGGTTCGCCCTGGCGCTGCCGTTCGGCGAATTCGTGTCGCTCGGGGGGACGATCAAGTACTTCAGGATCGAGGACGACGACGTCTTCGCCGGCCACGACGGCGGCCTGACCTTCGATCTGGGGGCGACGGTGCGGCCGATGCCGATGCTCTCGCTCGCGCTCGTCGGCACCAACCTGCGCGATCTCGGCAACAGCCAGGCGACCCAGGGCGTCGGGTACGGCGCGGCCCTCATTCCGACGCCGAGCCTGGTGGTTGCGCTGGACGGGCTCACCCGCTTGACGCCCGACAACAAGACCGGGCGCAAAGGAACCTCGGTGATGGTGGGCGCCGACCTCACGATCGCCGCACGCATCGGCGTTCGGGCGGGGGGCGGCTACGACGCGGTGACCGGCAACGGCTATTTCACCCTGGGTTTTTCGGCGATCTCCGAGGTCGGCGCGTTCGACGCGGGCCTGCGGGAGGACCTCATTCGGAGCGAGGTGAGCCCGGGCGTCCAGCGCCCGCGCGAGACCGTGGTGGGGGTCAGCCTGCGCCTCTTCGTGCCCGCCGAGCAGACGCCCCCGCCGCAATGAACGTTCCGTGACCCGAGGGAACCTTTTGCGACGGCCGGTGTCCGTAGAGATGTGGAGGCAACGCTCCGTTTCGCGCGGGCGCGTCGGCGGGAACGGGGCCCCTACACGATGAGCCTGGCCGAGCGGCTCCTCATCGCCCGCCTCAAGGAGCGCGACGGGCGGGCCTTCGACGAGATCGTCGGGCTCTACGGCGACAAAGTCTTCAGCCTCGTCTACCGCATGCTCGGCAACCGACACGAGGCCGAAGACGTCGCGCAGGAGGTCTTCATCACGGTGTTCAAGACCGTCGACGGTTTCCGGGGCGAGGCGAAGTTCTCGACCTGGTTGCTGCGCATCGCGGCCAACCAGAGCAAGAACCGGATCAAGTACCTCTCGCGGCGGCCGACCGACGGGGGGGAGATCGACGACGCCCTCGAGGCGCGCGCGGCGGCCGGGACGGCGGGCTCGGTGAGCCGGGCGCAGATCGACGGCCCGGACCTGCTGTTCGAGGCGGCGGAGACCGAGGCGATCATGCAGCGGGCGATCGCGGCGCTGCCCGAGGACCACCGGCTGCTGGTGATTTTGCGCGACGTCGAGGAGATGTCGTATCAAGAGATCGGGGAGATCACCGGGCTGCCCGAGGGGACCATAAAATCGCGTTTGCACCGGGCCCGGATGTCGATCAAGGAAGAGCTCGACAGGCACACGAAATAGCCGATGGACCACGCGCAGGCACAGAGCACGTTTTCCGACTTTGTAGAGGGGTCGCTGCCCGAGCGCGAGCGGCTCGAGGTCGAGCAGCACCTCGCCGCCTGCATTCAATGTCGCACCGAGCTTCAGTCCTTCCGGCGCACCGTCGGCTCGCTGGGCAAGCTCAAGCGAACGGCGCCGCCCAGCTTCCTCCCCGACATCAAGCAGCAGATCTACCGGCGCTCACACGGCCGCTTCTTCGCGCCGCGCTGGAAGCTCTTCGGCCGCATCCCCTTCGAATGGATCTCCCTCGCCACCATCATCGCGATGCTGGTCTACTACCTCGCGATGCTCCACGGCACGCCCAGCGGCGTCCACCCCGCGCCCTAGGAGGGCGTTGCCGTAAGGCAACGGTGAGCGAAGCGAACCATGCCCGACGCCGTGCCGCCCGGAGGCGGCTTAGACGACGTAGCAGAACAATACTTTGAGGTATTGCCCTTCGGTGAAACCCGGGGGGAGCAGGTGATCGGCGGCGGGGCCGCGGCGTTCGAAGACGCGGACCTCGCGGCCGGCCTGCTTGGCGCCCGCGGCCACGATCCGCTCGAAGGTTTCGGCGTCGACGTTCTGCGAACAGGAGCAGGTGACGAGGATGGCGCCCGGCGCCGCGGCCTGCAGCGCGAGCGCGTTCAACCGCTCGTAGCCCTTGCGCGCGGCCTCCAGGTCCTTGCGGGCCCGCGCGAACTTGGGCGGATCGATCACGATCAGATCGAAAGCCCGCGGCGTGGCGGTCTCGAGGAAACGGAAGGCGTCGGCCTCGATGGCCTCGATCTTCCCTCGGGCGCCGTTGGCCGCCGCGTGCGCTTCGATGCGCGCCACGGCGCGCGCCGAGCTGTCGACGGCGGTGATGCTCGCGGCGCCGCCGCGCGCCGCCGCGAGGGCGAAGCCGCCCGCGTAGGCGTAGACGTCGAGGACCCGCGCGCCGCGCGCCAGCGTCCCGACCCGCGCCCGCGTCTCGCGCTGGTCGATGAACATCCCGGTCTTCTGCCCGGAGAGCGGTTCGACCTCCAGGGCGATGCCGTCCTCCAGCGCCGGCACGCTCGCGCGCGGCGCCCCGCGCGCGACCCGCGAGGCGGGGGCGAAGCCCTCCAGCTCCGCGTACGACGGCGGCGAGATCTCGTAGAGGGTCTTGATCGGCAGCTCCGCCTCGAGTGCGTCGAAGATCTCGGCCCGCCGGTTGGCCATGCCGAGCGTCGTGATCTGCGCGACCGCCGCGTCGCCGTAGATGTCGACCACCAGCCCCGGCAGATCGTCCCCCTCGCTGTTGACCAGGCGGTAGGCGGTGGTTGCTTCCGACGGCAGGCCCAGCCGGGTGCGCGCGGCCCGCGCTTGCTTGATGCGCCTGGCGAAGAACGCGGCGTCGACCGGCTCGTCGACCCGGGTGCACAGGCGCATCGGAATCTGAGAGCGCGGGTTGTAAAATCCGCGCCCGATCAAGCGACCGTCGTGATCGGCCAGCGAGACCACGTCGCCCGGCGCCACCTGGCCGTCGATGCGGGCGATGGCGTTGGCGTAGACCCAGGGGTGCCCGAACCAGAGCGGTCGCGCGCGGCCCTTCCGGAGCACGATCTGCGGGGCCGCCATCAGCTGTTCCCGCCGCCGCGAAAGCTGCCGGCGTCGATCCCGTAGCGCTGGATGCAGCGCCAGACCACCGCGTATTGCCGGCTGAGACGCCGGGCCACCTGCGCGACGCTCCCCTTGCACTCGGTGAGCTCGGAGATCAGCTCCTCGCGCGTCGGGGCGGGCCGGCGCAGGCGCGTGGTCGGCGGAGAGGGCCCGACCACCTGGCTGTCGTCCTTCTGGTCGAAGGGACGCGGCTCGGGATCGACGTTGGTGTCTTCGAATTCGTCGCCGATGTCGAGCTGCAGCTTGGAGACGATGGCGCTCGGCAGGTGCTCGAAGCCGATCGCGGGCGTGCTGCGGCTCAGCACCTCCGCCTCGCCGATCACCTTCAAGAGCTCGCGGACGTTGAGCGGCCAGTCGTGGAGCATGAGCGCCTTGAATGCCTCCGGTTCGAAGGTGCGGCCGTCGGTGACGTCACGCAGGAAATACGCGCACAGCCGACCGACGTCCTCGATCCGATCGCGCAGGGGAGGCAGCAGGATCGGCTGGGCGCCCAGGCGCCCGATCAGCGCCTCCTGGACGTGCGCGCCCTTTTCCAGCGCCACCCGGCTGGTGGCGGCGACGACGCGGACGTCGGCTTCGATGACCCGGGTCGACCCGAGCGGTGAGAAGCGTCGGTCCTGGAGAAAGCGCAGCAGCTTCGACTGCAGCTCGATCGGCATCTCGCCGATCTCGTCCAGGAACAGGGTGCCGCCGTTGGCCTCCTCGACCAGACCGATCTTGCGCGTCTGCGCGGTGGAATGGGCGCCCTTTTCGTAGCCAAAAAGCTCGCTCTCGACCAGCTCGCGCGGGATCGCGGCGCAGTTGATCGCCACCAGCTTCCCGGCGCGGCCCGACAGGGTGTGGATCGCGGTCGCGAACACCTCCTTGCCGACCCCCGTCTCGCCGACCAGCAGGATCTCGGCGTCGGAACGCGCCAGCCGCCGGAGCTTGGCCGCCGTCGTCGCCAGGGTGGGCGAGAGCGTGGCGACCGGCGTCAGGGGCGCCGCGGCGTCCTCCTCGATCGCCTCCCTCTCCGCCGCCGTGATCAGACGGAAGACCAGGACGTGTGAGCCCAGAAACAGGACGGCGCCGTTGTCGAGCGGCATGGGGCCGAGCACCTTGCGGCCGTCGACGTAGGTGCCGTTGGTGCTGCCGAGATCCTGGATCACGAACAGGTCCGATCCACCGGCCGCGCGTTGAATGCGGGCGTGGAGACTGGAAACGGTTCCGTCCGGAAGTGTCAGCGTCGCGCGCCCCTCGACCCCGCCCGGGCGGCGGCCGATGTCGAGGGTGAGACCCTCGATCGGGACCAGCCGCGACGCGCGCAGGCTGTCGATGGACCCGCCGTCGCCCACCACCGCCAGCGCCCCCTGCCGGGCTACCTCGCGGCTGCCGCCGCTGCGGTGCGGGATGGTCTGGCTGACCGCATTGTCTTGGGTGGGCATCGCGACGTAACCTTGATCCGTCCCCAGGGCGCCAAGGTATACACGGGCGCGGCGGTCGAGGGAAAGCGGCGTGACAGAAGACGAGGATCCGGCCAAATTCCCGCAGGATACGGCGGTCGACGAGCCCGAGCGGACGATCACGACCGGCTCCGCGTCGAGGGAGCCGTCGCCCGCGCTCGAGATCGGGCCGGGCGCCGTGCTGGCGGGGCGCTATCAGATCGAGGCCACCTTGGGCCGCGGCGGCAGCGGGACGGTCCACCGCGCCTGGGATCGGGTGCTGGGTGAGCCGATTGCGATCAAGATTCTGCTCCCGGAACGGGCCCGCGAGCGCAGCTGGATCAAGCGGCTCGCCCGCGAGGTGAAGGTGGCGCGCGCGATCCGACACCCGAACGTTTGCCGGGTGTTCGAGCTCGGGCACGCCGACGGTCACTGGTTCGTGACGATGGAGCTGGGGGCGGGCGGGACGTTGCGCGACCTGGTGCAGGACGGCCAGTCCGCGCGGCGGCCGCTGCCCGAGCGGCTCGAAGACGCGCGCGCGATCTGCGCGGGGCTGGCGGCGATCCACGCGGTCGGGATCATCCACCGGGACGTGACGCCGCAGAACGTGCTCCGGATGCCCGACGGGCGCCTGGTCCTCACGGACTTCGGCCTCGCCATCGAGATGACCGCCAACACCACCGTCCACGGCGGCACGCCGAACTACATGCCGCCCGAGACGTTGCTGGGCGCGCGCGGCGACCAGCGCGCGGACGTCTGGCAGCTCGGCGTCATCCTGCACGAGCTCTTGTTCGGTTGCCGTCCCAGCTTCGACCACGAGGGCGAGCGGGCGACCATGAGATCGCCGCTTCCGCCCGACGCGTCGCCGGTCGAAGAAGAGCTGGCGCGCCTGTGTGCCGACTGTCTGGGCACGAACCCCGCCCTGCGGCCACCGACGGCGATGGTGGTGGCGGGGCGCCTCGTCGCGGCGGAAGTCGCGCGCCCGCGCTCGCCGTTCGAGGTGGGGTGGCTGCGCGCGAAGGGGCTGGCGCGTCGCCACCGCCGGATCGGGATCGGCGCGCTGGTCTTGCTCGCGCTCGGCGGTATCGGCCGCGCGATCCAGATCGCCGAGCGCCCCCGGCTCTGTCGCGCGGCCGGGGAAAAGCTGGACGGCGTCTGGGACGCACGCGCGAGGTCGCAGGTGCGGCTGGCCTTCGAGCGCAGCGGCCGGTCCTACGCCGGCGAGACCTTCTGGAGCGTGAATCGTCTGCTGGAAGACTATCTGACCCGCTGGTCCGGCATCTACACCGAGGCCTGCGAGGCGACCAGCGTTCGGGGCGAGCAATCGGCCGAGATCCTCGATCTGCGAATGGGTTGCTTGCACGACCGGCTCAACGGCGTCCGCTCCCTGTCCCAGCTCTTCGCGCACGCGGACGGCGACGTGGTCGACAACGCCGTGAGCGCCGCCGGCGCGCTCGGCACGCTGGAGCTCTGTTCCGATCCGAAGCTGTTGCGCAACATCTTGCCCCCACCCGACAGCCCCGCCGTCCGGGACGAGGTGTCGCGAATCCGCGGCGGGATCGCGGACGCCAAGGCGCTCCACGATTCGGGAAACGAAGCGCGCGCCACCGCCAGCCTGCGCACGCTGGTCGCCGACTCGCGCCGCGTCCACTACGCGCCGGTGCTGGCCGAGGCGCTGGTGCTGCTCGGCGAGGTCGAGGGGCTCGCGGGCGACAACGATGCCGCCCACCAGGCGTTCCGCGAGGTGGTCTGGCAGGCGGAGGCCTCCCGCTACGACGAGGTCCGGGCCGAGGCGACCACCATGCTGGTGTTCACCTCGGGCCGGCGCGACCAATACGACGAGGCCGACGATTGGGCCAACGACGCCGACGCCATCTTGAACCGGATCGGCGGCCACGACCGCCTGCGCGCCTGGCTGGAGATGCACGTCGCGGTCAACCGTCGGCGGCAGGGACAAAAAGAAGAGGCGTTGCTGCACGATCGCCGGGCCATCGCCTTCAAGGAACGGTCGGGGGCGAGCCGGGGGGAGATCGCGGGGAGCTTGAACAACCTGGCGCTCACGCTGAGCGACATGGGGCGGTTCCAGGAGGCGCTCGACGATCTGGAGCGCGCCATCAAGGACCTCGGACAGGAGCTGGGCAACGAGCACCCGCTGGTCGCGACCTTCATTTCGAACAAGGGGGAGACCCTCGATCGCCTGGGCCGCCACGCCGAGGCGCGCGCGGCCTATCAGCGGGCGATCGTGATCGAGGAGCGCGCCTACGGCGCCGAGAGCACCAACCTGGCCTATCCGCTGACGGGCCTCGGCGAAAGCTATCTGGCCGAGCATCAGCCGTCCGCCGCGATCGTGCCGCTCGAGCGCGCGCAGCGCATTCGCGCGGCGCACGAGAAAGACGCGGCGCTGCTGGCCGAGACCGACTTCAACCTGGCGCGCGCGCTGTGGGAGACCAACACCACGCGCGATCGCGCCCTGCGCCTGGCCGCCGAGGCGCGCGCGGGCTACGCGCATAGCGCGATCTCCGCGGCGCGTGTCGCCGAGATCGACCGCTGGCTGTCGTCTCGCACGGGCAGCTGATCGTCCGAAGCGCTTGCCGTCTAGCGATTTGGAGTTATATCTAAGCACGCCGTCGGAGGGGGGTCGGTCGCTCAGCCGAACCATGCCCAACTCCTCCAACCTCCACGGCGATCCTCCAGAGCTCGACAGAACGATCGAGCTCGAGGGTGTGTTCGGGCGGCCGTCGGTGGGGCTGGAGGCCGGCGAGGTGCTGGCGGCGCGCTACCAGATCGAAGCGACCATCGGCGAGGGCGGCAGCGGTCAGGTCTTCCGCGCCTGGGATCGCGTGCTGGGGGAACCGATCGCGCTCAAGATTCTTCGCCCCGATCGCGCGCGCGAGAAGACCTGGATCAAGCGGCTCGCGCGTGAGGTGCGCGTGGCGCGCGCCATCCGCCACGCGAACGTCTGCCGCGTGTTCGATCTCGCGCACGCCGACGGCCACTGGTTCGTGTCGATGGAGCTGGCGACGGGCGGCACGCTGCGCGACACGCTGCGCTCGGGTCAGGCCCGTCCCATGGTGGAGCGGCTGGCGGACGCGCGCGCGATCTGCGCGGGCCTGGCGGCGATCCACCTGGTGGGAATCACCCACCGGGACGTGACGCCCCAGAACGTCTTGCGCATGAGCGACGGGCGTCTGGTGCTGTCCGACTTCGGCCTGGCCAGCGAGGGCGCCGACACGACGATCGAAGGGGGCACCCCCCGCTACATGCCGCCGGAGACCGCGATGGGGCACCGGTCCGACCAGCGCTCGGATGTCTGGCAGCTGGGATCGATCTTGCACGAGCTGCTGTTCGATGGGCGCCCCGAGTGGGAGAGCGACAGCAAGGGGATCGTCCTCCGGCCGCCGAGCGCGCCGGGCGCCTCCTCGTTCGAGGAAGATCTGGCGCGACTGTGTGGCGACTGCCTGGCGCAAAATCCGGCGGACCGTCCCGCCACGGCGGTGGAGGTGGCGGCTCGCCTGGCGGAGGCGGAGGTCGCGCGGCCGCACGGCGTGCTGGCCCGGCTGGCCGGAACGCGGCGGGGGATCGCGATGGCCGGTCTGCTGGTCGGCCTCGCCGCCGGGATGTTCCTGGCCGGCGCGACGATCCGGCACCGGACCAGGCCTCGGGACCCGATGGGCGACGACGATCGACGTTTGCTGCGTTCGGTGGCCGACACGCTCGACGCGCAGGGGCGCCACGAAGAGGCGGGAAGTCTGAACCGGCTTTCGTCCCCTAGAGTTTCCGAGTAGCGCCTAGACCTTCTGCGAGCTGGCGATCTGGCATCGGCCGGCCGTCATCGGCGGATCGAGGCATCGCGCTCGAGGACGGCGCGGCTGTTGTCGCGGGCCAGGCGGGTGTGGGGGTGGCGCGGCCCGAGCACGCGCTGGAAGCTGGCGAGCGCGCGGCGGAAGCCGGCGCGCGCCGGCGCCAGGCGGCCGGCGCTGCGTTCCAGCACCGCCAGGTTGTTTACGGTCATCGCGACGTCGGGGTGGTCTCTTCCGAGGAGCGGCTCCAAGATCGCGAGGGCGCGCGCGTAGAGCGGCCGCGCGCGGGACAATCGACCGCGCTGCTGCTCGAGCGCGGCGAGGCTGGCCAGGCCGAGGCCGAGCTCGAGGCTCGCCGGCCCGAGCTTGCGGCGAAAGACCGCCAGCGCCTGTCTATAGAGGATGGCCGCCTCGTCGAATCGCCCGCGAGCTTCGACGATGGCCGCCAGCGCGGCCAGATCGGCCGCCACCGCCGGGTGGTGCGGCCCGCGCGCCGCCGTCCGCAGCGCGACCGACTTCCGCGCGTGCGGCTCCGCCTGCGCGTATCGGCCGCGCGCGTGCTCGCTGCCGCCCAGGTTGTGCTCGAGGGTGGCGAGCGCTTCGCGATCGCGCCGGGCCACCAGCGGCAACGCCCGCCGGTAGAAGGCGAGCGCCTCGGTGTAGCGCCCCTGGGCCTTGCGCAGGACGCCCAGGTTATTGAGGAGGCTGCCGATCAAAGGATCGCGGGGCGGCAGGCGACGTCGCGCCTGAGCGAGCGCTTTGTGATAGCCGCGATCGGCCGCCGCCAGCGCGCCGCTCGCGCGATCGAGGCCGCAGAGCGACATCCTTGCCTGCAAGGCCAGGCGCACCAGATCCAGATCGTCGCCCGGTCGAGCCGGCAGCGATCTCACGAGCGGCTCCAAGATCGCGAGCGCGCGGCGATGGCAGGCGGCCGCCTCGCGCGGGCGGTCGCGCGCTTCCAGGATCACGCCCAGCTCGCAGAGCGCGTTGGCGACGTCGGGATGTCGGCGTCCCTCACCCGATTCGTAACCGGCGAGCGCGCGGCGGCAGGCCCGTTCGGCGAGCGCGAAGCGCCCGGCGGCCCGCAACGCGATGGCGCGCTCGTGCGCCGCGACGGCGAGCTCGATGTCGCGGCCGCTCGCGGCGTCGTCGGGATCGCGGGGGATGGATGCCTCCGGCCGGGCATTGTAGCGTGTGGCCCGAAAATGTCGCCGTCATCTACGTCGCCGCTGCCGGCCCCGCTGCCGTCGCCGGCGCCGTCGGCCCCCGGGAGGCGATTCTTCGTACCCGAGGTCATCCAGACCTCCGCGATGGATTGCGGTCCCGCGGCGCTCAAGTGCCTGCTGGAAGGGTTCGGGGTGGCGGTCAGCTACGGCCGACTGCGCGAGGCCTGTCAGACCGCCGTCGACGGCACGTCGATCGACACCCTGGAGGCGATCGCGCTCAGCCTCGGTCTCGAGGCCGAGCAGGTGATGATGCCGGTCGATCATCTGCTGCTGGAGGAGTCCGACGCGTTGCCGGCCATCGTCGTGATGCGAACGCCTTCGGGGCTGACCCACTTCGTGGTCGTCTGGCGCCTGCACGGGGCCTTCGTGCAGGTGATGGATCCGGGGCGCGGGCGGCGCTGGGTGCGGCGCGCGGCGTTCTTGCGGGAGGTCTACGTGCACAGCCTGGCCGTCTCGGCGGAGGCGTTTGCCGAATGGACCGCCAGCGAGGGTTTCACCAAGCCGCTCGCGCGCAGGCTGCGGGCGCTCGGGATCGACGGCGGCGAGGCGATCGTGTCGCGCGCGCTCGCCGGGCCCGACTGGTCTTCGATCGCCGCGCTCGACCGCGCGGTGCGCACGGTGGCGGCGCTGGTCGATTCGGGGGCGGTGGCGCGCGGTGGGGAAGCGGGGCGACTGGTCGAGACGCTGGCGACGCAGGCCGACGGCGACCCGCCCGTCGGCTCGCCTTCGATCTACGCCACCGCGACGCCGGCGCCGCCCGCGGCGGACGGCGCGCCGCAGGTCTCGATGCGGGGCGCGGTGCTGTTGCGGGTCGAGGGCGCGCGGCCGCTCGACGCCGCCGAGCGCGCGACGCTGCCGATCGAGCTGCGCGCCGCGGTCGACGAGCCGCGGGTCCGGGCGGGCGCCGAGCTCCGGCGGCTCCTCGTGCACGAAGGCCGCTGGCGCTGGAGCGCGCTCGCCGCGGGCGTCGTCCTGACCGCCCTGGGGGCCGTCGTCGAGGCCCTGCTCTTTCGGACGCTGATCGATTTCGCGTCGGGCCGCGGTGGGGGCCTGGTGGGACGCGCCATCGGACGAATCTCGGGACGGGTCGTGGTCGGTCAAGGGACGGTCCTCGCCGCGATCGTCCTGCTGCTGATCGCGCTTTTGGCCGTCGAGCTTCCGCTGGCGGGCGGGCTGCGCGGCGCCGGCCGGCGGCTCGAAGAGCGCCTGCGCCGGCTGTTCCTGCACAAGATTCCGCGCCTGCCCGATCGCTACTTCCAGAGTCGCCCGGTCTCGGACATGGCCGAGCGCGCGCACCTGCTGCACCGACTGCGCGCGCTGCCGACGCTGGGGGCGGACCTGGCGCGCACCGCGCTCGAGATCGGGGTGATCGCGTTGGCGCTGGTCTGGCTCGACCCGGGCGGCGCCGCGCTGGCGATCGGAATCGCCGCGGCGATGCTGATCATCCCCTTCGTGTCCGAGCCGGCCGTCGCCGAGCGCGATCTGCGGATGCGCAACCACGCCGGCGCGCTCGGGCGCTTTTACCTGGACGGGCTCATCGGCCTCATCGCCGCGCGCACCCACGGCGCGGCGCCCGCGCTGGCCCGCGAGCACCGCGATCGCCTCCGCGAATGGATGCGCGCGGCCCGGGCGGCGCTCGGCGCGGCGCTGGCCGCCGAAGCAACCCAGGCGCTGATCGGCTACGGGCTGGCGATCTGGCTGCTGGTCGATTTCTTTGCCCGCGGCGCGGTCCGCGGCGCGACGCTGGATCCCGGGACGGCGCTGCTGGTGGTCTACTGGGCGCTGTCGTTGCCGGCGCTCGGCCAGGAGCTGGCGCTCTTCGTCCAGCAGCTCCCCGCGCAGCGCAACCTGACGCTGCGGCTCATCGAGCCGCTCGGCGCGCCGGAAGAGGGCGGGGGTGGGTCGGAGGCGGCCCCCGAGCTCGCGGCGGCAAGGCCCGCCGAAGGCGCCGCGTCGATCCGTCTCGACGACGTTCGCGTGGTGGCCGGCGGCCATCAGATCCTGGAGATCGGCGCGCTCGAGATCGCGCCCGGCGAGCACCTGGCGATCGTGGGCGCGTCGGGGGCCGGCAAGTCGAGCCTGGTGGGGCTGCTCCTCGGCTGGCACCACCCGGCCAGCGGCGCCGTTCGCGTCGACGGGGTCGTGCTCGACGGCGACGGCATCGCGGCGCTGCGACGGCGCACGGTCTGGGTCGATCCCTCCGTCTATCTATGGAATCGCTCGCTGGCCGACAACCTCGCGTTCGGGCTGGTCGGGGCCCCCGCGATGCCCGAGGCCTTCGACGCCGCGCTGGCCGAGGCCGACCTGCACGAGATCGTTGCCCGCCTGCCGCGCGGGCTCGACACGCCGCTCGGCGAGGCGGGCGGCTTGGTCTCGGGCGGCGAAGGTCAGCGGGTCCGCTTCGGGCGGGGCCTCTTCCGCCCATCGCCGCGGCTGGTGATCCTCGACGAGCCGTTCCGCGGGCTCGCGCGCGAGCAGCGGGGCGTGCTGCTGGCACGGGCCCGCCGGCGCTGGTCGTCGGCGACGGTCATCTGCGTGACCCACGACATCGCCGAGACCGAGAGCTTCTCGCGGGTGATCGTCCTCGGCGACGGCCAGATCGTCGAGGACGACTCGCCGTCCGCGCTGCTCGCGCGCCCCGGCTCGCGCTTCCGGGCGCTGCACGAGGCCGAGCGGCGGGTGATGGCGGCTTCCTGGTCGGGCGAGGTGTGGCGACGCGTGCGCCTCGAGGCCGGACACGTCGTCGAAGAGGCGCGCCGATGAGCGACGCCGCGCTCACCGCCTGCCTGTGGCCGCTCGATCGTCGCGAGGACCTTCTGGCCCGCCTGGGCCTGGCCGCCGGCATTCGGGCGCTGGGACCGGCCGACAGATTCGAGCTCACCTACGCCGAAGTCGCGCCCACCTTCTCGCCGCGCGCGCGCGCCGAGGCGCCGGCGGTCATCCGCGTCGGGGCTGGCGCCGGCGCGCTGGTCGGGGTGGTGGGTTACGCCGGCGCGCGCGTCCGCCTGCTCGCGCCCAACGGCAACGTGGTCGCCTGCGAGGTGGCGTCGCTGTCGGCGCTGATGCGCGGACCCGCCGAGGCGGCAGCACGCGCCGGTCTCGAAGCCACCGTGCGCGGCGCCGGTTTCACAGGCGCGCGCGGCGCCTCGGTCTGCGATGCGCTGCTGGTGGCCGCCTTCGGCGCCGATCGCGTCGCGGAAGGGACCCGCCTGCGTCGCGCCAGCCCGTCGATGGCGGCGGCCCTGCGCGCGGCCGGGATCGGGCGTCGCATCGCCGCGGCGGCGGGCGGCTATCTCGCGCAGCTCGGGCTCCTCGTGATGCTCTGGTGGATGGTCGGCGCGCGCGCTCTCGGCACCGGTGCTTCGTCCGTCCGCTCGGGATGGATCGTGGTCGTGGCGGCCCTGGTGGCGGCGCGGTTGATTTCGGCCTGGACCGCCGGGCGGGTCGCGATCGACGGCGGCGCGGTCCTGCGCAATCGACTGCTGCACGGGATCCTGGCGCTCGACAGCGAGCTGACCCGCGCCACCGGCGTCGGCCAGCTCATGGGCCGCGTCGTCGACACCGAGGCGATCGAATCGCTGGCGCTGGGCGGGGGCCTGGCCGCGGCGGTGGGGATCTTCGAGCTCGCGACCGGGATCGCGATCGTCGCGCTCGGGATCGCCGGGCGCGGGCACCTGGCGCTGGTCGCCGCCTGGGGCGCGCTCGCGCTCGTGCTCTGTTTGCAGGTGCAGCGCGCGCTCGAGCGCTGGTCCGCGCAACGGCTGACGCTCACCCACGATCTGGTCGAGCGCATGGTCGGGCAGCGGACCGTGGTCGCGCAGGAGGCCCCCGAGCTTCACCACCGCGACGAGGATCGGGTCCTCGCGACCTACGCGGAGGCCGGCCGCGCGCTCGACCGCGCCGTGGTCCGACTGACGGTCATCGTCCCGCGTGGCTGGCTGATCGCCGCGGTCGCGATCCTGGCGCGCGATCTCCCCGGGATCGCCGCGCACCCGGGCGCGTTCGCCGCCAGCCTGGGCGGCATCCTCTTCATCTATAGCGCCCTGCGAAAGCTCGCCCAGGCGTTTCCCTCGCTGGGCGCCGCGGTGATCGCCTGGCGAAACGTGGCGCCGCTATTTGCGGGCGGTGAGACGGCGGTCCTCGCCGGCGAGACCGCACCCGCGCATGCGAGCCCGGGGCCGTCCGCCGCCGTGCCTGTCGCGCCCGCCCCGAGCGCCGGCGCGCTCATCGCCGCCCGCGATCTCGGCTTTCGCTATCCGGGGCGCGCCGAGTCGGTCCTCGCCGACTGCAGCTTCGACATCCGGCGCGGCGATCGCATCCTCCTCGAAGGCCCCTCGGGCGGCGGCAAGTCGACGCTGGGCGCGCTGCTCTGCGGGCTGCGCGCGCCGACCTCCGGCAGCCTTCGCTACGACGGCGTCGAACGAGGCGCCCTCGGCGCGCAGAGCTGGCGGGCGCGCGTGGGCGCGGCGCCCCAGTTCCACGAGAACCACGTCTTCTCGGCGAGCCTCCTCTTCAACCTGCTGCTCGGCCGCGCCTGGCCCCCGCGCCGCGAAGACGTCCTCGAGGCCGAAGCGGTCTGCCGCGAGCTCGACCTCGGCCCCCTCCTCGCGCGCATGCCTTCCGGTCTCGAACAGCTGGTCGGCGAGAGCGGCTGGCAGCTCTCGCACGGCGAGCGCAGCCGCCTCTACATCGCCCGCTCGCTCCTGCAACCGCTGTCGGTCCGCGTCCTCGACGAGAGCTTCGCGGCCCTCGATCCCGAGACGCTGGAACGGGCGCTCGCCTGCGTCCTCCGTCGCGCCGAGACCCTGGTCGTCATCGCGCACCCCTGAATCGTCCGCCCACCCCAAAGCGAAACAGGCGCTTGACGGACTTCCCCATACAATAGATGGGCGCGTGTGTGTAGGCCGATGTCGGAGTCTGACGCCTATGCTCGGGGGGACGCGTCTCAAATCCAGGTCTCGATAGGCCGATGTAGCGGCCCTGATTTAGATGACGAACGCCTCTCCGCCCCGTGATCACGGGCCAGCGCCCCTGGCCCGCGGCGCCAGCATTGGGCGTTACGTGGTGCTCGGGCTGGTGGGTCGCGGCGGGATGGGCGAGGTCTACGCGGCCTACGATCCAGAGCTCGATCGCAAGGTCGCGGTGAAGCTGCTGCGGGTGAAGCCCGGCAACGGCGTCTCGCTCACCGAGGGACGGCAGCGCACGCTGCGCGAGGCGCAAGCGATCGCGCGGCTGTCGCACCCCAACGTGGTGTTGGTCTTCGACGTCGGAACGTTCGAGGACAAGGTCTTCATCGCGATGGAGTTCGTCGACGGGAACACCCTCGGGTACTGGCTGGAGTCGCAACCGCGCACCTGGCAGGAGATCCTGAAGGTCTTCGTGGCGGCGGGCCGCGGGCTCACGGCGGCGCACGCCAAGGGCCTCGTCCACCGCGACTTCAAACCCGACAACGTCATGATCGGCCGCCACGGCGAGATCCGCGTCATGGACTTCGGCCTCGCCCGCCAGGTGGACGAAAACGCGGGCCGGGAGGGAAGGCCCAAGACGCCGAAGACGTGGACGACATCGAAGACGTCGAACACGTCGAAGACGAACACGCCCCAGACCTTGCGCGACGGCGGGATCCCGATCGCGATTCCGGAGAGCGGCCTCGGCGTCGAGCTGCGCGGCACCGACACGATCGTCCTCGGCCCGGCCGTCGGGGCCCGCGACGAGGCCGAGCCCGACGGGACGCAGACCTCGAACTCCGGCCTCTTCGACGCGCGTCTCACCCGCACCGGCGCGATGATGGGGACGCCCGCGTACATGGCGCCCGAGCAGTTCATCGGGTCGGCCACCGACGCGCGAACCGATCAGTTCAGCTTCTGCGTCGCGCTCTATGAAGCGCTGTACGGTCAGCGCCCGTTCCCCGGCAGCAATCTCACCACCCTCACCAGCAACGTGGTGCAGGGGAACATCCGAGAGCCGCCCCCGAACACCAAGGTGCCGGCCTGGGTGCGCAAGATCCTGCTGCGCGGCTTGCGCGCGTCGATCGTCGAGCGCTATCCGACGATGGGCGAGCTGCTGGACGCGCTCGACAACAGCCCCTACGCGCGGCGGCGCCAGCTCCTGGTCGCCGCGGCGGCGCTGGTGCTCACGGCCGGCTTCGGCTTCGGCATCCGGCACACCGTCGCGGACTATCGGGCCGTCTGCGAGGCAGGCGCCGACAAGCTGGCCGACATCTGGGAGCTGCCGCCGACCGGCAAATCGGGGGGCCAGCCCGCGGTTCGCGGCGAGCCGCCACGCCAGGCGGCCATCCACGCCGCGTTCATGCGCACCGGGAAGAGCTACGCGGTCGACGTCTTCGTGACCGCGAGCAAGGCCCTGACGACCTACGCGCAGAACTGGGCCAACATGTACCGCGAGACCTGCGAGGCGACGCAGATCCGCCACGAGCAGTCGGCGGACGTGCTCGACCTGCGGATGTCGTGTCTGCAGGAGCGGCTCGGCGGGTTGCGGGCGCTCACCAAGGTGTTCAGCGAGGCGAACGGGGATGTCGTCGAGAATGCGGTCGGCGCGACG
>JADGRB010000280.1 GCA_017881315.1 Pseudomonadota bacterium
GGCCAGCTTGGTCCGGGCGATCTCGTCGCGCAGCGCGTTCGCGTCGGCGAACCGCTTCTCTCGATCCTTGGCCACCATCTTGAGGATGATCGCGTCGACCGGCGCCGGGATGCTGACCTTGTCGCTCAGCTTGGAGGGGGCGGGGGGCTCCTGCCGCATGTGAAAATTGATGATGTCGATCGGGCTCTTGGCCGACGAGAAGGGGAGGTTGCCGGTCAGCATCTCGTAGGCCATCATGCCGAGCGCGTAGAGATCGGCGCGGCCGTCCAGCTTCTGGCCGCGGAGCTGCTCGGGCGACATGAACTCCAGGGTTCCCAGGGTCTGTCCGACCGCGGTCAGCGCCGGCACCGGCTTCTCGTCGGAGACGACCTTGGCGATGCCGAAATCCAGCACCTTGACGTGGTCCTCACCCTCGCGCGTCTCGATGAACACGTTTTCGGGCTTCATGTCCCGGTGCACGATGCCGTTGGCGTGCGCCTCCGCGAGCGAGGCCGCCACCTGGTCGAGGATGCGCAGCACCCGCTCATACGGCAGCGGCCCGTCGGCCTTCTGGACCTGGTGCAGACTCTGCCCGCGCAGAAGCTCCATCGCGAGGTAGAGGATCCCGTCGGGGGTCTCGTCGAAGTCGTAGGTGGTGACGGTGTGGGGATCGCGCAGCTTCGAGCAGGCCTCGGCCTCGCGGCGGAACCGAGCGACGATCGTCTCGTCGGCGACGTTGTGGGGGTGAAGGATCTTGAGCGCCACCTCGCGTCCGGTCGCGATCTGCTTGCCTCGAAAGACGGCGCCGAAGCCGCCCTCGCCGATCTTGTCCTCGACGAGAAATCGGTGGTTGAGCGTGCGGCCGATCAGAGTCTCCAGGGGCTGGGCCACCGGTCGCACGCCTCCGCCGGATCGGGGCAGCGCGGGGCCCGGCGTGGCCGGGATGAAGGTGGGCGCGGGCGCGGCCTCGGGCCCGGGAGCCGCCGGGGACACCGGCGGAAACTTGGGCGACGAAGCCGCCGCCGGGGACACCGGCGGAAATCTGGGCGACGAAATCGCCGCCGCGTGGGCCGGTTTCGAGGCGACCTCGGCCAGCAGCGACGGTGGTACCGGGACCGGCGCCGGCGCTGGTCCCGACACCCGGACGGTCTGCACGGATGCCTTCGAGATCGCGGGCGGCGTTCGTGCGGCCGGCGCTCTGGCCGGTGGCGCAGTGGCCGAGGGCGTAGAGGTCGCCGGCGGTGCCGCCTTGGCGGCCGTCGCGGTCGGCGTTATCGGTTGGCCACAGGCGCCACAGAACCGAGCACCCTCTTCGATCTCGACCGCGCAGTGTGGGCATTGGGGCATGGGCGCGTCCCCGTCAAGGAAGCGTGACCCGTGTGTCGGACCGCTCGGATTGGTCACGCTCACACTTCATCACGAAGATTCCGCCTGCCGCCGCGAAGATGAGCGCGACCAGGAACAGCGCCAGCAACGAGCGCGCCGTGCGCGGCGCGGATGGCGATGGGGCGGCCGCCTTGGCGCGTGTCGCCGACGGCTCCCCCGAGTCGGTCTTGGTCGGAACGTCGTCCGGCATGACCAGGTCTCGCGGCAAGCGCTCCTCGACGGTCTCACGGCCGAGGCCCGAGTCCTCGTTCGTGCCCGTCGCCTCGGGGACCGGATCGTTCCCCGGATCGTATCCGATGAAGCTGACCAGATCTTCGGGGGCCGGGGGCAGCAACGTCGCGCCCTCGAAGCGCGCCAGCGCCACCGTGATGTTGTCCGGTCCATCGCGATCGAGGGCCTTCTGGATCAGCCCCTCGCCCGCCTTTTGCAAATTCGGCTCGGCGATCAGCACCGCCAGGATCTCTTCGTCGGTGACCGGCCCGTGCAGACCGTCGGAACAGAGCAGGGCCACGTCTCCCTTGCGCAGCGGCACCTGCGACAGCACCACCTCCACCCGTTCCTGCACGCCCAGCGCCTGCAGGATGATGTTGGCGTGCTCGAAGGCCTTGGCCTCGTCGATCGTCATCGCGCCCGCTTCGATGAGCTGCCACGCCAGCGACTGGTCCTTGGTCACTTGCGCCAGCTTGCCGTCCCGCAAGACGTAGCAGCGCGAGTCGCCGATCTGGGCGACCACCAGGGTGTCGTCCACCAGGCCCGCGACCGTGCAGGTCGTCCCCATCCCGCGCTCGCTCTGATTGTCGCGCGACTGGATGAAGATGGCCTCGTTGGCGCGCTCGACCGCACGGCGCATGAGGCGCGCGAACCCGTCGCGCGGTTGCGGCGGGGCCCTCACCAGGGCCTCGTAGATCGCGTCGGCCGCCATCTGCGACGCCACCTCGCCCGCCGCGGCGCCCCCCATCCCGTCGCAGACCAGCAGCAGGGCCCCCTTGTCGCCCAGCTTGAAGGTGAAGGGATCGCGCCCGTCGGCGGCCCGCAGGGCGGTCGTGACGTCGGCCACGAGGAAGTTGTCCTCGTTGTGCTCGCGAATCAGCCCGACGTCGGTCTTACCGTAGACCTCGATCGCGATGTCGGGGGGGCTTGGCATCCGGCGATCCCCTCATCCTATCTCGAACCGCAGCAGCTCGTCGCCCATTCGAATGAGATCGCCCGAATTCAGCCCGTGCGGTCCCCGGAGCCGCAAGAAGGTCCCGTTCGAGCTGCCCAGGTCCTCCAGGTGTCCGCGCCCGTTGCGGAAGGCGATCTGCGCGTGGCGCCGCGACATGAACTCGTCGTCGGAAAAGACGATGTCGCCGGTTTCGCGGCCCAAGATCACATCCGGGCGGGTCAGGTGGAAGACGTCGCGGGTCACCGAGGCCGGCGTGATCTGCCGCAGACGGGCCCAGGGGGGGCGGACCGGCGTCCCGAACACCACCACGCCGTGCTCGAGGGCCGGGCGCAGGTTCCGCTCGGCGTCGGTGAGGAGCTCGAAGCGCAGGACCTGCTTGCCGACGAGCAGGTGGTCGCCGTCCTGCAGATCCAGCGAGCCGCGCAGGCGGACATAGATGCCGTTGCGGTTCTCGAGCGGCGTCAACACGCGACCGGCCAGGCTGGCGACGATGCGGGCGTGGCGCGGCGCCAGATGGGGATCCTCGAACAGCAGATCGCCCTCGGTTCGCCCGATGTCGATCTGATCGCCGAGCAGGTTGTAGGCGATGCCGTCGGTCCCGTCGCGATGGACCACCACCAGCCGGAATCCCGCGTGCTGCTGGGCCACCCGGACGGCCGCCGACATCGGGGAGCCAGCCGGAGCCCCCTCGATCATCCGGTCGGTCGACCGGTTGGAGATCCCGGGCCCGGAGGGGCCCAGCTGATCATCCGCGATCTCGGACAACCGTTCGACGGCCAGGCGAGTCCCACAGTACTGACAAAAGAGGACGTCCCCAGCGTTCGCGTTTCCGCAGCGCCCGCATTTGGTCATGTCGAAGGGGTTTGCAAGCGGCCGAATCCTTTGGTAACAGGCGGGCCGGACTCAAGAGGCCGCCGGCTCTCGCCCCCCGATTTTCTAAGTGCGTCAACAGATAACAATTTCCGACGGACCGGTCAAACAACGGATGGGCAGAGGCGTGGGGCTGGCGGCGGCTCTCTTCGCGTCCGCCTGCGGCGCGCTGCTCTGCGCCTGCGGCCCCCTCGTCGAGCGCGCCCCCTTCCCGGTCCGGCCCGATTCGGTCCGCCCGGCCGACCTGCTCGGGCCCTATGACGGCATCGTGGTCGACGCCGATTCGGATCGTCCCATCGCGGGCGCGACGATCGCGGCCTCCTGGGCCTTCGAGAGCGGCATCGGCTTTCACGCGCCGGCCGGCGCGCGCGAGGTGGTGGTCGAGACCGGCGCCGACGGGCGCTACGCGATTCCGCGCCTCGACGATCTGCCGGAAGGGGCCTCCGCGCGGATTCGACGCTTCACGCTGGTCGTCTACCACCGCGGCAACGTCGCCTGGCGGAGCGATCGGATCTTCCCGGGCCGCACGATGCGGCGCGACTTCAGCCAGCGCGGCGCCCGCATCCGCCTCGATCGCTGGCAGACCAACCTCCGCCACGCCCCGCATCTGGTCTTCCTGGGCGGCGGCACCAAGGTGCGTGCGGCCGCCGCTTGGGAGCTGCAGGCCGCGGCCCTGGAGCTGGACGGCGAGCGGGTACCGGTGACGCGCCCGCGGATGGAGGGAACGGGGGCCACCACGTTGCTCCCGCTCGACATCTCGAAGCTGCTCAGCGACGACGAGATTCGCGGCGTGACCGGCTACGTCGGGAAGTTCGAGGACGGCAAGCTGACCGATCTGCCGACCACCGAATTTTACGACAGCCGCCACTTCAAGGCGCTCGGAAAGCCGGAGAGCTACGACGTCGGCCTGCGCGTCTGGCGTCTCGGCCCATCGGCGTCGGAGGTCCAGTACGGCAAGCTGATGGCGGCGCTGCCCGACGCCCGCACCACCGACGAGGTCGGCGACGGCTCGTTCCGCGCGAAGGCCGGCGCCCTGGGCGGATTGGTGTTCCTCGTCCGTGAACGCGGCGTGGTGGTGTCGCTCACCTGCGGCGCCGCGCAGTGCCCCGAGCCGGCGCAGCTCACCAAGCTGGCCAAGCTGGTCGAGTCGCGCCTCCCCGATCTGCCGCCGGAGCCGGTGCGCAACATGGCGCCGCCGCTGCCGGAGGGGGCGCCCACCGACAGCGACAGTCCCGCCACCAAGCCGACGCCGACGCCCGAGGTACCCGGGCCATGAACCGCATCCTGGCGGCGATCCTGCTGGCCGCGATCCTGGCCCCTTCCGTGGCGCACGCCTACGATCCCGCGACCACGCACGCCGGCCTCACCGAGCGCGCCGTGTTGGCGTCAGAGCTACACCGGACACTATCGCGTCGGCTGTCGAGACCGCTCGGGTTGTTCGAGCCGGTCGTCTTGCGGCGGGGCGATCTCGCGGGCGGCGAAGCGCGCAGCCTGCCGGGGCGCCTCGACGCGCTCGATCCCGCCGGTGGCTATCGTCCGTCACCCGAAGGCGTGGCGCCCGCGCTGGCCTGGATCGTCGCCGGCTCCGTGATCGCCGAGACGCCGGCCGAACGTGGCCAGAACCTGTTCTTCGATCCGGCGCGCGGCAACGGTCTCGCGCAGGCGGGCGGCCTCTACGCGGCCGGCCACGGGCTGCGCATGCTGTTCGACGCGGGCGGACTGCGTGGCGCGGCCACCGGGACCAACTTCAACCTCACGGGGAGGCCGTCGACCGAATGGCTGGTCGCGCGAGACAACGACGTCGGCCTGCGGGCGTTCTACGAGCAGCTGGAAGTCGCCGTCTCGGGCGAGCTGCCCGGACCTCGCGGCACGGCGCTCGCGCGCGCGCTGCTGGCGCTCGGGGGGACCCTGGCGGTCCTGGAGGACGCGGGCGAGCCGGCGCACGTGCGCAACGATTTTCGGGGCGCCTACCTGGGCGTCGGCAGCTCGAGCCCGTTCGATCGCGGCTCGCCCTTCGAACGTTACGTCGCCGACACCTACGGTCGCAGCGGCGTTCCCATCGCCGGCTCGCCCGTCAGCCGTCCGACGGTGATGGCCTTCATCACGGCCGCCGACCGGCAGGGGTTGGCCGATCGGACCCAGCGACGATTCTTCTCCGACGGGACGCTCCCCGAAGACGGGATCGTCGATCGCGACACCACCGGTGCCGACGTGATGCGCGACGCGCGCGAGTCACTCCCTTACGCGTTGCCTGCGCTGCCGCGGCTCGACCTGCACGGTCTCGGCGACAAGCGCTATGTCTACGCGAGCGCCGAAGCCGAACGCGGCACGTCGCAGGGGGCGGGTGGGGCGCCCCGGCCGCGCCGGCGCCTGCTGGCCTATCTGCGGGTCCCGGGCCGGGTTCGATTCTTTCTCGACGGCGCCGTCTACACGGACACCGCCCGCGCGCTGCTGCCGGAGATCGGCGCTTATGGGGCCGGCCTCGTCGACCATCTGTTTCGCGCCGAGATTCACCTCGAGGTGAAGGCCGAGGCCGTCGCGGTCTCGATCTCCGGCGCGCGCGGCGAGGTGCGCAAAGGCGAGGTGCGCCTCTATGCCGAGGACGCCAGCGGGCACCGGCGACCATTTGCGACGGCCACCCCCGGAACGACCGCCACCACCCTCACGATCCCCCCCGGGACCCGCCGGATCGCGGCGGTGCTGCACGGCGAGGACGACGCGGGGGAGCTGGTCGCGGTGGCCGAGCAGCCGGTTCTCTGACCGCCGAGGCCTCCGGAGCGATCGGGGCCATCGGAAGTCGGACCCGAGCCGGTCCCGCGGGCTCGGTCGCGATCGCATCCAGCAGCGCCGTCGCCTCGGCGTAGGCCTCGGGATCCTCGTCGACGGCGGCCGCCTCGGCGGCGCGCCGAAGCGCCTCGACGAGGCCAGCGTCCCGGCCGATCGCCTGGGCGCGCAGGGCGATGACTCGGTCTCCATCGCCGGCGGCTCCGGCCGCTCGCGCCGCCC
>JADGRB010000046.1 GCA_017881315.1 Pseudomonadota bacterium
TGTTGCGTCGGCGTCCAGCGCGCGCGCGGGGCGGATCGGTGGGGCTCGCGGCGGCGGTCGGTCTGCTGGCGCTGTTCGCGCTCCTGCGCACGTCCGAATCGGAGCCCGCACGCAAGGCCGGCAGCGCGCGCGCGGCCCTGGTGGGGCCGGTGCTCACCGCCGGCCGCAAGCTCCTGGATTTCGACGGCGACGGGTACGCGCGCGCTCTCGGGGGCGGGGACTGCGACGACGGCGATCCCGACGTCCACCCCGGCGCGCTCGATCTGCCGGGCGACGGCATCGACGCCGACTGCGACGGCCAGGACGCGACGGCCGCGCTGCCGCCGCCGGCGGCCATGTCCGAGCTACCCGCTTCGGTGCCACGGGATCTCGACCTGATCCTGGTGACGATCGATACGCTGCGCGCCGATCATCTCGGCTGCTACGGGTATGGCCGGCCCACCTCGCCCGCGATCGACGCGCTGGCGGCCGAGGGGGCGCTGTTCGAGAACGGTTGGGCGCACGCGCCCTCGACGCGCTACTCGATGCCGGCGATCGCCACCGGGCGCTGGCCGTCGGCCATCACCTGGGACGAATCGATCTGGTGGCCGCGGCTCGGTGCGAACATGCGGACCACGGCGCTGGCCCTGCACGACGCCGGCAGCTTCACGGCGGGGATGTTCAGCTTCAACTACTTTGCGATCGGAGATCGGCGGGGCTTCGAGCGCGGGATGGACCTCTATCGATCCGATCGGTCGGTCCTGCATGTTCCGGTCAACGGCCCGATGGAATCCCGCGGGTCGTCGTCCCGCGAGATGACCGACGACGCGATCGCCTTTGTCGACGCACACCGCGATCGAAGATTCTTCCTCTGGCTGCACTACTACGATCCGCATCTGTCGTACGAGCCGCACCCCGAGGTGCCATCGTTCGGTTCGGCGCGGGTCGACCTCTACGATGGCGAGATTCGCTTCACCGATCTCCACTTCGGTCGCCTGCTGGCGCATCTGCGCGAGGTGGGGCTGTGGGATCGCACCGCGATCGTGCTGACCGGCGATCACGGCGAAGGGTTCGGCGAGCATGGCGTGACCGAGCACGGTTTCGACCTCTACACCGCGCAGACCAAGGTGCCGTTCATCGTGCGGGTGCCGGGGTTGCCGCCGCGCCGCCTGCGCGTGCCGGTCGGCCACATCGACATCGCGCCCACGCTGGTGAACCTCGCGCGCGGGCCGGCCGAGCCGAGCTTCATCGGAAGATCGTTGGTGCCCGAGCTGGCCGGGCCGGTGGCGGCCGACACCGAGACGCGCGCGGTGTTCCAGGAGGTGACCTCGGAAAGGGGAAAGAAACGCGCGCTCGTCACCGCCACCCGCCACCTGATCTGGAACGAGACGCCCAGCGACACCACCGAGTGTTACGACCGGACGCGCGATCCGGCGGAGGCCCACGACGTCTGGGATCTGGCCGGCGACGCCGCCTGCGTCGGGTTGGCGCGCGATCTCAGACGGCTGGTCGCGGGGCTCGCGCTGCCGGAGGGCGCGGCCGCCAAGCTGGCGGATGGCGTGACGCCGCCCGGGGCGGTTGCCCCCGCACCGTCGCGACCGGTGGGCGGCCAGCTCGGCGACGTCATCGCGGTCCGCGGCACCGACCTCCCGGTGGCGCAGGTGCGTGCCGGCGACACCGTCGAGGTGGCCAGCTACTTCACGGTCAGGCGGCGTCCGGACGCGGGCTGGAAGCTCTTCTTCCACCTCGACGGCCCCGCCGGCACGCGCAACCTCGATCACGTTCCCGTCGACGGGCTCATGCCCCTGCCGCGCTGGCGGCCCGGTCAGCAGATCCGCGACCGCCAGCGGATCGGCATTCCCCTCGGCGCCCCCCCCGGTCTCTACACGCTGTATGTCGGCGCGTTTCGCGCGGGAGAACGGATGCCGGCGACGCCCTCGGCGCTGACCGATGGGAAGGATCGCCTCCGTTTGCTCAGCTTCACGGTGTCGCGCTGATTTCGATCTCGTCGTGCGGTGAGACCGCCCCGCTGGTAGTCTCGGTCGCGCCGTGGACAACGATCAGGTGGTGGGACCGGCGCCGGGGCCCACACCCTCCGCGATGAATTCGCGCTCCCTACCGCGCTCGGCCCCTCCGTTGCTGATCGCCGCCGCGGTGGTCCTGCTCGCGCTCGTGGAGACGGCGGCCGCGTTGATCGCGCCCTCGCGGGCCCCCACGGACGCCGACTGGGCGGCGGCGGCGCGGCAGGTGCGGGCCGAATTTCGGCCCGGCGATCTGATCGTCGCCGCGCCGGCCTGGGCCGATCCGATCTTGCGCGTCCATCTGGGCGATCTGATCCCGATCGAGGTGGCGGGCCGGCTCGACGACGATCGCTTCGCGCGGGTCTGGGAGGTGAGCCAGCGCGGCGCGCGCGCGACCGCGACAACCGGCGGCACGGTGGCTCTCGAACAGCGGTTTGGCCGCTTGACCGTCCGACGCATCGAACGACAGGCCGAGCCGGTTGGCTACGATTTCGTCGCCCGCTGGGCCGACGCCCAGGTCAGCCGCGTGGAGGCGGCCCGCACCGTCGGCTGCCGGACCGTCGCCGATCGCATCCAGTGCCCCGACCTGAGCTTCAACTTCGTCCACCGGCAGATCGTCGAGGTCGACAACCGGCTCCGGGAGGCGCTGCTGGCGCAGCCGGTCGGACAGGCGGTGGTCGCGATCGAATATCCCGCCGTGCGCCTCGGCCGGGTCCTGGTGGTGGCCACCGGCCTGCACGACACCTGGATGCGCAAGGCGGCGCGCGGGACGGTCGAGATGCGGGTCATCGTGGGCGGGCAGCCGCAGGCGCTCCCCACCACCAGCGACGACAGCGGCTGGACGCGCACGCGCATCGACACCACCGCGCGCGCCGGCCAGGTCGTCCCGGTCCGCTTCGAGATCACCTCGCCCGCCCCCTACGCGCGGCACTTCGCCTTCGCGGCCGAGGCGCGCGGCTGATGGGCGGCACCTCGCGCCGGGCCGATCGCCTGATCACGTTGGGCCTGGCGCTGGGAACCGTCCTCTGGCTGCTGGCGGTCGAGGGGCGCGAGGGTTTCGGTCGCGACGAAGCTCAGTACATGCGCGCCGGCGAGCGCTACTGGGGCTGGTTCGAAGAGCTCGCCACCAACCTCCGACAGGGCAAGCCTGGGCGATCGTTCGGCGCGTCGGCGATCGACCGCTACTGGAGCGACAACGCGCCCGACCACCCGGTGATCATGAAGACGCTCTCCGGCCTCTCCTGGCGCGCGTTCCACACCTGCACCTGCACCGGCCCGGCGCGCGGTCTGCACCCCATCCCCGTGCAGGGCCGACATTGGACGCTGCCCCTGTTCTCGCGCGATTCGACCGCCTTTCGCTTCCCGGCCATCCTGTTCGCGGCGCTGCTGGTCGCGATGGTCTTTCGTTTCGCGCGGGCCTGGCTGCCGCCATCCGCCGCGGCGGCGGCGGCGGTGCTCACGCTGGCGCAGCCGCACTATTTCTTCCACGCGCAGATCGCCTGCTTCGACGCCCCGATCGCGACCATGGCCTTCGCGGTCGGATTCGCCTACTGGAAATCGCTGCGTGATCCGCGCTGGGGGATCGCGGCCGGGGTGCTGTTCGGCGTCGCGCTGGGGGTCAAGCACAACGCCTGGCTGATGCCCTTCTTCCTGGTGGCGCACTTCCTCTGGATGCGGCGGGGCGATCTGCGGGCGCGCCGCTTGCCGCGGCCTCCGCTGGCCTTCGTGGCGATGCTGGTGCTGGGGCCGATCATCTTCTTCCTGCACTGGCCCTGGCTGTGGAACGCGCCCGTCGCGCGCACGCGCGCCTACGTCGTCCGCCACCTCGATCACGAGCACTACAACTTCGAATACCTGGGCTGGAACTGGAACCAGCCGCCCACCCGGACCGCGATGAAGCTGCTGCGCGCGACGGCGCCCTTCGTCGAGACGGGGTTCACGGTGCCCGTCACCACGCTGGCGCTCGCCGCCTTCGGCGCGGCCGCGCTGGTGCGACGGCGGCGCGACGAGGCGCTGTTTCCCGACGGTGAATCCGAGGCGCCGGTGGCCGCCCAACCCAGCTGGTTGCGGCCAGGGGCCGACGTCGACCGGGCGCCGGGTGCCTTCGTGCTCTTCCAGACGCTGGGGCCGCTCTGCGTTCTCGCCGTTCCGTCGACGCCCATCTTCGGGGGCGTCAAACATTTCCTGACCGCCATGCCGTACCTGGCGCTGCTCGGCGGGATCGGCCTCACCTCGATCGCCCGCGGCTTGGTGGGCGCCCTTCCGATCGCGCGCGCCCGCCTGGGCCGCGCCGCGCCTGCCGTTCTGGCATTCGTCGTCTGCGTGCCGGCGGTGATCGAGACCCGCCGCTCGCACCCCGACGGGCTCGGGCACTACAACCTGCTCGCGGGCGGCTTCGCGGGTGGCGCGTCGCTGGGGATGAACCGCCAGTTCTGGGGCTATTCGGTGTTGCCGATGCTTCCCGATCTCGAGGCCCGGGCTCCCGAGAACCGGCGCCTCTTCTGGCACGACGTCCTCTCCGACGCGATCTCGATGTACAAACGAGAAGGACGGCTCGCGATGGGGGTTGGCGACACCGGCTTCGGCGAGGACGGCATCAAGCGATCGGAGATCGGCATTCTCTTTTACGAAAAGCACTGGGCCAAGTACGAGGGCTGGTTCTGGGAGTTCTACGGGACCACGCAGCCCATCTACGTGCGGGCGCGAGAAGGCGTGCCGCTGGTGACGCTGTACCGGCGGGGAGCGCGTTGATGGAAGAAGCTGGAGCCACGGGCGAGATCGTGCCGACGCCGACCGCGGCGGCCGAGGAGCCTGCCATCGCTGGCGGGGTCGCACCGACCCGGAGCGCAGCGATGCTGGCGCGGCTCCTGCGTGGCTGGCGCGGCGCCCTCCTGGTCTACCTGGCATTCACGGGCGCCTACCTCGGCGCCTCGGGCGGCCGGCTGCGCATGCACTCACAGTACAACCACTACGTCTACCTGGCGGACGGATGGCTTCACGGGCGCCTGACGCTGGCGGGGCCGCCGCCCAACGAGAACGACTGGGCCAAGATCGAGGTCTTCAAGCTGCGCGACGGGCGCGAGGTGCGCGGTCTCTACGGCAGCCGCACCGGCGGCGCTGTCGATCGCTTCTATCCGCTGCGCGGGACGCCCGAGACGATCCCCGCCGCCGAGATCGTGTCGCGCTCCGCGATCCGATTGGTCTCGTTTCCGCCGTTCCCCGCGATTCTCATGGTCCCCTTCGTCGCCGTCTGGGGGCTGCGTTTCAACGACGTGCTCTTCACGGCGCTCTGGGCCGGGTTGAACCCGATGCTGCTCTTTCTCCTGCTGCGTTCCCTCCGCGTCCGGGGCCTGTCTCGTCGAAGCGATGTCGACGACCTGTGGCTCACGGCGATGTTCGGCGTCGGTTCGGTCTACTACTTCTGTTCGGTGATCGGACAGGTCTGGTTCACCGCGGAGATCGTGGCGGTCACCCTCTCGATCGGGTACGTCTGGGCCTCGATCGGCGCGGAATGGCCGCTGCTGGCCGGCCTCTTCGTCGTGTGCGGCGTCGCGACGCGTCCCCCCTGGGCGATCGTTCCCCTCTTCCTCTTCGAAGCCGTCCGCGCGGTCGGTGGCAGGGCGGCGCTGCGCGGGCCGGCCGCGCGCCGGGCGTTCCTCAGATCGCTGGCGCGGTTTGCGCTTCCGATCGCGATCGGGGGCGGCGTCCTCGCCTGGTACAACTACGCGCGCTTCCAGAATCCCTTCGAGTTCGGCCACAGGTTCCTGGCCGTGCAATGGCAGGAGAGGATCTTTCGCTTCGGCCTCTTCAACTACCACTTCTTGTCGCGCAATCTGGCGGCGGCGCTGGTGCTTCTGCCACGGATCCTGTCGCGCTACCCCTACGTGAAGATCAGCCAACACGGTCTGAGCGTGCTCGTCACCTCACCGAATCTCGCCTACACCGTGATGCCCCAGGAGCCGAGCCCGCTGACGAAGCCGCTCTGGATCACCATCGCGGTGGCCGCTCTTCCGCCGCTGCTCTATCAAAACTCCGGCTACATCCAGTGCGGCTACCGCTTCAGCCTCGACTTCATGATCTACTTCATGGTGCTGCTGGCGATCGGAAACCGCCCGCTCACCAGGCGATTTCGCGGCCTGGTGGTGGTCGCCTTCGCGATCAACCTCTTCTTGGCGATCACCTTCGACCGCTACGGAGAGTTTTCCTACGACGACAGCTTCTTCCCCCACGGGAACAACTGAGCGAGACTTCACGCGGTTGGCGCGGGTCAGCGAGGCTAGCGGCCGCGCATGTGGAAGCCGCCGCCGCCACCGCCGTGAAAGCCGCCGCCGCTCCGGGGAGCCGAGTACGATGGTACCGATCCGCCGCGCCAACCACCCTGATAGGCGGGGCTGGCCGGGGCTGCGCCGTGCCAGCCACCCGGAGCTCCGCCGGCGGGTGCCCCGCGCCAACCTCCCGCCGCGGCGCCGGCCGGCGCGCCGCGCCAACCTCCCGCCGCCCCGCCGCGCCAGGCGCCGCCGCCCACCGCTGCGCCTGGTGCTGCCCTCCAGCCCGCTCCAGCCGACGGTGGCACCCGGGTGATGGCGGGAGCCGCGCGATAACCGCCCGAGAAATAGCGACCGCCCGCATAGAACCTCGGATAGTAGCTCCGGTAGTAGAACGAATAGAACGGCCAGTACGCCCAGAAGAACGGATCGTAGGGCCCGTTCCAGTAGTACCAGGGACCGACGACCGTGAAGTAGGGCGACCAGGGGCGCCACCAGTGGGAGTGCGGCCCGACCATGAAGCACCAACCGCCGCCGTAAGTGTCCGCGATCGGGTGGGCGCCGTAGTAGCTGTACACCTGCCCGGTGTAGCCGAAGTCATGCGGGTCGCCGATGAAGTAGTAGCAGCCGTTCTGATAGGAAAACAGGCGGAGATCGAAGGGCGCGTAGGTGTGCACGTGCGGCGACTGGGTAGCTTCCCAACCGCCGCCCGGCGCGGGGTGTGGCCCACCGAAGCAGTAGCCGCCACCCGCGACCGGAACGGGGGCCGCCTGTACGTCCGGCGGAATCGGATAGTCCTGTTGCTGCGCGGCGGGCGGAGCCGGCTGCCCGGCCTCGACGGCTGGTGGCGGGGGCGCCTCGGCCTCCGCTGCTCGGGCGAATCCCGCCCCGATCCCCAGGAGGCCAAACAATCCAATGGATGCAAACAGTGAGCTCGAAAGACGCATGACTTCCCTACGAGAACAAGCAAGCGGCGGGCCCGTACGCGACGCCTCGAAAACCCTGAAATTATAGCATCGCGGCTGCCGATTCCGAACGAACCGTGCCCCTCGTTCACAGCGTGCGGTTGCGGGGCTACCTCTTTCATCCTAACTTCTTCGCCCATGTCGATCGAGACCGATCTCAACGAGCAGCTCAAGCAAGCCATGCGCGCCAAAGACGCCCAGGCGGCGAACTGCATCCGGATGATCAAGACCAAGCACATGGAGCGCCGCACCGCGGCCGGCTTCAAAGGGCCGCTCGACGACAGCCTCTGGTTGGATGTGGTCGCCTCCTACCAGAAGCAGCTGCGCAAATCGCGCGAGGAGTATGCGGCCATCGGCGCCCGCGGCGCGGAGGCCATCGCGCAGATCGACTTCGAGATCGGTTTTTGCGGACGATTCCTGCCCAAGGCCGCCTCGGACGACGAGGTGCGTGCGCTCGTCCGTGAGGCCGTCATGCGCCTCGGTGCCTCCGATCCGAAGCAAGCCGGGCGGGTGGTAGGTGAGCTCATGAAGGCGCACAAGGGGAAGCTCGACCCCTCGGCCGTCAAGCGCATCGTGGACGAAGAGCTCAAAGCTCCTATCGCCTGAGCGCGGCGCGATCTTCGAGCCAGCTCTGCACGGCGGCGAGCCTTCGACTCAGATCCGGGATCGCGGCGTAGCCCTCTTGCGCCTCGCGCGCCAGCTCGAGCGCGTGGGCGCGATCGGCGTCCGACGAGCCCCAGATCGCTCGCGCCAGGTTGAAAGCAGTCTCCTCGCGCGCCCCGGCGTCGGCGACATGGGTCGACCGGATCTCCCAGGCGCGTTCCAGGACGGCGCGTGCATCGGCCGGTCGTCCCTCCACCAAGGCGACCCGCCCGAGAGCGGTCATCGGATCCGCCAGGAAGGGATGGTCGTGGCCGAGCGTGCGCTCGTAGCCGGACAGGACCGACTGGAGGTCGGCGCGGGCCTCGCCCGCGCGGTTGAGGTCGATCAGGGCTTCGCCCCGCACCAGCAACGCGGCGCTCACCTCGTAGGCGTCGGCGGGATAGACGTCGCTCACGATCTTGAAGGCCCGAGTGGCGGCCTCTAAGGCCGGCTCCGACTCATCGAGCACGAGCATCGATCTGGCCAGATTGACCAGCGACGCCCCCAGCTCCGGGTGGACGGGCCCGAGGGCCTGCTCGCGGACCGAAACGGACGACGCGAAGTCGGCCCGCGCCTTCCGCCACTGGCCGTGCGCCGCCGACAGCGCGCCTCGCACGTTGAAGAACCAGCCCCGGAGCCGGTCGAGGCCGCCGCCGCCGTGTCCGAGCGCAACCTCGGCCAGTCCGGCCCAGCGCTCTCCCTCGCCAAACCGATGCTGGAACGTGCCGACGATCGCGGCGAGCTGGAGGGCGGCCTCGGCCTCGAAGTCGTCGTTACGGAGCGCCTCGGCGTGCTTGTAGGCCTCCTCGTAGAGCGGGATCGCCCCCTCGGGGTCGAAGGGCGAACGGATGCGGGCGTGGACCAGGAGGGTTTCGGTCAGCAGCGGCTCATAGGCGGCGGCGCGGACCTCGTCGGTGAGCGCCACGATCGGTTCCAGCGCTTGCCAATCGTGACCCGCCTCCGCGCGCGCGCGCAGGGCGAGGAGCCGGTTGGTGAGCGACTCGACCCGCGCCCGCAAGGCTGGATCGGCGGGCAGCGGCGGCGCGGCTCTCAGCACGCCTGGGTCGTTGCAGCCGTCGAGCCGTCGCAGAGAGAGCGCGGCGCCGATCGATCGCCGAACGATCTTGGTGTCGGCATGCGCGAGCACGTCGGTCAGCGCGGCCAGCTCGGCGCGCCGTCGGTCGAGGCACGCCGAACGCAACGGCGACACCTTGTCCGTCTCGTCCCGCGCGGCCTCGCAAGCCTCGCGGGACATTCCCAGCCAAGCGTCGGCGTAGGCGTCCAGGATGTGGCTGGTGCGCTCGAAGCGCGCGCGCGCGTCGCCCATCTCACTGGCGGCAAAAGCGGTGCGCATCTCGCGGCGGGGGCGACCGTCGGGGCCGGCCTCCCAGACGTTCGCGAGCTTCGCTGTGGGGTCGCAGGCCGCCGCGCCCAGGGAGCGGAGCCTCCAGGTGCGGACCAAGACGCCGGTGCCGGCGAGCGCCAGGGACGCGGCCACCACGACGGCGACGGTCTGCCCCTGGCGCCGCTCGGGGGCGAGGGTGAGAGCGCCCAGCAGCGCGTCCATGTCTGGAAACCGCTTCGAGCGGTCGACGGACAGACCCCGCTCGAGCATGGCGCGGACCCGCCGGGGAACGCGGGCCTGCAGCGGTCCCGGGCGGGGCCGATCGCCCAGGACCGCCAGGCGGATCTCGAGCAGGGTGGCGCCCTCGAAGGGGCGCGCGCCATAGAGCGCCTCCCAGAGCGCGACGCAGAAACTGAACTGGTCCGCCCGCGGATCGACCGGCTGGCCGAGGAGCTGCTCCGGCGACATGTAAAGCGGCGTGCCCAGGATCGATCCGACCCGCGTCAGGCGCGGCTCATTTCGGTTCGCGGGTCCGCCGCGGGCCGCCAGACCAAAATCCATCACGCGCGCCGTGTCGTCGCGCGACACCATCACGTTCTGCGGCTTGAAGTCGCGGTGGACGATCCCGACCCGGTGCGCGGCCGCAAGCCCGCGTCCGGCCATGATGAACATGTGCAGGATCTCATCGAGCGAGCGACGCCGGCGATCGAGCCAGACGGCCAGGGTCTCGCCTTCGACCAGCTCCATCGCCAGGAACATCCGACCCGCCGCGGTGCCCACGTCGTGGATCGCGACCACGTTCGGGTGCGACAGCTTCGCGACCGCTTGCGCTTCGCGCAGCAGACGCGCCGCTTCGATGTCGTCGGGACGGGCGTCGGCGCGGAGGATCTTGATCGCGACCCTGCGATCCAGCTCCGGATCGTGCGCCGCATAGACCTCGCCCATGCCGCCGCGCCCGACCAGCCGCAGGAGGCGGTAGCGGCCGACCAGCCCGTTCGGGCCGGGCGTCGGGCTCGACGGCGCTTCAGCTCGGTGCGCCTGCCGCGGGGCCGGCGCGGCCACCGCGACCAGCATCGCGCAGGCCGGGCAACCGAGCAGATGGCGTTCGGCGGCAGCGAGCGCCGGACCCTGGAGCGCGCCACCGACAAACGCGACAATGGTTTGCTCGTCGAGACAGTCCATGAACCGACCTGATTATCGCAGAGGTGCCCTTTGGTGCGACAGGCTGCTAGGGTAGCGAAATGGCTGAGGTGGGGGAGCCAGAGCTGGCGCGCCTGTTTGTCCGGGAGCGACCGGGCATACGTGTCCCCGCCGATCTGGAGGTACGGCTCCGGGCGATCGTGGCACGGGCAACGACCGCGTGGCCGGGGCTGGCCTTGAGCGGCGGCCGGCTGATTCCGAGAATCGCCCACGCTGTCGGGGACGACGTCGCGAGCGGTTTGGCCGACTTCTACGCCGAGGATTTCGCGCTGGCGGTCGCCTGTGCCGACGGTCTGCCGGGTGCCCTGTCGCTGTGTGACAAGCTCTGCGCCGCCGCGATCACGGTCGCCGTGGCGCGCGTCGACCGCAGCCCCGACTTACGCGACGAGGTGCGCCAGATCCTCTGGCAGCGGATCTTTGTCGGCACACCGGCGCAACCCCCACGCATCAAGTCATACGCGGGCCGCGGGCCGCTGGCCGGCTGGGTTGCGGTCGCGGCGCAGCGGGTCGCGCTCGATCTTCGCCGAGAAGAGGCGCGCGCCTCCGGTGGAGATCCTGGGGCCGACCAGGTGTTGCCGGCCGACGACCATCCCGAGATCGACTATCTGAGGACGCGTTACAAGACCGAGTTCGAAGCGGCGGTGCGGCAGGCGCTCTCCGGTTTGCCCGACCGCGACCGGTTGCTGCTGCGTCTCACGACGGTGAGCGGTCTCTCCCACGAGCAGATCGGGAACATCTACGGCGTCAACCAATCCACCGTGACGCGCTGGATCTCCCGGGCGCGGGCGCAGGTGCTCGAGGCGACCGAGCGTGAAATCTGCGGTCGCCTGGGCATGCAACCCGCCGAGTTCCGATCGCTGGCGGGGATGCTGGTCAGCCGCCTCGACCTCAGCATCTCCCGGGTCCTGGCGGCGTCGCCTGATTCGGGACCCTGAGAGGGTCCCGCGCCCTCACGCGATCGATTCGGGATCGGGTGATTCGGGACCCAGGGTCTCGATGTACGCGGTGAGGTCGGGGGGCAGGGGGCTCTCGACGGTCATGGGTTCTCGCGTGACCGGATGCGGGAAGGTCAGCCGATGCGCATGGAGCGCGTGACGGGCCAGGCCGTCGAAGTGGGCCAGCAGCTCCGGGGTCACGCCTTCCTCGCAGGACCGCATGAACAGCGCCTCGCCCGCGCCATAGAGCTTGTCACCGACGATGGGGTGTCCGAGCGCGCGAAAATGCACCCGGATCTGGTGCTGGCGGCCCGTCTCGGGGCTCGCCTCACAGAGCGCGTGCGCGCGGAAACGCCGCAAGACGCGGAAGCGGGTGACGGCCGGCAATCCGTTCCCGTCGGCCGCGGGTCCCATCATGATTCGCGATTTCGTGTCGAGGAGCCGCAGCGGCAGATCGATGCGTCCCTCGTCAGGGGGATGCCCCTTGACCAGCGCGAGGTAGGTCTTCTCGATCGCGCGCCGGGCAAAGGCGCGGGTGAGGAAGCTCGCGGCGTCGTGTCCGCGCGCGATGAGTAGCACGCCCGACGTCTCGCGGTCGATGCGGTGCGCGACGTCCATCCGCTGGCCGGGATAGCGCTCGCGCAGCAGCGCGGTCAAGGTATTGCGCCAGAACTTCGCGGTCGTGTGCATCGGCAGCCCAGCCGGTTTGTCGATGCACAGGACGCTGGGATCCTCGTAGAGCACCTCGAAGTGGCGGGGAACCTCGGGCTCGATCGGCGCCGGCCGGCGCAGCCAGATCGTCTCACCCGCGCGCACCGGCGCGGCCGGTCTCACCGAGCGCCCGTCGGAGAAAAAGATCTGATCGCCGATGATCGACTGGATGCGGGTGCGCGACAGGCGCCCGATTCGCCGCTTGAGGAAATGATCGAGCCGCCAGCCGCCGCATTCGGAAGGGACCAGGATGTCGAGCTCGATGACGTCCGGTCCGCTCGGCAGCGTCTGCAGCGACGGCACAATCGGCAGCGTCGCCGCAGTCGGCAAGGTCGGCAAGGTCGGCAAGATCGGCAAGATCGGCAAGGTCGGCAAGGTCGGATTGCTCAGAGCTTGTTCTCAACCCGTCTCGCCCGGCGCAGCTCGTTCGCCTCGTCGAACCGGCGCGCCCCTTCGAGCAGCAAGTAGGTCGTGGAGGCCTGGATCTCGTCCACGCCACCGATGTCTCCGGCCAGGAAATCGAAGGATCCGCTGGTCCAGGTCAGCGCTTCGTAGACCGCCGCCGCTCCCGAGAGGCGCGGCTCTTCTGTGTCGGCCCGAATGATCCGGCCCTTGCGCAGAAAGAGCCGAGCCGTCCCTTGCGACCGTTCCACCAGCAGGATTCCCGTCTTTCGCTCCATCTCGAGGACCACCAGGATACTCGATAGGCCAATCTGATCGACCTGACCTCGGATGGCCGACAGCGGCCGGTGGCCGGACGAGGGTTTGATAGCGCCCGTGCCTACCGACGCGGGCGGCGACGGCGCGGCCGAGGTGGAACGGGGGGAAAGTGTGGAAAGACCGACCAGAGTCTGCACGGGTGGAGCTCCCAGAGAGCTAACGATCGCCCGTTCGAGATCTTCCACGCGGAAGGGCTTGCGCAGCCGCTGATCCCTGGGGCCGGCCCCCCGAATTTCGGTCGAGGAGTCGAGGACCGACAGCAGGAATACGATCGGCGTGTCGGCGCATGCCGGCAAGGTGCGCAGGCGCTCCCACCAGGACCAGCCGTCGATCGCGGGCAGCGAGACCGAGGTGAAGATCAGGTCGGGGCGGACCTTGGACGCGACCGCGAACGCTCCCGGCGCATCGCCCGACAGGCTCACCTGATACCCGCGCTGTCCCAGCGCGCTGGCGACGCTGCGCTGAATCCAGGGATCATCGTCGACCACCAAAATCCGGCCCAGCGTCACGGCTTGTTCCCCCGATTCAGCCCGCTCTCTATTGTGCCAGCGGGGCCGCTCGCTGGCTAGGATCCGCGCCGGCGCCGGGTGCTACTCGTCGTCTGGGTTGCGGTCCCAGCGCCAGTTGCCGCGCTCGCGTTCCTCGGGCTTGGGGCGGGTCGATTTCTTCTTTTCGGGCCGCTCACGGCGTGGCGGTAGGTCGGGACCCCGTCCGGCGCCGGGGCCAGCCCCGCGGGTGTCGAATCCGGGAGGTCTGAACCCGCCGGGCCCACGAGGGGGCCCAAAGTCACGGGGCGGTCCGCCGGGTCCGCCCGGGGGACGCGGTCCCCCGAACCCGCCCGGGCCGGGCGGTGCCCCCGGCCCACGGGGCGGTCCGCCGGGTCCTGGTGGACGCGGTCCGCCAAACCCGCCGGGGCGGGGCGCGCTTCCGAAGCCGCCGGCCGGACGCGGCCCGGCCGGTTTGGCCTGCGCCTCCTCCACGATGATCGGCCGTCCCTGCAGGATCCGCCCCGAGAGCTTCTCGATCGACGCCTTGGCGCCGTCGTCGGTCATCGTCTCGACGAAGGCGAACCCGCGCGGACGCGTCGTCTCCCTGTCGAGAGCGACGCGGACGCTGCGAACTTCGATTCCTTCGCCGGTGAACGCCTCGCGAAGCTCTTGCTCGGTGACGTTATAGGAGAGATTGCCGATGAAAAGTCGAGTACCCATCCATCTTCCTGGTGCGGGCCCGTGCGGGAGGTCCCCTTGTTACGACGCGGGGCGGTTGACCCGATCCCTCAGCTCCTTGCCGGCTTTGAATGTGGGCACCTTTCGGGCCGCGATCTCGATCGGCGCGCCCGTCTGCGGATTGCGCCCGGTGCGCGCGGCGGATTCGCGGACCGCGAAAGCGCCGAACCCACGCAGATCGATCCGCTCGCCTTTCGAAAGTCCGTCGGCGATGGCTTCGATCAGCGCATCGATGGTGGTCTCCACCTGCGGTCGGGGCAGGTTCTTCTGCTGCGCGATGACATCGACCAGATCAGCCTTCTTCATGAGCGTCGTTTTCTCCTTTGTGGTTCCAGATTTGCGGGTCCGCCGTAACTGCGCAGCTCCTGAGCGGTTAAAGATAGTGCCTTCGCTTCGACAAGGTCAAGGAGCGACCAGAACGCTCGTGCAGGCGCGGCATCGGCGCGCGGCCACCGGGACCATCTCCAGGCACTCCGGGCAAGCCCTAGTCATGGCCGGCGCCTCGCCCGGCTTGGGGACCAGGCGGGCGGCGCTGACCACCTTGACCATCACCAGGAAGACCACGAAGGAGACCACCAGGAAGTCGACGACCGTCCCGATGAGGTCCCCCAACCGAAAGTGCAGTGGCGTCAGCTCCCATTTCCGCCAGTCTCCCTGCGGCACCACCCAGTTGACGAGCGGCATCACCAGATCGGACACCAGGGCGGTCACGATCTTGCCGAAGGCGCCCCCGACCACCACGGCGATGGCCAGATCGACGACGTTCCCCTTGTTGATGAAGTCCTTGAACTCGCGGAGCAGCGGCATAACGGGCGGAGAGTAGACCTATAGGCCCGCCGAGCCAAGGCGAGATCCGGGAGTGAGACCCGAGGGCGGAAGATCGAGGGAACCAGAGGTGGTGTACCTTCCCTGCAGATGAAAGGTTTCATGCTCGGCCTGGTAGTCGCGGCCCTGGCCTTCGGCGGCTATGTCTACTGGAAAGAAGGGCAGCGCCCGGTGGCGCCGGCCAAGGTGGCTTCCGACGCCGGCGCGCCGGCCAAGGAGGCGCGCGAGAAGAAGAAGCGCCGCCGGCACGGCGCGATGCGCGTCGCGCGAAACGAAGGCGCGGGCTCGCCCTCCGCGGGCGCCGCCCCGCACGCGCCCGCGCCTCCCGTGGACAACGAGCCCGAGCCGATCAAGCTGTCCGCGGCGGATCTCAAGCTGGTCAGCCAGGGGGACGATCTCTCCCGCCCGGACGTCATTCATATGGGCGATGCGACCGATGACAGCGGGTCGCACGAGCTGACCCAGGACGACATCGACGCCCGCTTTCACGCCAAGGAGGAGACAATCCTGAGCTGCATCTCGCGCGCGCGTCCGGATGAGGAGACCTACGTCCCCGGTCGGGTGACCGTGAAGTTCCGAATCCAGCGCACCGGCAACGTGCGCGGCGTTCGCGTCGAGGCACCCGCGATCCTCCAGCGGGGCGGGCTCACCGCCTGCGTCAAGGGGGTGGTCGGGGGCCTACGCTTTCCGCCCTCGAACGGCAGCCAGGTCGTGTCTTACCCCTTCTCGCTGACGTAGCGGGCGTGGTCGATGATGGCGCGGGCGGCCTCGGCGGGGGAGAGATCGGGGCGACCGAGGGTGATGAGCGCGGGCGGCGCGGTGGGGGTGTCGCGCAGGCGCTGAGCGGCCTTCCGGACTTCGATCGGAACGGCGGCGTTTTCGGTGAGCGCCACCACGTGCTCCATGTAGCTGCGCCCGGCCCCATCGTCGGGGTTGGCGAGCAGGACGGCGTTCCAGGCCATCCCGGCGGCGCGACGCGCGTGCGTGACGCCGGGGCGGGTCGCCCGTCTTGCCAGCGCCGCCTCGGCGTGCTGAAGCTCGGTCTCGGCGGCCGCCAGCCACTCCGAGGCGGTCAGTCGATGGAGCCAGTGCGTGGGATCCGAACCGGGCACCGTCAGGTCCAGGTCGGGATCGCTTTTTCGGCGCGCGCGAGATCTTCTTCGGTGTCGATCTCGCGCCAGCGGCCGTCGATGAAGAGCGGACGCAGCGTCACGCCGTGGGCCGGCAGCGCGTTGAGACCGTCGCTGAGGTAGGCCTGGTCGAGGCTGGCAGCGGCCCCGAACGGCGTCCCGCGACCCCGCGCGAGCGCCTCGCGCCAGACAGCGCTCAGGGCCGCGGCGCCCTCGGGGGAGAATCTGGCCAGGCCAATGAACTCACCCGCGGTCTCTTCGGCGCTGACCAGGCGTTTGCCGACGCAGGTGACGGCCGCGGCGGCGCCGCTCCCCTCCACGCGGGCGAGCTCCGCTTCGCTCACCGGGTGGAGGATTCGCCCTTCGTACGCCTCGCGCCAGCGGCGGTCGACCACCAGCGTGACGGGACCGATCGTCTCGGCCAAGGCCCGCGCGTGCTCGGGCGCAAACACGATGTCGGAGTAGGAAAACAAGAAGCCGTCGCGCATCTCGCTCTCGGCGAAGAACAGCGAGGTGAGGATGTTGTTCTCCGCCCAGGCGGGGTTCTCCACGAAGCGGAGCGGCAGACCGTCCGGTGGCGCCGCGATCAAGTCACCGCGGTAGCCGCGCACGACCACGACGTCGTCGACGCCCGCGGCGCGGAGCGCGTCGAGCTGGCGGTGCAGGATCGCGCGACCGGCCACCTTGACCATGCACTTGGGAATCGCGTCGGTCTCGACACCGAGTCGACGTCCCCGGCCCGCGGCGACGATGATCGCCTTCATCGCCCACGTCCCAGAGCGCGCGCGATCGAGAGCAGCGCGCGCGCCGCGTAGGCGGCGTTCATCACCAGGTAGGCGTGCAAGAAGAGATCGATCCGGTTGGCGAGCGCGACGAATAGAATGTAGCTCGGGTAGTGGACCACGAAGCGCCCGAGGCTCTCCAGAGCGGCGAGCGGCGAGCGGCGCGCCGGCGCGGCGGCGGACGCCGCGAAGCCTTCACCGTAGTCGCCGGCGCCCTGCCGCACGGCCGCTCCCGTCGCCGCGGCGTATTCCGGGCGGCGCATGAAGGTGGTGAGGCTGATCGCGCCGGCGACCACCACCAGTCCGCCCAGCCCTTCCAGCAAGAAGCGCGCATCGTGCGCGGGCGACCACAGGCGCACGCCCACCGCCGCGACCAGCGCGAAGGCCTTGAGCTCGTCCATCAGGAAATCCAGGTGGGCGCCCACGGGCGAGGAGGTTCCCTTGAGGCGGGCCAGCTGGCCGTCGGCGCAGTCGAGGACGTAGGAGATCTCGAGAATTGCCGCACCCGCGCAGAGCGCCCCCCAGCCGGGTCGGAACGCGATCAGGGCGGCCCCCGCCAGGAAGACCGGCAGCGTCGCCAGCGTGATCTGGTTCGGCGTCACGCTGGTCCGGGCGAGCGGAACGATCACCACCGCGGCCAGCGGCCGCGCGACGAACCGATTCCACAGGATGTCCTTCGGCTTGCGCGTCCGCCGGTAGGCGTCAACAACAGCCGCGAACATCTACGTCAATGCGCGAGGATGCCGTAGACCTGATAGACGCCGAGCAGAATGAGGCCGAACAAGAACCCCATGCCGACATAGGTCCAGATCGGTGTTTGACGCTGCGGTTGGCGTTGCTTTTCGGGCGCCGGCCGGGCGGCCGCCGGCTCGGGGCGTTTGCGGCCCTCGGAACGCGCGTCGAAGCCGGGATGTGTGGTTGGCTGCGGCTCGCTCGGTTCCATCGTGGGCGCCACGACCGGCGCCGCGGCCTCGGCGGCAGGTGCCGTGGCTCCAGCCGCCGGCGGTATCACCGCAGGTCCTGGGACCTCGACCTTGCGCGCGCCGGTCTTCCGGTCGACCTTGGCCGTGTCGGTCCGGGAGGAATCGCCTTCGGGTGATGGGCCCGGCGCTCCGGGCTCCGCCGCTCGCGTCGTCGGAGTCATGCGGCCCGACACGAATCCCTCCGGCGCGCTCGGGGTGGGGATTCCGAAGATCGTCTTGGTCGCGCTCGATCGCTGCGCGGTGATCGGCGAGGGCGTCTGGGAGGGGGCGACGCCGGGCGGGGCCACCCGGGCTGCCGGCGACGCGACGACGGGGATCGGCGTCGAGGCGCGCGGCGCCGCCGGCTGCGCGGGCGCGGGCGCCTTCGGTTGGGCGGCCGCCTTGGCGGCTTCGGCCGCCACCTTCACCGCCTCGGCGGCCGCGCGGGCCTTGGCGAGCTCGGCGACCGGCATGCCGAACATGGTCTTGGTCGCGCTGGCCTGGCGCGCGGCCTGCGCCGAGGCCGCCGGGACCGGCGCGGGCGCGGGGGTCTGGGGCTTCGTCCGCTTGGGCGCGACGTCCGGGAGCTTGATGACCGGAACCATCAGGCGGTAGTTGCCGGATGACCACTGCATCACCTCGGCGAGTCGCTCGGGCGCATCGATGCCGCCCACGGTGACGCCGCTGATCTCGCCCCGCTTGTACTCGACGCGCGCGTTCTCGTTGCCGCGCCACACGTCGATCGCGCAGGTGATGACGTAGTCCTCGCAGTAGCGCATGAGGTGCGCGAGCGCGCGGCCATCGAGCGTCCCCGCCTCCGGACCCGGCGCGATCAGGTTGCCGTCGACGGGGTTGGGCAGCCGCTGGTCGATGCGAAAGCGCGTCGACTTGAGCGCGTGCAGCTGGTCGAGCGCGTCGTCGGTCGACTTGCCGCCGAAGAAAGCGTCGGAGACACCGCCGGCGAGGAGATGGACCTCGCCAACGGCCGCGTCGCCGGTGGCGGCAAGAACCTCGACGCGCGCCGAGAGCGCGGGCCCGCTCAGCAGGGCGATCAGATCATCCAGATCGCCGCCGCGCCATTCGGCACTGGCCTTGCGCGCGTTGGCGTCGGCTGCCTTGGGCGCTTCCCCGTCGGCAGATTTCGGGAGCAAGGGCCCTCGACAGATCGGACAGACGAGACCGGTCGCTCCCTCTGGAGCGTCGAAGCTGAGCTGGCACGTGCTGCAAACGACCTGCATCCGGGTCCTCCGCCGATTATCCCGCCCCCGCGCGCCGCGCGGGTTCAGAAGCGCTTTTTTCGACCATATCCGGTCCGATGTCCATGTCAGAGATCAAGAGCCGGCGCCCGCGCCGCCGGCGGCGCCTCCGGCACCACCCGAACCCGCGGTGCCGGTCTGTCCGGCCGCACCGGCGGTTCCGGACTCACCGCCGGTGCCCGCCGTTCCGCTCGTGCCGGCCGCGCCGGTCGTGCCCGCCGCTCCGCTCGAGATCGGCACATCGGTCGAGCTCTTATCCGCGTTGCTGTCGCTGGCCGCGTCGGTCACCGGCGCGACGAAATCGGCGCCCAGGTTGGTGCCCAGGTTCTGATCGACCGGGCTCGAAGATGAGCAAGCACCCGCCAAGGCGCCGCTCACCAACGCCGCAGCGAGGACCCCGGTCAACCCGAATCGCATCGAACGCGCCACCTCGGTCGACGGTAGCAAGGCGATCGCGCCGCCGCAACTCCGGTTCGTTGGCGTCGGGTCCGGCGGGGCGCCCGGGCGCCGAAAATTGCTAGGGCGGCGCCACCCGCGCGAGATATCTTCCCGCTCCATGGTCGAGCGCGTATCTGCGGGACGCCGTTTCGGAGCCGGGGCGGCAACGGTGGCATTCTGGTGCTTGCTGGCGTCGTGCGCGGGAAAGCAGTCGCCGGCGAAGACACCCGCCGCCGCGGCCCTCGCAGCCGCCAAGCCACCCGCCGGACCCGAAGTGGGTCCTCCGGTGACCTTGCTGCCGGCGGTGACGGCGCGGCCGCTCCTGCTGATCTCGGTTTCGATCGGCTCCTTCGATCGCTTGCTGGAGAACGGCGTTCGCCTGGCGGGGGAGGCGGTGCCGCTCCCGATGACGGCGGCGGGACTTCGCGACATGCTGTTTTCCGAGGCCGGCCTTCCGCCCGAGGTCGCGGCCGACATCGATCTCGCGAGCCCGAGCGGCGCCGCGGTGGTCGCCCTCGACGACAAGGGGGCGCAGGGCGCGGTCCTGGCCGTGCCGGCGCGGGGTCCCGTCGAGGCCGAGAAGCTCATCGATGCGCTGGGCAAGCGGGTGATGACGCGCGGGCCGGTCACGCTGGTCGCCAACGGCACCAAGTCGCATGGCTGGGTCTTTCGAGCGGGGAACGTGGTGGTCCTGAGCGATGAGATCGAGGCGCTCACGCGCGGCGCGATGCTGGCGCTGGAGGCGCGGCATGCCGGCCCCGACGACGTCACGACCACCATCTATCCGGAATCCGTCGCGCGCGCCCACGGGACCGACGTCAAGAGCGCGATCGCGGCGCTCATCGAGCAGGCGCGCGCGGCCCAGCAGGCGGGCGGTGGCGTCGACATCGGCGACGGTTATTTCTACGAGACCGCCGCGAAGATGCTGGGGCTCTTCGGTGATGCCGACCGGATCGAGGTCGGTCTCTCGATCGATCCAGGCAGGGGCCTGACCCTGCTGGCGCGTCTCTTCTCGCGGCCGGGCAGCGCGCTCGAGGCCACCGCCAAGCAGGTGACGCCCTTCGAGATCGATCCGGCCGTGCTGGGAGGCCCGGGAGCTCGCTTCGTGGTCGGGGCCATGAGCATGGGGGCGCTCTGGCGCGACATCCTCGGTCACTACCGGCAACGGCTCGCCGCCGACAAGGGCAAGGGCGTCGCCGCGGCGCTCGCCTACTACGACGCTCTGCTGGCCGGGCAGTCGGGTCAGCAGTCGGGCGCCGTGTGGCTCCTCAAGGACGCGCCCTTTTTCACGGGCGCGTTCTCGACGCCGCTCAAGGACGCCGCCACCGCGACCAAGGTGGGCACCGCGCTCGGGCGCATGGACGCGGCGGCCATGTCGGCGCTCATGCGCGCTCAGCTGGGGGCGACGACCTCGTTCTTCGACCTCACGTCCAAGCGCGAGACCGTCGGCAAGGTCAAGGCGATGCACGTGCGGATGACGATCAAGAAGGGTCTGCTCACCGACACCTGGAAGCGCATCTTCGGCACGGGGTTCGACGTCTATCAGGGCGTCGCGGGCAGCCGGGTGGTCGGCACCTTCGGGCGGGACGCGCGGACACGCCTCGTCGCGGTCGCCGCTGCCAAGGCGCCGCCCAGCGAGACCACGGGTCCCTTCGTGGAGGCGCGCGCCGCGGCCAAGGGGCGCGACGCGTTCTACTACACGGACCTCGCGCCGGTGCTCGGCCTCATCGGGGTCTTCAGCTCCGACGCGCGGGCGGCGGCGCTCGCGCGGATGGGGAGCGGGCCGATCCCGCTCATCTTCACGGCCGGTGGCGACGGCGTCGGGAAGATGTGGACCATGGATCTGAGCCTGCCGGTCGCGGCGTTCAAGTCGATCGGCAACCTGGTCGCGGCCGGCATGTCCGCCGGGAAATAGAGCGGCGCCGCGGGCGGCCGCGGGAGATGGGCGGGCCGGGGCCCGCGGGCGCTCAGAGGCTCTCGAGCAGGGCCCGTACTTCCGTCTCGGCGGGTTTTCCGCGCGGCGTGTAGCTGGTGGAGCCGGCGCCGCCGTAGCCGTACCAGTTCCAGATGTAGACGCCGTCCAGCGAGGCCGCGCCGGTCCAGGCGCGGCGGAAGGCGGCGAACCCCCGGCGTTGCTCGTCCGGATCGGGTGAGCCGCCCGGGACCTCGTCCCAGGGCGCCGCGGTCGCGCCGGTGCGCGAACGGTAGCCGAGCTCCGTGAAGATGAAGGGCTGCGTCCGGGCGGCGCGCCAGGCTTCGATCTGGTGCCGGACCCGCTGCCAGCTGGCCTCCAGCGCGGCGTCGTTGGCGCTCACCGTGGGCTCGCGCAAGTTGAAGTAGCCCGAGATGCCCTCCTCGTCGACCAGGTCGAAGAGTCGCGCCTTGTCGTAGTGGTCCCAGTTGGCGGAGTAGACCAGCTTGCCCGAGTAGACCGCGCGGACGCGCTCGACGACCGGCCGCCAGTGGGCGAGGTCCTCGTCGAGGGATGAAAGCTCGCTGCCGATGACCAGCCGCTTGGCGCCGGTGAGCGCGGCGACGCCGGCCAGGTCGCCCAGCGCGTCGCCGTAGCTGCGGAACCAGGCGTCGCGATCGCGCGGCGCCAGCGTGCCGCGCCATTCGCCGGCGCGGGGCGCGGAGAGCCGCAGGATCGGAAAGATCATCACCTCCAGCCCGTCGCGGCGGGCGGCGCGCGCCGTCTCCGCCACGGCCTCCAGCGTCGGGGAGTAACGGGTGTCGAGGCCGATGTCGTGGCTGCCGCCGTCGGTCTGGTAGAGCGGAACGACCAGCGCGACGTGCGTCGCACCGAGCGCGACGATCTCGGCGAGCAGCGGCCCGTACGAGAAGCTCACGTCCTCGGCGAACATCCCGAGCGCGACGCCGCGCTGGCGCTCGGCCGGCGGCGCCGGCGGCGGCGGTACGCCCATCGGGGGGAGCGGGGTGGTGCCGGGCGCGCGCGGCGGGGCGGCCTTTTCCTGCGCACCCGGCGCGTGGACGGAGCCGAGCTCAGCTCGTCGGAGTCCTTCGCGGGAGGGTACGGGAACCCTTTCAGGGTTCCCGTGTGTAGTGC
>JADGRB010000281.1 GCA_017881315.1 Pseudomonadota bacterium
GAGCGTCATCTCGCCGGCCGACGCGGTCATCTCGATGAACCTGGCCGAGCAGACCCGCAAGGTGCTGGCGACGCTCACGCCGCGCGAGGAGAAGGTGCTCCGCATGCGCTTCGGCATCGGCGAGAAGTCGGACCACACGCTCGAAGAGGTGGGACAAGACTTCGAGGTCACGCGCGAGCGCATCCGGCAGATCGAGGCCAAGGCGCTGCGCAAGCTGCGGCATCCCTCGCGTTCGAAGCGCCTCAAGTCGTTCATGGAAAGCTGAGGGGGCGACGCGAAAGATCGCGGTCAAGATCGACGGGAGGGAGCGGGTCGTCGAGATCGGCGACGGGGTCGTGCGTGTCGACGAGGTGGCGGTCGACGTCGAGATCGTCGAGGCGGAGGCCGGGCTGTGGGTGCTGCGGCAAGGTGATGAGCAGACGATCGCGGCCGTCGATGGGAGCGGGGCGAAGCTGACGGTCGAGATCCGGCGGCCGGGGGCCGATCCGGTGGTGGTCGCCGCCGAGATCTCGGACGCGCGCCGGGGCAAGGGGACCGCGACGGCGGCGGCGGGCGGTGCCAGCGCACCGGTCACGATCCGGTCGCCGATCCCGGGGCGGGTGGTGAAGGTGCTGGTGAAGGTCGACGATCGGGTGACCGCCGGACAGACGATGGTCGTGCTCGAGGCGATGAAGATGGAAAACGAGCTGCGCGCGCCGCGAGCCGGTCGGGTGGCTTCCGTGAGCTGCACCGAGGGCGCGACCGTCGAAGCGGGACAGGATCTCGTCGTCCTCGGGTAGTCATCCTCGTGTAGTCTTGCCCGATGCTCGCGGCTGCCGTGCTGGCTTGGTGGTGGGCGCAAGCGTCGCCCCCGCCGGTGCCGGCGTCCCCGCCCCCGCCCCCGCCGCCCGTGCTCGACAACGCCGTCGGCGTCACCGGGTCCTACGCCCGTCGCCTGGGAGACGAAGGGCGCAACGTCGGACCGGCCGGTGGTTTCTCCATCGGCGGCACCTACGAGCGCCGTTACCGCGCGACCCCCGCCGGCTTCGAGCTCGGCGCCGGGCTGGACTTCTTCTACGCCCGGTTCACGACCGAGCTCGATGACCCGGCGCTGCTCGACGTCGGCCTCTCGGAGCGAATCATCTCGCAGACCAGCTTCGCGCTCACGCAGACCGTCGCCTGGCGTCTCGGGCGGGTGCGACCCTTCGCCAAGGTCGGCGCCGGCGTCTCCATCGCTTACTTCTCCAGCCCCGAGATCATGTTCCGCCCGGGCAGCTTCGACGCCGTGCAGCCGCTCGGGCGCGCCGCGGCCGGCCTCAGCGTCGTCGTCACCCACGACATCGCCGTCTCGCTCCAGGGGATGCTGACCCACCTCTTCACCCGACCGATCTACACGGCCAGCGACGGCGCGACCTATTCGTTCTTTGGCGATCTGGTCGACCTGGGCCTGGGCGTGGTCATGCAATTTTGATCCGATGAGCCGCCGCGCCCTCACCGTCTTTCTGCTCCTGGTTCCGGCGCTGGGGCTGGGCGCGCTCGGTTTTTGCGTGGTGGCCGCCGCGCCCACCCGCGCCGGGCCGGCCGGGATCGGCGCCTCGGCCCATTTCGCGACCCGCCAGATGATCGGGCTCGCGCTGGCCGCGTCGGTGGGCGTCCTGGCGGCGGGCCTCGGTGCGCGGCGGGTGCTGCGCGCGGCGCCGGTCCTCTTCTTGGTGGCGCTGGCCGCCACGCTGGCGGTCTTCGTCCCCGGCATCGGCATCCGCGCCGCGGGCGCGCGCCGCTGGTTGCACGTGGGGCCATTCTCCGGCAGCCCGGCGCCGTTTCTGGTGGTCGCCGTGGCGCTGCTGATCGCGAGATGGGGCCCCAGCGAGCGCGCGCAACCTTCGCCCCGCCAGGGGCTCGCCGTGGGCCTGGGCCTCGGCGCCGTGCTGGCGCTGGTGATGGAGCCGGATTTTTCGGCCGCCGCGATCGCCCTGGTGGTCGCGTTCGCCGCGCTGGCCGGCGGCGGCATGGCGGGCCGCCGGCTGCTTCCCGCGGCCCTGCTCCTGCTGGTCGTCCTGTCGCTGGGGGCGCTGCGCTTCGGCTACGTCGACAACCGCATCCGCGGTTTCCTGGCGCCCGAGAACGACCGCCGTGGAAAAGGCTTCGAGGTGCTGGCGCTCGCGCGCGCCAACGCGGCCGGCGCGGCGCACGGCGTGGGGCTGGGTCGCGGCAACGCCCGCCGCCACCTTTCATCGCCGGCCAGCGACTACGCCTTCGCGGTGGTCGGCGAAGAGCTGGGCCCGCGGGGCGCGATCGGCGTGGTCGCCGCCTGGCTGGCCATCGCCGCCGGCGTCGCCCTGGCGGCGGGCGCGGGCAAGAGCTCGGGATCGCCAGGACGCAACCTCGCCGAGCGGGCCGCGGTCGTCGGCTGCGGCACCGCGCTGCTCGCGCCGGCCGCGTTGCACGTCGCGGTCTGCCGCGGCTGGCTTCCGATCATCGGCGTGACGATGCCGCTTTTGAGCTATGACCCCACGCTCACCGTCGCATCGGGCGGCAGCCTGGGGCTCCTGGTCGCGATCGCGCTGGGTCGCAGCGGCCACCGCCCGGACCCGGGCGACGCCCCCCAACCCGACCACCAAACATGACGCCCCTCTTCGACCTCGAGCTGATCGTGATTTCCGGAAAAGGAGGCGTGGGCCGCACGACCGTGGCGGCGGCCCTGGCGCGCGCCGCCGCCGACGCGGGCAAGCGCGTCCTCCTGGCCGCCAGCACGACGACCGATCGGCTGGGGCGAATGTTCGGCCGCGCCGAGCCGGTCGGGACCGAGGTCGTCACCCTCGCCCCGGGGATCGACGCGGTCAACATGACCTCCGAGAGCGCGCTGCACGAGTACGGCCTGCTGATCCTGCGCTCCGAGCTGGTCACCCGCGCGCTGTTCGAAAATCGCGCCGTGCGCGGGTTCCTGGGCGCCGTCCCCGGCCTCGACGCCTACGCCATCCTCGGCAAGGCCTGGTGGCACACCACCGAGCAGGCGAGCGGCCGCCGGCGCTACGACCTGGTCATCCTCGACGGTCCCGCCAGCGGCCACGCCACGCTCATGCTGCGCATCCCCGGGGCGATCCTGGCGGCGATGCCCAAGGGCCCGCTGGCCCGCGACGCCCACGCCTTGCAGGATCTCCTCCACGATCCGACGCGCGCCGCGCTCCTGATCGTCACGCTGGCCGAGGAGCTGCCGGCGCGCGAGTCGGTCGAGCTGGCGACCGCCGCGCGGGAGACCCTGGGATTGACGCTGGGCCCGCTGGTGGTCAACGCGCTCCCGAGCGACGCCCCCACCACGCCGCCGCTCGGCGCCTTGCTCGATCGCCTGCCGACCCTGGAGGTCGCCGGGAGCGATCCGGCGCTGTGGGCGACGCTCCGGCTGGCCGCCAGCGCGGGCGCCCACCGGCGCCTCGCCGACACGATCGTGGCGCGCCTGCGACGCGAGCTCGGCCTGCCGATCGTGGCCCTCCCCCGCCTGCCGACCGCCGACCTCGGCCCGACGGCGATCGCCGAGCTGGCGACCTACTTCATCCCACAGCGCGCCCCCTAAAAATGCGATTTGCGGGCGCACGCGGCGACCGGTATCGTGGCAGCGGCGACGCCCTGTGCCCGTATTCCCATTCCTCGCCGCACTGCTCGCCCTGGCCCCCGACCAGCAAGCGGCGCCGCCCCACCTGATCGCGGTCCAGACGCCGACGCCGCCACTCATCGACGGCCGGCTCGACGACGCGGTCTGGCGCGTCACGCCCGGCGCCGACACGTTCACGCAGTCGTTCCCGTTCGACGGCGGCAAGCCCTCCGAACAGACCCGGGTGCGCGTGCTCTACGACGAGACCGCCATCTACATCGGCTTCGATTGCGAGCAGGTCCACACCCCGATCGTCGAGCGGCTCACCCGGCGCGACCGCGACTCCGAGAGCGAATGGGTCTACATCCAGATCGACTCGCGCAACGACGGCAAGAGCGCCTACGAGTTCGCCATCAACATCGCCGGCGTCCTGGCCGACGCGCAGATCATCGACCAGACCACCTATTCGTGGGAGTGGGACGAGAACTGGGAGGGCAAGTCGAGCCGCACGCCGCACGGCTGGTCGGCGGAGATCCGCATCCCGCTGCGCGTCCTGCGCTTCGACAGCAAGCTCCCGATCCAGAGCTGGGGCTTCCAGGCCACGCGCTTCATCGCCCAGCGCGAGGAGACCGACCTCTGGTCGTACATCCCGCGCGACGTGGCCGGGCCGATCGCCTTCTTCGGACGCCTGGACGGCCTGCACGATCTCAAGGGCGCGGGCGCGCTCGAATTGCAGCCGTTCGTGCTGGGGTACGGGCGGCGGCGCGACGCCAGCCAGCTGACCGCCGGCAGCGGCTACGACGGCAGCCTGTCGGCGGGACTCGATCTCAAGTGGCACATCTTGCAGGACCTCACCTTCGACGCCGCCCTCAACCCGGACTTCGCGCAGGTCGAGCTCGACCAGGTGATCCTGAACCTCGGCACCTTCGAGACGTTCCTGCCCGAGAAGCGGCCGTTCTTCCTGGAAGGGATCGACGCCTTCTCGTTCCCGATGCAGGTTTTCTACTCGCGGCGCATCGGCAGCGCCCCGGTCGCGCCCTCGCTGCGCACCGACGCCTCCGGCCCCTCCAGCCTGCCGAGCGAGCAGCTCTACGACGTCCCCACCCAGGCCACCATCTACGGCGCCGGCAAGCTGGTCGGCCGCCTGAACGCCGACTGGACCATCGGGGCGCTCAGCGCGCTCACCGCCGCCAACCACGTCTTGATTGTCAACAACACCACTACCCCGCCCAGCGGCGAGAGCCGCCTGGCGGCGCCCGTCACCGCCTTCAACGTGCTCCGCCTCAAGCGCGAGCTCGGCACCGGGGGCCACATCGGCCTCATCGGCACCGGCTCCTCGACCTTCGAGAGCAACGGCGGCTACCCCGCGTTGATGACGACGCCCCCAACGCAGCTCTGCCCCTCAGGCGCCACGCCGCCGGTCGGCAGCGCCTGCTTCCACGACGGCTACGTGGGCGGCCTCGACGCCCTGTTTCGATCGCCGTCGGGCACCTACGTCGCCAATGGCGCCTTCATCGTGTCGTACATCCACGGCGGATCGAGCGTCATGCAGGCTGACGGCACCAACATCGACGCCGGCGACAGCGCCCCGGGCGGCTGGCTGCGCCTCGCCAAGGAGGGCGGCAAGCATCTGCTGCTCTCCGCCGAGTACACCGGCGCCGGCCGCCACCTCGACTACAACGACCTCGGCTACATGCAGCGGCAGAACGTGCAGACGCTGCAGGCCAGCGTCGGCTGGCGGACCCTCGAGCCGGGCGCGTACACCGTCGACACCACCAGCGCGTTCGTGGCCTCGCAGAGCCGCAACCTCGACTGGCTCGACCTCGGCCAGACCTACGAGCTCAACACGCGCCTGCGCCTGCTGGACTTCTCGACGGTGGCGCTGGCGGCCGACTACGCGCCCGCGCGCTTCGACGACCGCGAGGTCGGCGACGGCACCGCCCTCGAGCGCGCCGGCTACCTGGGCGGCCGCCTCGAATACGACAGCGACCCGCGCCGATCGATCTACGCCACCATCGCCAACCAGACCCAGGTGATGGGCTCGGGGATCTTCGCCACCAGCGTGCAGTCGAGCGCGATCCTGCACGCCCTCCCCCAGCTGGACATCGAGCTGCTCCCCCAGCTCACCTGGGCCGCCGGCGAATACCGCTACGCCTGGCGGTCCGCCACCGCGACCGACGCCTACTTCGGCAAGCTCAACGCCAAGAACGTGAGCGTCACCCTCCGCGCCAGCTACACGTTCACGCCGCGCCTCACGTTACAGGCCTACGCGCAGGCGTTCGTGGCCTCCGGGCACTTCGAGGACCTTCGCAGCCTGACGCCGGCGGCGGCTCCCGGGACGAAGGTTAGGTTGACGACGCTAGCGCCGCCGCCCGCGATGGCGCTCATGCCGGCGACCAATCCGGACTTCGAGGAGGCGGCGCTCAACGTGAACGTGGTGTTCCGCTGGGAGTACCGGCTCGGGTCGACGCTGTATCTGGTGTACACGCGCTCGCAGATTCCGGAGGTCGCGAACCTGATGGGGAACGCGACGCTGGCGCCCCGGGCGTTCGGGCACGGGGCGGCGACGGACGTGGTGTTGTTGAAGTTGTCGTATTGGTGGGCGAGTTGAACGTGGAGCGCTGCTGAATTCTCCTCGACCTCCTTATAGATTCCCCGCCGACAACCTGGATATGGCTCGCTTGCAGACGCTTCGTACTTACGATCCCGCCAGATGATCGATCCTGAACCGATCCCGGACGTCGCGTTCGAGGTCGTGACGCTCCTTCAGGAGTTCACGACGCTGCAGAAACGATCGGGCGAGCTGGA
>JADGRB010000282.1 GCA_017881315.1 Pseudomonadota bacterium
GGTCAGCGTCAGCGGCTTGCGCGCGTACGCGGTCACCAGGCCGAACGAGATGTCCCCCTGTCCCAGGATCGCCGAGGAGTTGACCGTGATGAACCCCTTCGAGTCCATCGCGGGCCGAAACATCTCGAGATCGACCGGCGCGTTTTGGAGCTGGGCGTGGGCCGTGGAGAGAAAGCCGGTCGCGACACCCGCGAAGACTGCGGCCTGGATAAAACGCCGGCTTGGGCGAACGAACATGAACACCTCCGGTAGAACAGGAGCCACAACGTCCGGCCCCACCGAGCTGCCTCCAACTACAGCGACGGGCATTTATAACAGCGTAGAGATCCGAATCAAAGCGCTATCCTGCGCGATCTGATGGTTCTCCTCGCAACCGAAATTCGGCCGCCGCAGGCCGACGGCGGCGAGAAGCTGACCCGACTGGCGGCCGAGGTGGGCGCCGGGGGCCTCCACCTGGGCGCCGGGTGCGACCTCGAGATCGTCGTCGGGGGACCCCTGGTGGCATCCGCGCTGCGCCTCGGGCTGGAGGTTCCCACGCTCACCCTGCCCCTGCCCGAGCGGGCCCTGGCTGCGGGAAAACGGCTGCCGCGCCTGTCCGCGACCGCCCACGACGAGCGCGGGGCGGCCATCGACCTCACGGAGGCTGGTCTGTCGGTGGGCGTCTCGTTCGGCGCGCGGGTCGCGCTCCTCGATTTCGGCGCGGTGCCGCTGGCGGCGAGCGCCGCCGAGCTGGCGCGGGCGTTCGCCCGTCGAGCCCTGGAGGCGGACGATCCGGGCGGTCTGCTGCTGGCCGACGCGCTGGCGGAGCGGCGCGCGCGCGGGCCGCAGGTGATGGATGCCTGCCGCTGGTCGCTGGAACGACTGCTGCGGGCCGCCGAGCGGGCCGGCATCCGGCTGGCGCTGGGGGTGGGGGTGACGCCCTGGCAGGCGCCGAGCCCGCGCGAGGTGGGCGAGCTCGGGGAGACGTTCGTCGGCTCGACGCTGGGCGTGGTCTGGGATCCGGCGCGTCTGTCGGTGCTGGCGGCGCTGGGCCTGCCCTTGGCCGAGACGCGATGCAAGGCGCTGGCCGCCGCCGCCACGGTCGCGATCGAGAGCGACGCCGTCGGTCTCGATGCCGGCTACCTGTCTGGTCTCGGCGAGCGCGACGCGCGCCTCGCCGCCATCGCCGCGCCAGCGGGCGTCCCCCGCGTCGTCACCGGTGGCGCCGACGCGACCGACACCGAAGTCGCCGCGGCAGTCGCGAAGGCCGGCGCTGCCTAGGTCTTCGGTGCTTCGGCCAGAATCCCACCCAGCTGCTTGGCGATCCCGTTCTTGATCTTCTCGGCGAAGGGCGTGAGCAGGAAGCCCAGGTTCAGATCGACGTGCACCCGCGACGGCTCGACGACGACGCGCGCGTCGAGCCCCTTCCGGGACACGGACAGCTCCGAATCGCTCTTCCAGGTGCAGGCGGCGCCGTAGTCGCGCTGGAGCTTCTCGGTGGCGCCGGAGATCCGCTGCTTCGCTTCGTCGACGGCGAGCGAGTGCGGAATGTCGACCTGATACTTAGGCATGGGCGAGGTCTATCACGCGATGCCGGTCGCGGTGGCGGGATCGTAGACCAGCCGCGCGACCTCGACCTGGTTCATGGCCAGGCGCAGGAGCGTGCCGTCCCCGTGCAGCAGCGCATCCCGCTGGAACAGGTGGTACGTCCGCAGCCCCTCGCGGGTCGGCGGATCGCCGTGCGACTTCTTCCCGGGCACGCCGGAGACGACCAGGATCTTCTCGCCGGGCTGGAGCATGAACCCGGGGTCGATCACCCCCAGCACCGAGCCGCGCTTGCCCTTGCGGGCGGCGATGACTTGCAGGCCGCCGGTGTTGATCGATTGCGCGCCGGCGTTCTCGAGGATGAACCACTCCTCGTTGATCTTCTTCTTGTCGGGCGCCGCGTGCGCTTCGCGAAAAACCAGTGCCATGTCAGACCTCCAGGATCTCCGCCTCTTTCTTGCCGACGATCTCGTCGATCTTGAGCACCGACTTGTCGGTCGCGTCCTGGACCGTCTTGAGGCCCTTGCGCTCGTCGTCCTCGGTGACCGCGCCTTCCTTGAGCGCCTCCTTGATCATCTCGTTGGCGTCGCGCCGGGCGCCACGCAGCGCGACCCGGGCGTCCTCGGCCATCTTCTTGACCACCTTGACCAGCTCCTGACGCCGCTCCTGCGTGAGCGCCGGCATCGGCAGCCGCACCAGCTCGCCGTCGGATTGCGGGTTGAGCCCGAGCTGCGCCGCGCGGATCGACTTTTCGATCTCGGGGATGAGCGAGCGCTCCCAGGGTTTGATGGTGATGAGACGCGCGTCGGCCACGTTGAGCGACGCGATCTGGTTGAGCGGCGTGGGCGTGCCGTAGTAGTCGACGCGCACGCCGTCGAGCACCGACAGGTTGGCGCGCCCGGTCCGCACCTTGGCCAGCTCTCGCCGAAAGGCGTCGATCCCTTTGTCGAGATCGCCCTGCAGGCTTTTCACGATGTCGTTGATCATCGGATCTCCTTTCCCACGATGGTGCCCAAGGACTCGCCCAGCAAGACCCGCCGGATGTTCCCCGGCGTGGTCATGTTGAATACCAGGATCGGGAGGCTGTTGTCGCGGCAGAGCGAGATCGCCGTCGAGTCCATCACCCCGAGGTTCTGGTTGAGGACGTCGAGATAAGACAGGTGGCGGAACATCCGCGCGTCCTTGTGCTTCTGCGGGTCCTTGTCGTAGACGCCGTCGACGCGGGTCGCCTTCATGACGATCTCGGCGCCGATCTCCATGGCGCGCAGCGAGGCGGCGGTGTCGGTGGTGAAGTAGGGGTTGCCGGTGCCGGCGGCGAAGATCACGAGCCGCCCCTTTTCGAGGTGGCGGATCGCGCGACGCCGGATGTACGGCTCGGCGACGCGCTCCATCTCGAGGGCCGACAGGACGCGGGTGTGCAGACCGCGCGATTCCAGCGCGTCCTGCAGCGCCAGCGAGTTGATCACGGTCGCCAGCATCCCCATGTAGTCGGCGTGCGCGCGGTCCATCCCGGTGGAGCTGGCGGCGATGCCGCGAAAGATGTTGCCGCCGCCCAGCACCAGCGCGAGCTCGATCCCCAGGCCGTGGACGTCGACCAGCTCGTCGGCGATCTGGGCCAGCGTCGCGGGATCGATCGCGTGCTGGGTCGACCCCATGAGCGCCTCGCCCGAGAGCTTGAGCAGGATGCGCCGGTACTTCGCCCCCGGCGCGAGCGGCAGCTTACTGGGCAGCGCGGTGAGGTTGGTGTCGGCGCCGCTGCCGCTGAGGCGCGCGGACGGGCGAGAAGACGACGGAGCGGGGGTCGGCCCCTTGGTCGTCTTCCGCGCCTCCGTCCCCTTGGCCTTGGCCATCGTCAGGTTCCTGTCGGATCCGGTTGGCCTAGGTCGTCCCCGACTGCTTCTGGACCTCGGCGACGAAGTCGTCGGCCCGCTTCTCGAGCCCCTCGCCGACCTCGAAGCGGACGAAGCGGCGCACCCGGATGTTCTCGCCGGTCTTGGCGACCAGATCGGTGAGCAGCGCGCGGATGTCCTTCTTCCCCTCCGGGTCCTTGACCCAGATCTGGTCGAGCAGGCAGACCTCCTTGGCCCACTTCGCGATCTGTCCGTCGACGATCTTGGGGATCACCGCCTCGGGCTTGCCGGAAGTCTTGGCCAGCTCCAGCCGGATCGACTTTTCCTTCTCCAGCACCGCCGGGGGGATCTCCTCCTGAGACACGTACTGCGGGCTCATGGCCGCGATCTGCACGGCGATCTCCTTGGCGAACCCCTGGAAGTCGGCGTTGCGCGCCACGAAGTCGGTCTCGCAGTTGATCTCGGCCAGCACGCCGATGCGCGAGCCGTGCATGTAGGTCACCACCGTCCCCTCGGAGGCGATGCGCGTCTTCTTCTTGTCGGCCGAGGCGATCCCCTTCTTGCGCAGGTACTCGGCCGCCTTGTCCATGTCGGCGGCGCACTCGACCAGCGCCTTCTTGCAGTCCGCCATCCCCGCGCTGGTTCGCTCGCGCAGGTCCTTGATCATCTGTGCCGTTATTTCCGCAGCCATAGCTCGATGTGTCCTTTTCTCGTGATCTTCTGCTAGCTGACCGGTCTCGGTGCGCGACGCCGTGAAAGCGCTGGCCTAGCCGCGGCCGTCGCTCTCGTCTTCGGGCGTCGCCGCGGCCTCCGGCGTGGGCAGCTCGCCGCGGTGGCGCGAGACCACCTCGACGCGCGGACCCTCGCCGCCCGAGGAGACGCGGATGGTCTGCGGCTCCTCGCCGCCCCCTTCGTCCCGCGCCGAGCGCTGCTGGTTGGCGCGCTCGCGCGCGACCTTCTGGCCGAGCAGACAGGCCTCGGCGATCTTGCCCGAGAACAGCTTGAGCGATCGGATCGCGTCGTCGTTGCCCGGGATCGGGTAGTCGATGAGGTCCGGGTTGCAGTTGGTGTCGACGATCGCGACGATCGGGATCTCCAGCTTGCGCGCCTCGGTGACCGCGATGTGCTCCTTGACGACGTCGACGATGAACACCGCGCCCGGCACCTCGGTCATGCTCTTGATGCCGCCCAGCGCCTTCTCCAGCTTCTCGCGCTCGCGCGTGATGCCGAGGACCTCCTTCTTGGTCATCCGCTCGAAGGTGCCGTCGGTCGACATCTTCTCGATGGCGTGCAGGCGGTCGATCGATCCCTTGACGCTGTTGAAGTTGGTGAGCGTGCCGCCCAGCCAGCGGTTGGTCACGTAGAACTGGCCGGCGCGCAGCGCCTCTTCGCGCATGACCTCCTGGGCCTGCTTCTTGGTCCCCACGAACAGGACCGACTTTCCCGAGGCGACGTTCGAGACCAGGAAGTTGTAGGCGCGCTTGAAGGCGCGGACGGTCTGCTGCAGGTCGATGATGTGGATGCCGTTGCGCGCGCCGAAGATGAAGCTCTTCATCTTGGGGTTCCAGCGCTTGGTCTGGTGGCCGAAGTGGACGCCGGCCTCCATCATCTCGCGGATGGTGATGGGCGCGTCGCCGGGCGCGGGCTGGGCGATGTCGAGGTTGGCAGCGGCGGCAGGAGCGGTCGGGGTCTCGGTGCTGGTTTCCATGCGATTTCCTTTTGCGTTGTTTCCGCCGCCCGCGTCATCGGAGGCCGCAACCCGCGCCGCCGTCCGGTCGGACGACATCGCGGGCACGCACGGCCGCCTCGACAGGCGTGTGTGGTGTTGGTGGTGAGGTGTTGAAAAGAGCGGGGGGTTTCTACCACAGATCCGGCCGGGACAAGTCCAGGCCCGCGCCGTCTGCGGGGAAGGGGGTGCGAAAAGGTGCGGCATCGGGGTTGCAGCGGCCTGGGTTCGTCTATAAAAGGAGCGCCCATGTCTTCCACGAAGTCTGCTTCCACCCCGATCGACATCCGTCCCGCGACCGGCAAGCTCGGCATTTTGGTCCCCGGATTGGGTGCCGTCGCCACCACCTTCATGGCCGGCGTCGAGGCCATCCGCCGCGGCATCTCCAAGCCGATCGGCTCGCTCACGCAGATGGGCACCATCCGTCTCGGCAAGCGCACCGACGCCCGGACGCCGCTCATCCGTGAGTTCGTGCCGCTCACCAAGCTCGAGGACGTGGTGTTCGGCGCCTGGGATCTTTTTCCGGATGACGCCTTCGTCGCCGCCAGCAAGGCGGGCGTGCTGTCGAAGGAGCACCTCACCGAGCTGAAGGATTTTCTCACCACCATCAAGCCGATGAAGGCGGTGTTCGATCAGTCGTACGTGAAGAAGCTGACCGCCACGCACGCCAAGACCGGCAAGTCGAAGGCGGACCTCGCGCAGCAGGTCATCGACGACATCAAGAACTTCAAGAAGGCCAACAACTGCGAGCGTCTGGTCATGGTCTGGTGCGGATCGACCGAGGTCTACCGGAGCACGGCGCCGGTGCACGCCAGCATCGCCTCCTTCGAAAAAGGCCTGACGGAGAACGATCCGGAGATCGCGCCGTCGCAGATCTACGCCTACGCGGCGCTCAAGTGCGGCGTTCCCTACGCCAACGGCGCGCCCAACCTGACCGTCGACACGCCGGCGCTGATGGCGCTCGCCAAGCAGAACAACGTACCGATCGGCGGCAAGGACTTCAAGACCGGCCAGACGTTGATGAAGACCATCCTGGCGCCCGGCTTCAAGGCGCGCCTGCTGGGCGTCGAGGGCTGGTACTCGACCAACATCCTCGGCAACCGCGACGGCGAGGTGCTGGACGATCCCGAGTCGTTCAAGTCCAAGGAGGTGTCCAAGCTCGGCTCGCTCGAGCACATCCTGCAGCCGCACCTTTATCCCGACCTCTACGGGAACATGTGCCACGTGGTGCGCATCAACTACTACCCGCCGCGCGGCGACAACAAAGAGGGCTGGG
>JADGRB010000283.1 GCA_017881315.1 Pseudomonadota bacterium
TCGCGTTCAGCGCGACGAGCGGCTTCACCTTGAATGGCGCCGCGGTGAAGCTCAACGGCACCTGCAATCACCACGACCTGGGAGCCCTCGGCGCGGCCGTGAACACTCGGGCCATGGAGAAGCGTCTCCAGTTGCTCAAGCAGATGGGCGTCAACGCCCTTCGCACCTCGCACAACCCGCCGGCGCCGGAGCTGCTCGACCTCGCTGACCGCCTCGGGTTCCTGGTCATGGATGAGGCGTTCGACTGCTGGTACAACGGCAAGAACACCTACGACTACGGCCGATTCTTCAATCAGTGGGCCGTCACCGACATCACCGACATGGCCGCCCGGGATCTCAACCACCCGGGCATCGTCATCTGGAGCATCGCCAACGAGGTGGGCGAGACCAGCGACACGGCCACCGTCACGAAGCTCATGAACGCGATCAAGACCAAGGACACCACGCGCCCGATCGGCCAGGCGCTCGCGGCCTGGGCGTCCGCGGATACGGCGGCGGTCGCGCTGGAGGACGTGGTGGGCGTCAACTACGCACCGGATCGCTACGACACGCTCCATACGGCTCACCCGACGTGGAAGATCTTCGCCAGCGAGTCGTCCTCCGCGCTCCGGAGCCGGGGCATCTACAACAACAGCAACAACCAGGAGTCCTCCTACGACGACTCCTGGGCCGGCTGGGGCGCGAGCGCGGAGGCGTCGTGGAGCAGCGTCAACACGCGGGCCTTTGTGGCCGGAGAGTTCATCTGGACCGGCATCGACTACATCGGGGAGCCGACGCCGTATACCTGGCCCTCGAAGAGCTCGTACTTCGGCGCCATCGACACCGCTGACTTTCCCAAGGACGTCTTCTACTTCTATCAGAGCAAGTGGAACGCCGGCGGGCCCACTATGGTCCACGTCGTTCCGATGGACTGGACCAGCTGGACGAACGGGCAGGCGGTGAAGGTGATGGTCTACACCAACGCAGACAGCGTCGAGCTGTTCCTCAATGGCACGTCTCAGGGCTCGAAGACGATGACCGCCTCGACCGGCCATCTGCAGTGGTCGGTCCCCTTCGCGACGGGCACGCTGCAGGCGAAGGCGACCAAGGGCGGTGCGGTCGTCGCGACCGACACCGTGAAGACGGCCGGCGCGGCGGCGAAGTTGGCGCTCAGCCCTGACCGCGCGTCGATCACGGCGGACGGGCGCGACCTATCTTACGTCGAGGTGGACATCGTCGACGCGCAGGGCGTCGTCGCTCCCAAGGCCAACAACACGATCGCAGTCTCGGTGACCGGTCCGGGTACCCTGGTGGGCCTCGACGCCGGCGATTCGACGAACCACGACTCGTACAAGGGGACATCCCACGCCGCTTTCAACGGCAAGCTGATGGCCATCGTTCGGTCCACGACGACGCCGGGGACGATCACCGTGACCGCGTCCTCGGGGTCTCTCACGGCGGGCTCGGCGGTCGTCACGACGACGCCGTAGTGTGGCTGCCGGAGCGCGGCCAGCGGGTGCATGCACCGGATAGGCCGATCGGCCTATTGTCGAGGTCGCTGAGGGGAACAGGATAGTCCGTAAACTCGCACCTGGGAGGACGGACGATGCGACTCGCCACACGTGTAGAGGCTCGCGCAGCGGCCTTGGTTGGAGCGCTTCTCTTGGGCGCCTGTTCGGGGTGCGCCGGTTCATCCGGCGGAACGACAGGCTCGTCAACCGGTAGCGGTGGAGCCAACTCGGGCAGCGGCGGAACGAGCTTCGGAAGCGGTGGCACGAATGCCGGCAGCGGCGGGGGCGGGGCAGGCGCGACGAGCGCGGGGGGGACCACTGGCTCCGGCGGGGTAGGCAGCGGAACCGGTGGCTCGCCAGGCGGAAGCACAGGGGCGACGCCCAGCGCTGGCTGCGGCCAGGCCACGACCCTCAAGAGCGGGACCGCGACGATTGACGTGTCCGGCACGTCGCGCACCTACATCCTGCAGATTCCGTCCAACTACGATCCGAGCAAGCCGTACAAGCTGATCTTCGGATTCCACTGGCTCGGCGGCAGCGCCAGCGACGTCGCGTCGGGGAACATCATCGGCGGCGCCTACTATGGCCTGTCGAGCCGTTCCGCCGGCTCCGCCATCCTGGTCGCGCCTGATGGTCTGCCCGATCCCTCCCAGAACAACAACAAAGGCTGGCCCAACACGAACGGTCAGGATGTCGCCTTCGTCAAGGCGATGCTGCAGCAGTTCGAATCGAATCTGTGCATCGACCAGTCGCGTATCTTCTCCACGGGATTCAGCTACGGGGGCATCTTCTCGCTCACGCTCGGCTGCGAGATGTCCGATGTGTTCCGCGCCATCGCGCCCGAATCCGGCGAGCTCTTCGGCAGCTGTCGGACGAAGGGAGGTCCCGTCGCCGTCTGGCAGGCCCAGGGCGACAGCGACACGACGGTTCCTCCGGCCAGCGCCCAGTCCGCCAACAACTACTTCGTGACGACGAATCACTGCTCGACACAGACGACGGCTGTTTCGCCGAGCCCTTGCGTCACCTACCAGGGGTGCGACGCCGGATATCCCGTCACCTGGTGTGAGTTCTCGGGCGGCCACATGCCTTGGAGCCAGGCCCCGGATCCCGTCTGGGCCTTCTTCAATCAGTTCTGACGACTCACCCCATCGCGCCCCCGCCCGTTCCGCTCTGTGAGCCCCGTTACCTGTGGAGCAGTCGGCAAGAAGCGTTCCCAGCATGAGGATCGCCGGTTTGTGTAGCGACGGCGACACCCATCACTTTCCGGGTTAACAACCGCTGCCTTCGCGGCAGTTGAGGAGGTGAATAAGGCGGCGGGTCTCGAGGTCGCGACGATGCGCGGTGTGAAAACGCTGGCGTCTGGCGTCTTGCTGGCCCTCTTGTTCGCTGGATGCGGCGGGGGCGGAGGCTCGAGCTCGTCGGGAGGGACGGGCGGCGGAACGGCGACCGGCGGCAGCGGCGGCACCTCGACCGGCGGCCAAGGTGCCGGTGGAAAAGGCGGCTCGGGCGGCGGCGTGCCGACCGGAGGCGTGAACGGTAGCGGAGGCGGCACCGGCAGTGGGGGCGTCACGGGCGCGGGAGGCGTGACGAGCGCGGGAGGCGCGACCGGTAGCGGAGGCGCCGGGGCGGCTGCCGGTGGCAGCTCGGGACGAGGTGGCGCAGCCGGGATGGGAAGCGGTGGAGCGGCCGGGACGACGTCCTCCACCGGCGGCAGCGGGAGCGGGGGCCTGTCCGGGAGCGGCGGTGGAACGAGCAACGGTACGTTCTACGTATCCCCGAGCGGTACCGGCACCAGTTGCACGAGCGCCGCGCCGTGCTCGATCACCCAGGCCCAGACCGTCGTTCGGGGCGCAGCCGCCGCGATGAACGCCGACATCGTCGTCAACCTGGCCGACGGCACCTATCGCCTGGCGGTGCCGCTGGTCTTCACGGCGGCCGACTCGGGAACGAACGGCCACATCATAACCTGGCAGGCGGCCAGCGGCGCTCACCCCGTGCTTTCCGGTGGCAAGTCAATCACGGGATGGGCCGTCAGCGATTCCAGCAAGAACATCTGGAAGGCTTCGGCGCCCGGCACCTTCGCCACACGCCAGCTTTACGTCGACGGCAAGATCGCCACCCGCGCGCGCTCCGCGTCGATCAGCCGCACGAACATGACGCTCACGACCAACGGGTGGACGTTCTCGAGCAGCAGCCTCAGCTATCTGAACAACCTCACCAATCCGAAACGGGCGGAGCTGAACATCATCGGATCGTGGACCAATCGGTACTCGGCGATCCAAAGCGTCACCAACAACGCGGTGACGATGGCGCAGCCCGCCTGGGACCAGAACACCTGGGGCTACGACACCGTTCAAAGCCCCTACCGCCAGGGGCCCATCTACGCGGAGAACGATTACACGCTCTTGGATCAGCCCGGCGAGTGGTACCAGGACACGACCGCCGGGGTCCTCTACTACATCCCAACTTCGGGCCAGGACCTGACGAAGGTCGACGTCGAGCTGCCGCAGTTGCAATACCTCGTCACCGTGGGAGCCGCCTGTCCCTCGTCTACGAGCGGAGGGGTCTGCGTGCAGCCGGCGGCCGGCAACCTCACGCAAGCGGTGGCGTACGCCGCTCCGGCGGGAGGCGATCCTTACGCTCAGCCGGCGCACGATCTGGTGTTCAGCGGCCTGACGTTCTCCCACACGAGCTGGCTCGAGCCCAACACCGACGGGTTCGCCGACCAGCAGACCGGCGGATTTCTCGTCGGTCCGCGGTCGAACTTCCCGGGTGGCGGCCAGACGCCGGCATTCGAGGCCGCGCGGCCGCGCTGGCTCCAGATGCCCGCCGCGGTCCAGGTGTCGGCGTCGAAGAACATTTCCTTCGTGCGGGATCGGTTCGTCGACCTCGGCGAGGTCGGGCTCGGGATCGGCAACGACCCTAGCGCGCACGCGACAGGCGTCGGGCTCGGCGCCAACGGCATCAACGTCACGGGCTGCGTGTTCTCTCAGATCGCCGGCGGCGGAATCGTGGTGGGGGGCATCCAGTCGTGGGCGCACCATCCGTGCGGCGACAAGGTGTGCGCCTCCAGCGATCCAGGGTCGAATCTCGTCAACCAGAACGTGAGCATCAAGGACAATCTCGTCCACGACATCGGGATCGACTACCGAGACTTTGCCGGGATCATGTTCACGTATACGACGAGCGCTGTCGTATCCCACAACGAGGTCTACAACGTGCCCTATACGGGGATCGCCACCGGATTGGGATGGGGCACGAACGACGCGGGCGGCAACAACGATTACAAGACGCGGGCCACGGGGAACCTCTACCTCTACCAGCCGCTCTACGCGAACGCGACCACCGCCAAGAACAACATGGTCAGCGCCAACTACGTGCACCTGGCTATGCTCCAGATGAACGACGGCGGGTGCCATTACAACCTGGGTTTCCAGCCGGGGACGGTGGTCACCCAGAACTACTGCGAGGGCCAGGGCTCGGGACTCTCGGGTACCTACTGGGGCGAATACAACGATGAAGGCTCTGCGTACATCACGGAAACCAAGAACGTGTACGCAAACTTCGGCTATTACGTGACCGCGAACTCGAATGCCTCGAACAACACGGGCCATATCACGTTCACCAACAATTGGGGGAACACCGCCAGTCCAGGACTCAACGGCCCGGGCAACACGGTCTCGGGCAACATTCAAATCAGTGGAGACACCTTTCCCGCCGACGCGCAGACAATCGTGACCGCCGCCGGTCTCGAGGCAGCCTACGCCGATCTGAAGACCAATCCATGACGACTCAACCGACGCCGCTGCGCGGGCGGGTTTCCGTCAATTCCTTTCGGAGGACAACATACGCGATGGACAACAATCGACGACTTTCCTGCGCATTCCGCCTACGATCTCCTTGGTTGTTGCCTGGCTGCCTTCTCGCGATGGCGGTCGGGTGCAGTCAGAGCTCGGGCGGCGGCTCCGGTGGTGCCGGCGGCGGCCCGGGCAGCGGTGGCTCGAAAGCCTCGGGGGGCTCGCCGGGCAGTGGAGGCACGGGCCAGAGCGGCGGCACGACCGGCTCCGGCGGCGTGACCGGCTCCGGGGGCATCACTGGAGGCGGCGGCACGACGGGGGCGGGCGGCAGAACGAGCACAGGTGGAGCCACCGGCTCGGGCGGGGTAACCGGCTCGGGCGGCTCGACTGGTTCCGGCGGTGCAACCGGTTCGGGCGGTGCGACTGGCTCGGGCGGCACGACCGGCTCGGGCGGCAGGACCGGTTCGGGGGGCAATGCAGGCCGCGGCGGCCCGGGTAGCGGGGGTTCTGCAGCCGGCGGCTCGAGCAGCGGCGGCACGCAGGGGACAGGCGGGGCGGCAGGGAGTGGCGCCGGCATGTCGAGCGTGGGTTGCGGTAAGACGTCAGCGCTCACCTTCGGGACGGTGCCGGGCGAAACTGCCAGCGCGACGGCGGGCGGGCCGAACCTCGGCACCGGCAAAGGCGGCTGGGTGACCATTACGAGCGGCGGCCAGTCGCGGAATTTCGCGCTGAGGCTTCCGGACAACTACGACAGCACCCATCCCTATCGGTTGATCTTCGCCTTCCATGGGAACGGCGAGGACGCAGCCGGCATGGACACCGGCGGAGCGAATGGGTACTTCACGGCCTATTGGGGACTGCAGAGAGAGTCAAAGAACGGTGCGATCTTCGTCGCACCGGAATGGAGCGGTGGCGGGTGGGGCACGGGGGACCTGTCGTTCACCGACGACATGGTCAAGACCCTTTCCACCAATTACTGCGTCGACATGTCTGACATCATCACCAGCGGGTTCAGCTACGGTGGTGGGATGAGCCATGCCCTGGCGTGTAGCCGCGCGAATACCAACACGAAT
>JADGRB010000284.1 GCA_017881315.1 Pseudomonadota bacterium
ATGAAGATCGCGCCCAGCACCGATTTCTCGGCCTCCAGGTTGTGCGGCGGCGTGCGCGCGGCGGACGCCGGGTTCGAGCTCACCACCTCCAACATCGCGGCTCGCGATTGTACTCCCGCCCCATCTGTCCGGATCGCGGGACTTCGCCTGGAGAAAGAAAACCCGCTCCGCGCGGCCCGGCTGCGATCCCTCGACCGACCGGAGCGTCCCGCTTGGTTGCGTTCCGGCAGCGCGGAGCCTGCAACAAATTTCGACAGGCAGGCTCCGCGCCGCCGGAACGCCAACGCGCGGGGCCGCGACGGGGAATAGAGGGGTCGCGCTCGCGCCGCGCGTAACGGGGCTGAGCCGCGACGGAGGGGTCAACAAAAAACGGGGCGCCGCCGTTTGAAACGGGGCGCCCCGGGGATTCGACTGGTGTGAGAAGGGTCTAGGCTTCCTTCTTGACGACCCAGACCTTGACGGTCGCGGCCACGCCCCGCCCGAGCTTCACCTGGACCTCGGTCATCCCGAGGGCCTTGATCGGCTCGACCAGGTGGATCTTTTTCGAGTCGACGGCGACGCCCTGTTCCTTCAGGGCGTCGGCGATGTCGCGGCTGGTGACCGAGCCGTAGAGCTTGTCCTCCTCGCCGACCGCCCGCGAGATCGACACCGACACCTGCGAGAGCTTGTCGGCCTCGGCCTGGGCCTCCTTGGCCAGCTTGGTGGTACGCGCCGCGATGACGCGCTTTTCATGCTCCATGCGGGTGACGTCGTGGGCGGTGGCCTTGATGGCCAGGCCCCGGGGCAAGAGATAGTTGCGCGCGTAACCCGGTTTGACGTTCACCACCTCGCCCGACTTGCCGAGGTTGTCCAGATCGTCTCTCAGTAGGATCTGCATGGCTACGCTCCCGTGACCGCGAACGGCATGAGCGCGATCATCCGCGCCCGGTTGACCGAAACGGCGATGGAGCGCTGGTGCTTGGCGCAGTTGCCGGTGAGGCGGCGGGGCACCAGCTTGCCGCGATCGGTGATGAAGTACTTGAGCAGTGAGGCGTCCTTGTAGTCGATCTTGATCGCCTCATCCGCGCAGAACTTGCACTGCTTGCGCCGTCCGACCGGACGCTTCTTGTCGTCCCGCCCTTCGCGGCCGCCCTTGCCTTCGCTGGTCGATTCGCTTGCCATGGCTCAGCCCTCTCCCCGGCCGCCGCGCGGCTCGTCTGCGCTGCCGAACACGGCCTCTTCGAAGTCGAAGGCCCCCTCGTCGTCCTCGAAGGGCGATCGCGCGTCGGCCTGGCCGGTCGCGATGGCTTCCTCGTCCGGTCCGGGCGTGGCCGCCTTGGTGAAGGACTCTTCGGTCATCTCGGAGACCCGAACGGCCGGGTCGACGTTCTCGGCCATCTTCACCGAGTAGTAGCGGATGACCGAGTCGGTGAGGCGCAGGTTGCGCTCTACCTCTTCGACGATCCCGGCGGTGCCGAGGTACGAGAAGAAGAGGTAGATCCCCTTGAGCTGCTTCTTCACTTCGTAGGCGAGCTTGCGCTTGCCCCAGTTGTCCACCTTGAGCAAAGTGCCGCCGCCGGTCTCGACGACGGTGCGGATCTTCTGGTTCACCTGCGCGATGACGTCGGTCGTGCTGTCGGGGCGCAAGATGTAGATGGTTTCGTATTCCCGTTTGCGGCCGGCCATGTCGCGGGCCGAAGGCGGCCGCCTGGGCGTGGTCGGTAGCGGGGGTGTCTGTTTGCCGACGGGCGTCGCCGGCTCCGTTCCTGTCGCTGTCATGGTTGTCTCCTCTTGGACGTTGAGTTCCGTGTCGCCACGGACAAGGAGGGAGGGCCGAGCGTGACCATCACGCGCGGTTCCCGGGTTTGTTGCTCTGTGCTTTTCCGTTGAAGCGGTTCATCGCGGCGGGCAGCCCCTTGGCGAGGATCATCTCGATCGCGTCGGCCGCGGCCCCCACCAGCGCGGGGAGCTCTTTGTCCTCCGCGCGCGAGAAATTAGAAAGCAGATAATCGGCGGGATCGCGCCCGGCGGCCGGTCTGCCGACACCGACGCGCACGCGCGCGAAATCCGCCTGGCCCAGATCGGCCAGCAGCGAGCGGACGCCGTTGTGGCCGCCGGCACCGCCGCCAGCGCCCAGCTTGAGGCAGCCGAACGGCAGATCCAGCTCGTCGTGCACGACGAGCGTGTCGGCCGCTGGAATCTTCCAGAAGCTCGCCACCCGCGCGACCACTTGACCACTGACGTTCATGAATTCCATGGGCTTGCAGAGGAGGGTGCGTTCGCCGGCCAGCGTGACCTCGCAGACCTCCGCGCCGAATTTCGCGCGCGGCAGGGGGCCGCGCGCGCGGGCTCGGAGCTCGTCCACGACCTTGAACCCCAGGTTGTGCCGGTGGTCCTGGTAGTCGACACCAGGATTGCCAAGCCCAACCACGAGATGCATGTGCGGGGTCCGCTACGTGACAGCTGACTTGCTCCGCTACTTTCCTTTCTTGTCCTCTTTGCCGCCGCCCTCTTTCTTGGCGCCGGCCGCAGGGGCCGCCGCGCCGCCGGCCGCGGGGGCCGCCGCGCCGGCCGCTGCCGCGCCCTCGGCGGGCACCGCACCCTCGACCGGTGCCGCCACCTCGGCTTCCACCTTCTCGGCTTTCGGCGCCACCACCGACGCGATCGCGTCGCGCGCGTCGAGGAGCACGCGCACCCCGGCGGAGAGCTTCAGGTCGCTGACGTGCAGAGCGTCGCCGATCTCGAGCGCGCTCACGTCGACCTCGATCTTGGTCGGAATGGCGGCCGGCTTGGCCGCCACCGGGACGGTGTGCAAGCTCTGGTGAAGCTGGCCGCCGTTGGTGGTGCCGAGGGCCTTGCCGGTGAGCACCACCGGGACGGTCACGTGCACCTCGGCGTCGATGTCGACGCGCAAGAAGTCGACGTGGACCAGACGGCGCGACAGCGGGTTGATCTGCGCCTCTCGCACCATGGCGGTCACCTCCTCGGCCTTCCCGCCGCCGGACTCCGCGATCGAAAGCGTGAGGACCGTGTTGCGGCGCTTGTCCTTGTCGAGCGAGGTGAGCAGCTCTTTTTCGTTGAAGGTCACCGCGATCGGATCGCGCTTGCGTCCGTAGACGACGCCCGGCACCTTGCCCGCCGCGCGGACCTTGCGCGACCCACCCTTACCGGTGCCACCCCTGACCTCGACGTTGACCTTGGTGAACTCCATAATCTGCTTCCTTTGTTTGCGTTGCCGTTCGGTTCAAATGAAGAGCGAGCTGATCGAGTCGCCGTGATGAATGCGCTTGACCGCTTCGCCGAGGAGCTTGGCGACCGGTAGGACCCTGATCTTCGGGCAGGCGCGGACTTCGGGCCGCACCGGAATCGTGTCGGTGATGAGGAGTTGTTCGAGCGGGGAGGCGTTGATCCGCTCGATGGCCGGCGGCGACAGCACCCCGTGGCTCGCGCAGGCGAAGACGGCGCGAGCGCCCTTGGCCTTGACCGCCTGCGCCGCGGCGCACAGGGTCCCGGCGGTGTCGACCATGTCGTCGACGATGATCGCGTCGCGTCCCTCCACGTCGCCGATGATGTTCACCACCTCGGAGACATTGGGCGCAGGTCGTCGTTTATCAATGATAGCCAGGCTGGTGCCGAGTCGTTTGGAATAGGCGCGAGCCCGTTCCACGCCACCCGCGTCGGGCGAGACGATGACGGCGTCGTGGTTGAAACGCAGCCGCAGATCGTCCATCAGGACCGGCATCGCGTACAGATGATCGACCGGGATGTTGAAGAACCCCTGGATCTGCCCGGCGTGCAGATCGATCGACAGCACCCTATCGACGCCGGCCGCGGTCAGCAGATCGGCCACCAAGCGCGCCGAGATCGGCGTGCGGGGCTTGCTCTTGCGGTCCTGGCGCGCGTAGCCGAAGTAAGGGATCACGGCGATGATGGCCCCGGCCGAGGCGCGCTTGAGCGCGTCGATCATGACCAGCAGCTCCATCAGGTTGTCGTTGGCGGGCGCGCAGGTCGGCTGAACGACGAAGCAGTTCACGCCCCGCACGTTCTCATTGATCTCGACGTAGATCTCGCCGTCCGCGAAGCGCGTGACCTCGGCGCGGCCGAGGGGCGTCTCGACGTAGCGGCAGATCGCCTGCGCCAGGTCGCGGTTGGCGTTTCCGCTAAATATGGTGAGGGCTTTGAGCACGACAAAAAGCCCCGGGGGACCCCCGGGGAGGGCGAATCCTGCCACCCGGGGCAGCCGCCGTCAACGGCGGCCGACCCGTGCCCTGCCGAACCCGGACCCCCTTACGGGCAGGTCGTGACGACGGTGCACGGGTTGGTGACGGTCACCGTGCCCGCGGGGCCCGAGAAGTCGATCCCCAAGGTGGGGGGATTGTTGGTCCAGTGGACGTGCTGCGCGTCCACTGTTTCCGTGCCTGCCAGGATATGGAGCCCGACGTTTCCGTTGCCGTAGCAGTAGAGAGAGTTGGCGGTGGCATCGCAGGCGGCGCTGGGGGGATTGATGACCCAGCGCAGAGCGCCGTTCGGCAGCGCGTTGAAGCCGAGCTCGTCGCCGCCGTTCGAGTGGATCTTGTTGCCGATGAAGCTCGTCAGCGTGCTCGAGGTGTTGAACAGGATCCCGCCCACGGTGTGCAGGTTGGCGGTGTTGTTCCCGTTGACGTCGTTGTTCTGGATCGCCTCGGTGGTGGTGTTGGTACCGGCCTGCTCGATCATGATGCCGACATCGGCGTTTGCGGTGATGGTGCTGGCCTTGATCGTGGCGGCCGTGGCGGTCGTGGCGGCGGCGGTTCCCTGCAGGTAGATGCCGAACTTGCCGTTGGCGCTGATGCTTACCGTGTCGATCGTGACCGAGTTCGCGCCACCGCCGGTCGCAGGCGCGCCATTGACCAGGATGCCGTCGTTGCCGTTGGCGCTGATGGTGGTGGTCGTCGCGGCCGAGCCGATGTTGACGGTCACGCCGGTGGGATCGGCCACGAGCACGCCGTTGGTGGCGTTGTTGTGGATGTTCGCGCCCGCCACCACGGTCACCGCGCCGATGACGTGGACGCCGTGGGTGCCGTTGCCGGCCAGCTCGGTTCCACCGTGGACGGTGAGCGTTCCGGCCGAGCCGAAGACGCCGGACAGCGCGTTGTCGTTGAGGACGCCGCCCGAGATCGTGACGGTGCCACCCGACATGGCGAGACCGCGTTGCGCATTCTGGGTGAAGGCCGGAGCGGTGAAGGTCGCGCTGCCCGCCGACACGGAGACGCCGGTGTCGCTGTTGAGGCTCGCGGTCAGGCCCGTGCTGGTCAGCGTCCCGGCCGTCATTCCGACGCCGAACGATGGCGTACCGGTGCCGTTGCTGCTGGCGTCGACCGTCGTCAGCTGGTACGTCCCGGCGCTGGTCAGCTGCAGGCCCATTCCGCCGTTGCTGTTGGCGGACGTGTTGCTGGCAGTCAGCGAGCCCTTGCCGATGCTGATGCCGGCGAAGGTACCGGTGACGCCGTTCCCGCTGACGGCTGTCGAGCCAGCCAGGGTCAGGCTGGGCGTCCCGGCGCTGGAGGTCGGCAGCAGGATGCCGTACTGGCCGTTTCCGCTGACGGCCACTCCGGTCGCGCTGACCGTGCCGGCCGTTTGCTCCAGACCAATGAGGGACGCGCTGATCGTGCCCCCGGTGACGCTGGTGGCCCCCGAGCTGCTCACGAAGAGGCCCACTCCAGCGAGGCTTTCGATCCCGACCGCGGTGAGGGTCGCCCCGCAGGTCCCGGAGACGTCGAGGCCGTCGGTGGCGGTGCCGGCGCCGTTCAGCAGGTCTGCCTCGAGGACGACGCTGCCGGCGGTGCAGGACACCAGCGCCTGGGAGGCGCCGCTGTTGAGGATCGTGAACCCGCGGAGCGCGGTGCCGTTGGACATCTTCACGGCCGTGGTGCCGGCGAAGTCGATCACGTAGTCGGCCGGGTTGAAGACCGCGTCGGCCGTCAGCACGCTGATGCCGGTCGGGATGGTCAGCGGGAAGGTCTCGGCGCCGAAGCTGACGGGGAGCGTCGCGCTGATGGCGATCACCCGGCCGGGCGATCCGACCTTGGTCAACCCATTGGTCAACGAAGCGTAGCGGCAGGCCGCCGGGGTCTGGATGCCCGTCGGGAAGACGGCGCCCACGCCCGCCACGACGTCGCTGCCGGCGATCGGATCAACGTAGACGTCGGTCCCGCTGTTTGCGGGGCACTGGCAGGCCGGTGTGCCGCCGCCCTTGACGCCGCAGGTGAACCCGGTGGTCGCGCAGTGGGTCGAAGCCTGCCAGATGCTGCAGCCGCTGGCAGTCTCGGTCACGCAGGTCAGAATGTCGGTCCCCGAGCAGGCGGTCGCCGCGAGGGTGGCGCAGCCCGTTCCGGCGGTCG
>JADGRB010000047.1 GCA_017881315.1 Pseudomonadota bacterium
CGCCCGATCAGGTCCCTGGCGCGGGCGATGTCGGCCGGATGGATGAGACGGGTCAGCGCGATGAGAGCGGCGGCAGCCAGCGCGAGGCGGAGAAACCGGAGCACTGCCCTCAGTTGATACACGGTTCCGCGGAGCGCCGCGAAACGGCCGCGCATCATTGTCGCAACGAAAGGTCACGGGCGCGGCGGAGGCGGCGACTGCGTCGGCAATCGACCGCAAACCGACACGTTTGTAACAAATGCAATCAGAGTGAATCAAAGCGTCGCAATGCTCACCGAGTCGTTGAGCTCTCGTTGGAGCGTGCCGCAAAGAGAAGGAGTAGATGTGATCGGGTAAGCGATGTCATTCGCCCGAGCGATAGTCGAGGATGAAAGGCCGGTCCCCAGTAGGACCCAGCGGCACGGCGCCTGGCGCGACGTCGACACCGGCGTCGCGCTGAAGCGACTGGCCCTGGTGACCGACGCGTGGCTGCCGCAGACCAACGGCGTCGTCATCACGCTCTGCCGGCTGGTGAAGCACCTCGAATCGCAAGGGACCGAGGTGCTGGTGATCTCACCGGACGGGCACCGCACCATCCCCTGTCCGTCCTACCCCGAGATCCGCGTTGCCTGCGATCCCTGGAAGGCGATCGGTCGGATCCGAGCCTTCGAACCGGACGCGGTGCACGTCGCCACCGAAGGGCCACTGGGCTTCTCGACCATCGCCTGGCTGCGCCTGCGCGGCCTACGCTTCACCACCAGCTTCCACACCCGCTATCCGGAGTATCTGAGCGCGCGGTTTCCGGTGCCGCTCGAATGGGGCTACGAGCTGGTCCGATGGTTCCACCGCAAGGCGGAGCACACCCTGGTGAGCTCGATCTCCCTGCTGCGCGAGCTGCAGCAAAAGCAGGTGGGCCGGCAGCTCGTGCACTGGCCGCGCGGCGTCGATTCGGACTGCTTCCGTCCCGACCGTCGACGGGGAGACGTCTACGAGCTGCCGGGGCCGATCTGGCTCTACGTCGGCCGGGTGGCGATCGAGAAGACTCTGGAAGACTTCCTCGCGCTGCCGCTGCCGGGCACCAAGGTGGTGGTGGGCGACGGCCCCGCGCGCGAAGATCTTCAACGCCGTTTTCCGGGCGTCGTGTGGCGGGGCTATCGTTTCGGCGAGGACCTGGCCGCCCACTTCGCGAGCGCGGACTGCTTCGTGTTTCCGTCCCGCACCGAGACCTTCGGGAACGTGATCCTGGAGGCGCTGGCGTCGGGGCTACCGGTGGCGTCGGTCCCCGCGCCCGGCCCCATCGATCTGATCGAGGAAGGCGTCAATGGAGCGATCGACGACGATCTTTTCGAAGCCTGCCAGCGGGCCCTCCCGGTCTGCCGTGAGCGGGCCCGGGCCAGCATCGTTCGCCGCACGTTGCGGGCGGGCCACGACGTATTTCGCGCCCACCTGGTGCCACTGCGGCCCCAGACGCCGTTCGTGCTCCCCAAGGTGGCCAAGGTGGCTTCGGCATTCTGACGGCGCTCAAGGCAACCGCAACAACGGTTGTCCCATGCGGATCACGGTGCCCGTAATTGCGCCTTCGCACAGCGAGAAGCCGGCGGGCGCAAAGGCGACGATGGTCGACCCCAGCTCGAACCAACCCATCTCCTCACCCTTGCGCAAGGGTGCCTCGCAGGCGATGACATTGGGACCGGGATATCCGAGGTGCAGGAGGACGTCGAGGAAGTGCAGTCGAATGCTGGCCACCAAGATGGACGCGACCGGAACCAGGGTGACGACGTGACCGCCGGCGTGCAGACGAGTCCGCAGCACGGCGCGCTCGTTCTTGCAGAACAGCTTCTCGACGCGGTTGACGGCGATCGGGTTGGTGTTCCAGGTGTCGCCCGAGATGTAGGTGACCCGCTCCACGGTGCAATCGGCGGGGGCGTGAAAGCGGTGGTACATGCTGGAGGTGAGCCGCAGGGTGACGTAGGAGCCGTCGCGATAGAGATCGACGAGCGCCGGGTCGACCAGCAGATCGTAAAGGGTGTAGGGGAAGCCCTTGGCCTGGATGAGATCGATCCCCTCGATGCGGCCGCAGGCGCCCACGATGGCGTCGCAGGGACTCGTCAGCACCGCGGGATCCGGATCGATGGGCCGCGCGCCGGGCTTGAGCTCGCGGATGAAACAGTCGTGCAAGCTGGTGAACTCCTCCTTGGCGGCCTCGCCGAGGTTCGGGTCGGCGAAGAGGCGCCAGATGCCGATCGACAGATCGCGCACCGTCGGATTCGTGATCTTGCCGAACCGGCCCATGAACTGGGTGGCCAGGCGGCGCGGGATGCGGTTGGTGAGCAAGAAGTTGAGATCCTCCTGCGCCCCGACGCGCGCCAAAACGGCTCGAAGGGACTCCACCGCCCGGTTGCTCACGGCGCCACCGGGGGCGGCCGGTGAGCGCGGTGCTGTACGCGCTGGGCGCGGTGGCCCTGACGGCTTCGTTGCCCCGCCTGCGAACCCGACTCGCGCTGTCGAGAGCGAAGCATCGGTCGCTGCGCGGGCATTCCCGCATCTCGCGCTTCGTCGCCGCCCTGGTGCCGCGCTATGAATACGACGAAGCGCGCTTCTTCGGTTCCGACGACGCCCCGGTCGAGATCTCCGAGCGCCGGCGCGCCGGCTTCATGCGACTGGCGGCGATCTATGAGACGCGTTTCGCGGAGACCGTCCGGACGACCCGGGAAGTGGAGGGCGGCCTCTCCGATCTGCAGTTCACCAGCAACTATCGGGTGCCGTTCCAGTACAGCCGCTTCGTGCGCCAGCACCTGTCGGCCGGCTCGTTCGTTCGTTCGTCCTCCGGCGTCCACCTCACCGACCTCGACGGGAACCGGTTCTTCGACCTGACCGGTTCCTACGGCGTCAACGTCTTCGGCACCGACTTCTACAAGGGCTGCCTCGAGCGGGGCGCCGAGGCCGCCCGCGAGCTCGGCCCGGTGCTCGGGTCCTACCACCCGGTCGTCGCGGACAACGTCAAGCGGCTGCAGGAACTTTCGGGGCTCGACGAGGTGTCGTTCCACATGTCCGGCACGGAGGCCGTCATGCAGGCCGTGCGCCTGGCCCGCTACCACACGCGCCGCCCGCGGCTGGTCCGTTTCTGCGGGGCCTATCATGGCTGGTGGGGCGACGTTCAGCCGGGGGTGGGCAATCCCTCTCCGACCCCGGAGACCTTCACCCTCAAAGACATGGACGACAGCTCGTTGCGGGTGCTGCGCACCCGGCGCGACATCGCCTGCGTGCTGGTCAACCCGCTGCAGGCGATGCACCCGAACGCCAGCGCGCCCAGCGATTCCATGCTGGTCGACAGCGGCCGCAGCGCCGGCTTCGATCGCAGCGCCTACACGAAGTGGCTCGAGAAGCTGCGCGCCGTCTGCACCGTGCGCGGGATCGTGCTGATCTTCGACGAGGTCTTCGTGGGCTTTCGGCTGGCGCGGGGCGGCGCGCAGGAGTATTTCGGCGTCCGCGCCGACCTGGTGACCTATGGCAAGACCCTGGGCGGCGGGTTGCCGGTGGGCGTCCTCTGCGGGCGCCGGCAGCTCATGAAGCGATTCCGCGACGAGCGCCCCGCGGACATCTGCTTCGCGCGCGGCACCTTCAATTCGCATCCCTACGTGATGACGGCGATGAACGAGCTCTTGCGGGCCCTCGAGTCCCCGGAGATTGCTGGCCTCTACCAGAACCTGGATGAACTGTGGAACGGACGGGCGGAGCGGCTCAACCAGCGTCTCGCCAACGAGGGCCTGCCGGTCCGCGTGGCCAACCTGTCGTCGATCTGGACGGTCAGCTACACCCGGCCGTCCCGCTACAACTGGATGCTCCAATTCTACCTGCGCGCCGAGGGGCTGGCGTTGAGCTGGGTGGGGACGGGCCGTCTCATCTTCAGCCTCAACTACACGGAGGCCGACTTCGAGGCGGTCGCCGACCGGTTCGTTGCGGCCGCGCGGGCCATGCAGCAGGACGATTTCTGGTGGACCAGCCCGGCGCTGACCAACAAGTCGATCAAGCGCCGAATTCTGCGGGAGATGCTGGCCGCCTCTTCCATGCGTTCGCGCTGAGGTCCGATCGGGCCGTTCAGGCCGCCTGCTGGTGCGTGGGCTCGACGAGCTCGCCCCGCAGGAGGTAGAGCGGCGCCTTGTGGTAGAGCCAGATGTCGTGAAAAGGGTCGGTCAGGATCTTGGTGAACCAGACCAGGCCGGTCTTCACGTCCCGCAGGAAGAAGAGGTGGACGGTCCGGAACAGCAGCGCGCCGGCGGCCAGGGCGATCCAGAGCCGCGCCAGATGTTGCAGGAAGCCGGATAGATTGGTGTACGGCTGCTTGAAGATGCCAAAGAGCGTCGGCTCGAAATAAAGGATCACGGGCGTCAGGGCCCAGACCGCGTGCAGGATCACCTTGCGCCGGAGGTTGTAGCCGACCTTGACCTTCTCCTTGTACTCGTGGGTGGCCTGATTGGCCTCGTCGTAGCCCTTCGGCTCGAAGAAGAAATGGCCGACTTGCCGGATGCACATCGCGAAGGTCCAGCCGAACAGCGCCGCCACCACCGGGTGCGTGAACAGCAGCACGTAGGTGACGAGGAAGCTGATCGCGCTCACCAGGTGCAGCGATTGATTGATGCGGCTGTGGTGGTAGTAGCGGTGATCGTCCCAACGTTGCTCGGCGAGCGTCTCGAAGAAACCGTTCATTGGCAGGTGCCTCCCGATCAATACTCTCGCCCCGTTGTTGGCAATCCGAAAGCGACCTTATCGCAACGTTCTGGTCACGAACGCGCGTTGCCGAAATCCGGAGCCCGAACCAGGGAGAGGCTGACCCAGACGCCCGTGCTGAAGTAGAGCGACATCCAGGGGATTTCGCCCTTCCAATCGTTCCAGTCGCGGGTGACCACCCGGCGCAGCGCGGAGTCGCGCAGGCCCTGGGCGGGCGTGAGATAGCCACGGCCGTTGTCGGTGTCCACCCGGTGGCGCGACACGTACATGGGCACTTCGATCGCGAACATGAACACGAAGTACGCGGAGAGGAGAAAGAGCGAAGTTCCCAGGAAAGGGCGCAGCCGGGGCGCGAAGCGAAACCAGAGCTGTACGAAGCTGAGCAGAACCAGGGCCGAGACCAGCGTCCAGGTCGACTCCTCGAGGACGTTGCCGAAGTAGTTGGTGGTCAAGACCGCGTACCACGAGAAGAGCTCGGCGACGACGATCAGCGGAATCAGCAGCCGGGCGGCCCGGGTCACCCACCTGGCGCCCACCTCCCGGGCGGCCTCGCGAAGCAGGAACGCCCACTGGGCGATGAAGGCCACCTCCGCCACGGAGGCGACGGTGCGACCCACCGCGACGCTCGACAGCCAGGAGTCGTGAAAGCAGATCCGTTGAACGTCGGCCCTGGGAACGATGGATCGAAAGGCGCACCCGAGCACGAACAGCGCCGAGAGGATCAACTGCCGCCGGCGAACCGCGTAGAGACTCGGGCTCAGGTGGGGCCTGCTGCGAACCAGCGCCGCGGCCACGAAGACCCAGGCGCACAGGTTGAACGCGCTCACGACGAAGAGGAAGGTCGTCCAAATCGCTATTCCGGTGGCGGGGGGCTCTGGCACCGCGCGAGTGTGCGCACGTTAATGACCGGCGGCAACAAACGGTCGTTGCCGCATGCGACGCCGAGAACGTTGTGTGACAAACGGTGACGGCAGCGTTACAGGCGCGCGTCCGCCAGACGCCCGGGAGAGTCTCGGTCGTGGTGTCGCGCCAACCAGGCGACCGCTTCGTCCTCTGCCCAGTAGCGGGGACGCCAGGGCCAGCGCCCCGCGACGAAGCCGGTGTGCCCGCCCCAGGTCGACACCTCGAACCGGACGTCGGCCGAGGCCGCGGCGCGGGAGGTCGCCACCGCGGCGGCGGGAAAGAACGGATCGTCCTCGGCGGTGATGCAGAGGGTGGGGATGCGGATGCGCGGGAGATACCCGAGCGCGCTCGAGTCCCGGTAGTAGTCGTCGGCGCTGCTGAACCCGTACAGGGGGGCCGTGACGCACTGGTCGAACTCGCCGAAGGTCGTGGCGAGGCGGATGCGTGCGGGATCGAGGGCGGCGGTCTCCTCGGGAAAGCGCGCGATGAGGTCCAGGGCCTTCGTCTTGAGCCTTCGCAGAAAATGGGCGGCATAGAGCCGGCCCACCGGCCGCTCCAGGTACCGAGCCGCCGCCGCGAGGTCGTAGGGCACCGAGATGGTGGCGGCGGCCCGGATGAAGCTCGCCGTTCCCACCTCGCCCAACCATTTGAGGAGCACGTTGCCACCGAGCGAGAAGCCGATCGCGTAGAGCGGCACGTTGGGCTCCCGGGCGGCCAGGGACCGCACGACCAGGTCCAGATCCCCGGTCTCGCCCGAGTGATAGAGGCGCGGCCGGCGGTTGCGGAGCCGGCGCTTGATGTCCTGCGGATCGCGCGCGCAGGATCGAAAATTGAGCACCGTGCCGCGCCATCCGGCCCGGGCCACGAGCTGCGCCAGCCCCTGCGTGTGCAGCGAGTGCGCGCTTCCTTCCAGGCCGTGAAGCAAGAGCACGCGCGGGGAGCCCGCTGGCCCCGCCGCGTGATCGAGCATCAGGTCGTCGCCGTCCGAGGTGCTCAGCACCTCGCGCTCGAACGCGATCAGCCGTCGCGAGCGCGCGAGGCGCGCCCAGATCGTCTGGAGGTGCGCCCCCGGAAGCCACCAGGGGGCCGGGTGTCTGTCGGTGGCGGGCATGCGGTGACCAGAGTGTGCGACAGATTCACCGGCGCCGCTGCCACCACGGGGCTCACCGCCACCGCGGCCCGTGACCGGTTGGAATCCGACCGCGGGCGGACCAAGATAGGGGCCGCTTGGGCAACGCCGTCCACACGTTTCACGCGCTCGCCTTCGTCGAGAACTTCTCGCTGAAGGAGCTGGCGCTCCGCTATCCGGAGGCCAAGCGAACGCACCATCGACTCTGGTTCTCGGCCCCGGCGGGCGGGACGGTATTCATGTTCCCCTCCGGCGCGCTGGTGTTCCACGACATGGGCCAGCCGGCCCGCGAGGCCGAGATCGCGCGGTTGCGGCGCGCGCTGCCGGGGCTCTCCGACGCCCAGGTCCTGACCGAAGAGTTCTCGGTGCGAGAAGTTCCCGATGCGCGTCCCGACATCGAAAGCGGCGTACTGGTCGTCGACGAGCTGACCTTCGAACGGGCCGGCGTCGTGGCGCTCTCGATCGCGCAGAGCGCGGCGATGGAGTACTACGAGCGCATCGTCGACCAGATGTTCACCGAGACCGATCGCCTGGTCGACCGCCTCGAGAAGGTCGGCACCATGCCGATCTTCACGCGCAAGCTTCATCGGTTCATCGGCGCGGCCATCGGAACCAGGAGCGAGGTGCTCTCGGTGCTGCACCTGTTCGACAAACCCGACGCGGCCTGGGACGATCCCGGCGCCGAGAAGATCTACGAGCAGCTGCGCGCCGAATTCGACCTGGTGGATCGGCACCAGGCGCTGGAGCTGAAGCTGCGCAGCGTCCAGGATGCCCTGGAGCTGGTGACCGACGTGGCCCGCGACAAGAGGCTGGTGTGGCTCGAGGTCTCGATCGTCGTGCTCATCGTCTTCGAGATCGCCCTCAATCTGCTTCGCCGCTGACCTCGGCCTGGGCTTTTTTTTCTTCGACGGGCGTGTTAGCGCAACAGGCAACGAGATGCGCGGAGGGAGCCCCTAGATGTCGGTTCTGATCGTCGGTGGCGCCGGATATATCGGCAGCCAGACCGCCAAGCGGGCGGCCGAGGCGGGGCTCGAGCCCGTCGTGCTCGACAACCTGGTCTACGGTCACCGCTGGGCGGTCAAGTGGGGGCCGCTCATCGAAGGGGATCTCGCCGACGGCGCCCTCATCGACCGGGTGATCAAGCAGCACCGCGTGACGGCGGTGATCCACTTCGCCGCCTACGCCTACGTGGGCGAGTCGGTCACCAATCCGCGCAAGTACTTCCGCAACAACGTCGTCAACACGCTCAACCTGCTCGACGCCATGGTCGATGGCGGCGTGCGCGACATCGTCTTTTCGTCGACCTGCGCCGTCTACGGCGAGCCCGTCCAGGTCCCGATCGCGGAGGACCACCCCCGCGATCCGGTCAGCCCCTACGGCGAATCGAAGCTGGCGGTGGAGAAGGTGCTTCACTGGTACCAGCGCGCCTACGGGCTCCGCTTCGCGGCGCTCCGCTACTTCAACGCGGCGGGGGCCGATCCCGGCGGCGAGATCGGCGAGGATCATGACCCGGAGGCGCACCTCATCCCGCTGACCATCGCGGCGGCGCTGGGCGAACGGGTGCTCGAGATCTACGGCACCGACTACCCGACGCCGGACGGCACCGCGATCCGCGACTACATCCATGTGGCCGATCTGGCCGACGCGCACCTGGCGGCCCTCGATCGGCTGGGGGCGGGCGCGCCGAGCCTGACGCTCAACCTCGGCACCGGGCGCGGCCACTCGGTGCGCGAGGTGATCGCGGCGGTCGAAAAGGTGAGCGGCCGCAAGGTGGCCGTGCGGGAGACGGCCCGCCGGCAGGGCGATCCGCCTGCGCTGGTGGCGGACGCGCGGCAGGCCGCCGCGGTCCTCGGCTGGAAGCCGCGCTACCCCGATCTCGACACCATCGTCGAGCACGCATTCCGCTGGCGCGAGAAGAAGCCGGTCCCGGGCTAGAGATCGCCGACCGCCTCATTCAGCGGCTGCTCGCCGCCGCTTCTCCGGATCGGCAGCGTGACGGTGAAGAGCGAGCCGACACCTTTCTCGGACTGCAGGGTCAATCGCCCACCCAGCGCCGCGACCAGGTCGCGAACCAACGCCAGCCCCAGCCCCAGCCCCGGGGTGCTCTTCTGCTCGATGCGCTCCCCGTGCTCGAAGGGCTCGAAGATCCGCTCCTGGTCGGCGGGATCGATTCCCCGCCCGCTGTCGCTCACGGTGAAGACCAGCCCCGCGTCCAGGAACGCCCGCAGCTCCACCGCGCCCCCGTCGGTGTACTTGATGGCGTTCCCGAGCAGGTTGCTGAGAATGAGACGCAACACGCGCGGATCGCTGGTCGCTCGCCGGGCCCCCCCGGACACCTCGATGTCGAGGCGCAGCCCCTTGGCCTCGATCGCCGCCGCCAGCTCCAGACGCAGGCCTTCGACCAGCGCAGTCAGATCGATCTCCTCCAGGCGCAGCTGCAGCTGGCCCCCGCTGATCCGGGTGCGCTCGAGGACGTCGCCGACGATCGACTCCAGGCGGTCCATCGCCTTGCCCATCCGGAGGACCTCGCTGGCGCGCGGGTCGTTCGGGGAGGACGCCCGCGCGCGCCACCGGTCGACCGTCCACTTCAGCATCGTCAGCGGCGTTCGCAGCTCGTGCGAGATGAGCGCCAGGAAGGCGGTCTTGGCATGGCTGGCCTTCTCGGCCTGATCGCGCGCGATGCGCGCCGTCTCCAGCGCCGCCTCCAGCGCGGCCCGGCGCGCGGCCACCTCGGCGACCAGCACCTCGATGTCCTGCTCGCCGCTCTCGACCTCCGCCTGCAACAGATCACGCGTCCGCTTCATGCGCACCAGGTTGGCGATGCGCACGCGCAGCTCCTCCAGCGAGAAGGGCTTGACCAGGAAGTCCTGCGCCCCGGCGCGCAGCAGCTCCACACGAAGTTGATCGTCGCCGTCGCCGGTCAGCACGATGACTGGGACCTCCGCCAGCGACGGCTCCAGGCGAAGCTGGCGCAGCAACTCCGGTCCGGTCATGACCGGCATTCTGACGTCGCTCAAGATCAGATCGGGCGGCGAGGCCAGGGCCAGTCGCAAACCCTCCTCGCCGTCGGCGGCCAGCGTCACGTCATACTCGCCCGACAGGACCCGGTTGATGATGCGGAGAACGGCAGGGTCGTCGTCGATGGCGAGCAGGCACGGCCTTCGGACGGGTGGGGAACGAAGGGGCGGCATCAGCTCCCGGCCAGTCTGTCATAGGCGGACTGCCACGATTGGCAAAGATCGGCCGGCACGTTAGCATCGCCCACGTGAGGGAGACGGGCGGTTCCCCGAGCGAGATCAACCCCTATGCGGCGCCGGCCGCGCCGGTCGAGGAGGTGGCCGCGGTTCCAGCGGCCGCGGGCGCCTTCCGGTCGACCACCGGGCTGGCCCGCTCGCTCGCGCTGACGCTGAGCCTGTTCGTGGTGTTTCGAGTCGTTCAGATCATTCATGATGTGGACGCCATCGGCGTCATGCGGCGGGTGATGGCCCAAGCGCCCTACCAGCAGAGCGAGCTGACCGCGATCGATCATCGGGCGAAGCTCCTGACCTCGACGATCTCCATGCTCTACCTGGTGGTGGTGGTGATGTTCTGCTTCTTCATGTCCCGGGCGAACCGCAACGCGCGGGCCTTCGGCCTGGCGGCGATGGAGTTTTCACCCGGCTGGTCGGCGGGCGTCTTCTTCGTGCCCATCTGGAGCCTCTACAAGCCGTATCGGGCGATGCGGGAGATCTGGAATGGGAGTAATCCGGATCCGCAGAGCCCGATCATCTTCGTGAGCCAACCGGGCACCGCGCTGCTCAAGTGGTGGTGGGGAATGTTCCTGGTCACCAATCTGCTCGGCCAGGGGGTCAATAAGGCGTTCAAGGGATCGAAGAGCCCGGCTGCGTTCATCTCGATGTCCTCGGCGGGCCTCATCGAGGCTGGCGTGAGCGCGGTGGCGGCCATCCTGGCGGCCGCCGTGGTCATGGCGGTGGCGGAGCGCCAGGACAAACGCCAGCGCAGCTGCCCCGCCGGAACGCGCCTCGGCTAATCGGGGGACCCCATTTCCCGCCTTCCAGGTCAGAGCAGGCGCTGGGCCTTGATGCGCAGGTAGCGGTTGATCACGGCGGGCGTCATCTGGCGCGGTGGAACGTGGAGGACCAGCGCGCGGCTGGCCTGAAGATCGCGCACCAGCCGCCCGCGCCAGCCGATGGCCTCGGCGGCGGCGGCGCCCACGTACAGATCGCCGGTGGCGCCGCCTTGCAACCCGCCCGGCGGCTCGGCGAGCGCGTCCAGATCGGGATCGCGGAACAGCACGCACAGCGGCAGGTGCCGCTCCCGCACGCCGCGCACCTGGCGCAACACGGACTGCGCCGAGACGTCGTCGATCACCTGGGTGAAGAGCGCGACCAGGGCCCGTTTGCGCCAGCGCCGGCCGAGCGTGGCGAAGGCCCCCTCGAAGTCGGATTCGACCAGCGAGGGTTGCAGGTCGTAGGTCGCTCGCGCGAACCGCTGGGCCAGGCGGCGACCGCCCTGCGGCGCCAGATAGAGGCGCACCTGCGCGTCGAAGGCCAGCAGGCCCACCTGATCGCCGGCCCGCGCGGCGACGTGCGCCAGCATGAGGACGGTGTTGATCGCGTGATCGAGCTGGAGGAGCCCATCGCTCTCCGCGGTCATGAGGCGGCCGCAATCGAGCAAGCAGATGAGCGTCTGGTTGCGCTCCTGCTGGTACTCGCGGACGATTAACCGACCGCGGCGGGCGGTGGCCTTCCAGTCGATGTCGCGGTAGGCGTCGTCGGGGCCGTGCTCGCGGAGGCGCTCGAACTCGTTCTCGCCGCCGCGGAGCGGGATCGCGCGCACCAGCAGGCTCTCGCGGCTCTTGCGGGCGAGCAGCTCGTACTCGCGCACGGCGGTCACGTCGGGATAGACCCTGAGCGTGTCGCGGGCGGGTAGGCGAAGCTGCCGCTGCCACAGTCGCAGCGGGGATGGATACCGGACGTGGTGATCGCCCAGATGGATGAGGCCGCGCCGCCGCGGTCGGAGGTGGTAGACGACGGTCGCCTGGCCGCCGGGCGGAAGCCTCACCCGCCTCGGTAGGTCCAGGGCCGAGATCTCGGGAGGACAGTCGTCGGTCACCGCCACCTCGAGCGGCCGGCGCGCGGTCGACTCGAGCCGAAGGCGGATCGGGTTGGCGCGCCCCACCGACAGCACCGGCGTCGATTCTCGCTTGACCGAGATCGATCGGCCGCGGGCCAGCAGCGCGTCCACCAGCGCGACCAGCGCCAGGGCCGCGTCCGCCGCCAGCGCGAAACGGAACAGCGCCGGATCGAGCACGGCGCCGATGCCCAACGCGAGCGGCGCCAGCGCGAGCAACACCAGGCGCATGGAGGGAACGAGGGGCATGGCGAGCTAAGCCGCGATCGAAGCGGGCACCCGGACCTCGCGCAGGATCTCGACGACGCAATCGTCGGTCGAGATCCCCTCGATCTCGGCGTCGGGTTGCAGCCCGATCCGGTGCCGCAGCGCCGCCCGAGCCAGCGACTTGACGTCGTCGGGGGTCACGAAGTCACGCCCGAACATGGCGGCGCGCGCCTGCGCTCCCACCAGCAGGGCCAGCGAGGCCCGCGGCGAGGCGCCGAAGTAGAGCCAGCGGTGCGCGCGCGTGTGCCCCACGATGGTGGCGATGTATTCGAGCAGGCTGTCGTCGACGCGCACCTGCCGGATCGCTGCCTGCATCGCGCAGAGCTCTTCGGGCCGGGTCCGCCGTTCGATGCGGGCGTCATCGAGCGCGGTCGCGTCGAAGCCACCCAGGTGGCTGACCAGGATCGCCTTCTCGACCGCGGCGTCGGGCGCCCGGACGTCCAGCTTGAAGAAGAAACGATCGAGCTGCGCCTCGGGCAGCGGGTAGGTGCCCTGCGACTCGATCGGGTTCTGGGTCGCGATCACCAGGAAGGGGCTGGGCAGCGGGCGGGTGGTCCCGTCGACGGTGACGCTGCGTTCCTGCATCGCCTCGAGGAGGGCCGACTGCGTCTTGGCGGGCGCCCGGTTGATCTCGTCCGCCAGCAGGAGCTGCGTGAACACGGGGCCGGCCATGAACTCGAAGGCGCCGCGCGGCTGGCTGAACACGTTCCCGCCGGTGACGTCCGACGGCATCAGATCGGGCGTGAACTGGATCCGCTTGCTCTCGCAGCCGAGCACGCGCGCCAGCACCCGCACCAGCAGCGTCTTGCCCAGGCCCGGGGCCCCCTCGAGCAGGACGTGGCCGCGCGCCAGGAGCGCGATCAACGTGTGCTCGACGACCTCGTCCTGGCCGATCACCACCCGGGCGATCTCGGCGTGGATCTCTCTAACCTTCTGCCCGAGCTCTGCTGCGTTCACCGGCCCCTCCTATCTCCGTCAACAGTGTCGCGATCTGGCGCATCGATGCCAAGTCCTCCCCCGCCGAGCCGCCCGAGGTCTGCCCGGGCGCCCCCGGATGGGCGTCGACCAGCAGGCGCATCACCTCGCCGATCGGCCGGCCGCCGCGCGCCGCGACCCCCTCCGCGACGGCGTGGAGCCCCTTGCCACGGCCGAGGCGCAGCCGCTCGCGAAGGCGCTCGATCCCGTAGCCGCCGTACAGCTCGAACGCCCGGCGGCTGGCGTGGGCGCGCGCGTACTGCAGGCCGACGGCGCGCACGTGCTCGGAGAACGCGCGCCGATGCGTCGCGATCCGATCGACGGGTCGACCGAAATGCGTCCCCTTGCAGGCGAAGAACAGCAGCACCAGCAACGCGAGCTGCAGCATCGCGGGCGCCAGCCGGCCACGTCGCACCGAGGTGAGCGGGTTGGGAGAGCCGGCCCCGGTCAGCTCGCCGGCGAGCTCCACGGTTCTTCCGCCTTCTCGCAGCAGATCCGCCAGCAGGCCGGCGTCGTCCTCGACCAGCAGCGCCGCGTTGGCGAACAGGCTGTCGTCGGCGAGCACCACGACGCGACCCTCGCCGTGCGCCTGCTCCACGGCGTAGAGCGTCGCCGCCCGCAGCAGCAGCGGGCGCGCCGGTTCCGCCGGCTCGTGTTCGCTGCCGCCGCCGGCCGGCAGCGGGCGAAGGTGCGGCCCCGGCGGCACGACGGCCCGGACGCGTTCGAAGCGCGCGGCCTGCTCCGGCGCCGCCGTCAGGCGCCCCGACGACGACGACCGCGCCGGCTCGATCGCGACCCCGATCCAGTCCGGCAGCTCGCGATCGCCCCCGGCGACGAACAGAGTGCCCCCGTCGTCGACCCATTGTTCGATCGCCGTCCATCCCGCCTCATCGAGGGTAGCGCCCGGCAACACCACCAGCTGGCCGGTCGGGTCGTCGGTCGATGTCAACGCGCTCAGCCGCTCCCGCGCCTCGAAGCCGTACTGCTGAAGGAACGCCAGGACCGCCGCGTGGCCCGACGGAGCCTGGTCGCGCTCCACGCGCTGGAACGCGCACCCGCTGAGCGCGGAGCCGAACCCGCACAGGAGCAGGATCGCGAGCGGCTGCGCGAGGCGCCGCACGATGAGCCCGACCACGCCGTCGTAGATGCGCCGAAAGCGCCCCTCGTCGGCGGGGGCGCCCCCGAACTGGACCTCCTCGACGGCCGCGAACGTCGCTTCGACCGGTGAGCGCAGCGCCGGGAACCTTCGACCGACCTCCCGCACGTGATCGCCGTTGGTGCGGTCGGCTTCGATCTGGACCGCCCCCGCGCCGGCCAGGCTCCGCAGCAGGGCGGCGTAGGCGTCGGCGATCGCTTGCTGGAACTGACCCGCCGCCGCTTCCGACCGGGCCCGCGAGAGCAGGCGTTCGACGTCGGTCTCGACGTCGGCCGTCGACGCGGCCGCGGCCTCGCTGACGCTGGCACCGGGAACGGGCGGGCGCTCGGCGGGCGATCCGGAGCGCCGGAAAGCCACGCCCTGACTGAAGAGGCGCGCGAGGAACAGCGCGACCAGCAGGCCGAGGCCCATCCAGACGAAGGTCTGCAGGAACGGGCCGGCGGCGGGGAGGGGGATCTCGCTCGGTCCGCTGTGATTTGGCTCGGTGGCGGTCGCTCCGCGCTTCCAGGCTTCCAGCAGATCGGGACAGCGGGCCTGCGCTTCTTTGCTCTGGAGCAGATCCCGCCAGCGCAGGTCGCCTTCGGTCAGCGGGATACGCCGATCGTGGCAGAAGGCGAAGGGCCGCTCCAGCACCGAGCGGACGATGGGCGCCGCATCCCGGTGCGGGATCCTGCGCGCCTGTTCGTCGGCCGCGTGGGCCGTCCCACCGCTGGCCGCCGCCGTGATCAGGAGCAAGGCCACCGCGCCCGGCTTTCCGATCACGCCGCGCGCCTTTCCCGCTGCCCGCGCCCGGTCGACAGCGCGACGAAACGAAGCTGGATGTCCCAGCCCTCCTTGCGGGTGCGCAGATCGATGTAACCCAGGAAGCGCGCCGCCGCCGCGATCGGCGCCGCGAGCAGCGCGCCCGCCACCGCGAAACCCGAGCCACCCTGCGCCAGCAGATCTCCCGTCGGTCGCCCCAGCTGCAGCGCGAAGCCGATCACCGCGTTGCCGATCTGATCGGCGGCGAAGGCGCCGAGCACGGGCATCGCCAGGGTGGCGAGCCACAGCCCCAGGCAGAACGGGCCCCGATTGCGGGCGAGGCCGCGGCTGCGCGCCCAGGCGGCGGCCGGCGTCCCGCGCTCCAGCAGCAGCGCCTCGCCCACGAACAGCGTCTGCGGCCCTTGCACAAAAGGCACGATCACCAGGACCAAGGAGATCGCCAGGAGGAGCTGACGGCCGACGACCACGCGCAGATAGGCGCCCAGGCGACCGAGCCAACCCCGGAGCACGGCCCGCGGGCTCACCTCGGAGGCCTCGCGGAACAGAAGCTCGCCGAGCGCGGCCGTGAAGGCCCCCTCGGCCAAGAACGAGGCCTCGAGGACGACGCACCAGAGCGCGGGCCATTGCCAGTGCCGGGCGATCCGCAACCAGGCCGCCAGGCCCGCCGTTGGTCCCAGCACCCAGAGCGCGATGACGCCCAGCGGTCCGCGGTTGCTCATGCAAAGAGGCAACGCCAGATCGAGCACGTCGGCCAGCTTCCGCTCGCGGAGCGCGACCCGCGCCGCCAGCAGGTTCATGGGCGGCTCGCCTCGGGCTTGGGCCGAGCCCGACCGGCGCGGGTCAGATAGGTCGCGACCGCCAGATAGGCCGCCACCGAGGCCCCCCACTTGATTCGATCGGGCGCCGCCGACGGCGACCAGAAGCCTTCGATCGCCGCCGCGACCAGCAGCATGAGCGCCGCGCCCAGGACCAGCAGCGCGACGTCGCGCGAGCAGGCCCGCAGCGATCCGAAACGGGTGCGCCCCTTGGTGTCGACCAGCGCATACCCCATCACCATCCCGGCGGTCGCCGCGATCACGATCGCCGTCAGCTCGAAGGCGCCGTGGGTGCAGGTGAAGGTGAAGAGATTTCGTCCGTGGCCGCCGACGGTCACGAGGCCAGCCACCGCGCCCGTGACGAGCCCGTTGTAGATCAGGAAGAACAGGCTGCCGATGCCGAACAGCGCGCCGGTCGCGAAACAGCGGAACGCGATCCCGATGTTGTTGTAGACGTAAAACCCGGCCATCGCGGCGTTCAGATCCCCGCTGCGCCCCTGGCCGAATCCGGCCGCGTAGGCCTTCTCCATCTGGGCCACGGTTTCGGGCGACAGGATCTGGAGCGCGAAGGCGCGCGAGTGAAACGCGCCCACGAAGCCGAGCAGTCCCGGGAGCACGAACAGCGCGACGCCGAGCAGGAAGAAGCGCGCGTGGCGGCGCAAGGCCCTGGGAAAATCCCGCGCGATCAGATCCCAGATCGCGCCCACGCGGTAGGGCGGGGCGCTGTAGAGCGCGTTGTGCGCGCGCGCCGCCAGATCGTCGAGCCAGGCGATCACCTCGCGCGAGTACCCGGCCGATTGCGCGTGCACCAGATCGCCGCACACCGCGCGATAGAGCGCCGCCGCCCGCGCGATCGAGATGGGCGGCAGGCGGCAGAGCGCCTTGCCGCGATCGAGCAGTCCCTGCAGCTCCTCCCAGTCTGTCCGGCGCGCGGCGACGAATCCGTCTTGGGTCCGCATCAGGATCTCTGCACGGGGGCGCCCGAGGTCGCCCGATGGTGGACCAGCGCCAGGAAGCGAACCGGATCCTGAACCTTCACCCCCATTCGCTCGGCCAGCGCGGGTGCGATGGTCTCGGCCAGCTCCTCGCGCCGGGCGGCCGTCAGCTCGGTCCGGCGCAAGAACAGCTCCAGCGTCTCGCGCTCCGACAGACTGAGCGGGGGGCGGGGCGGGAAGCCGGCCACCTCGTCGGCCGTGACCGGCGGCGAGAGCACCAGCGGCGAGGCCAACCCGGCGCGCGCCTCGATCACGACCAGCGTGCCGGCCACCCGGTCGCCGATCCGCCGGAAGCGGGCGTCGCCCGCCATGGTGAGGACGCCCAGCACGTAGCCGACCGGCAGGAAGTCCGCCCCGCGCAGCAGGTTGCGCAGCACGCTGTCGATGAATCCGATCGGGAAGCCGCCCTCCTTGACGACCCGCAACGCGAGCGCGCGCTTTCCGGGCGAGCGCCCGTCGCCGGCCGTCTCGAAGTAGACGTAGTAGCCCCACTCGAAGACAAACGCCGCGATGAGCATGACGCCGCTCGAGAAGCGCTTCCCGCCGCCGGAGGCCAGCGCCACCACCACGTACAGCAGCGCCAGCGATGCCGCGCGGATCGCGAGATCGACCAGATAGGCGAGGGCGCGCCGCACGGGGCCCGCCACCCGGTACCGGAACCGCACCAGCTCCGGCGTGTCGACGTCGGCGGTGTTGTCGAGCGTCGCGCCCATCGCAGAGGGTGACGATCGCACGATCGGCGAAATCGGGCCATGCTAGGGCGATGTCGGCGGAACACGCCTATCCACCGGACCTCGCGGAGTACGTGGTGGACCATTGGCCCGCCGATCGGGCGCTGTCGGTGTCCCGGGAGGCGCTGGGTCAAGCGCTGTCGGTCGCGTTCCAGGCGTCGCTCACCTCGGAAGAAACGCGGCCCACCCGCTTTCGCCTGCTGCTCACGGCCGCCGACCAGCTGCCGGCGACCGGCGTTCCCAACGAAGGGGTGCTGCGTCTGCGATTCGATCAGAGCCGTCCGCTCACCGCCGACGAGCTCCGCCGCCTCAGCCCGTCGGCGCCGTTCGAGACCTCGCTCATCGGCGCCTCGGCCGAAGAGGGGAAGCTGCGGATCTGGGGTCTGGCCCACTCGGGACCGGCCTGGCTGGCGCCCACCTGGGGCGGGCGGAGCCTGGTCCCCAACTGGAGCTACGATCCGATCATCCACGTGACGGCCCCGGGGCACCTGGCGGTCCGTTCCGCCGGAAAGCTGGTGGGCGCGCTGGAGCGGGGGCTGCTGGTCGACGCGCTCATGGACGTGTTCGACTCGGAGTGGCTTTCGGCGCTGTTTGCCCGCGAGCGGGAAGAGGTTCAAGCCGAGCACGCCGCGCTCCAGGCCAAGACCGAGTCGCCGACGCTGGCCGACCCTTCGCTGGTGGGGCGGGTGGGTCAGCACATGGTCCGCCGGGCCATTCAGCTGGTCCGGGGCGCGGGGCATGGCGGCCTGTTCCTGGTGGTGGACGCGCAAACCGGCGCGGCCCCGAGCGACGTGCGGGGACTGCGACTCAAGTACCGCTTCGAGCAGGACGAGCCCTCGCGCCGCTACCGGACCTTGCTGTTCCAGATCCTGGAACGCGTCGCCGTCGCCACCTCGAAGGCGTCGGTCGGGTGGTTGGACTTCGCGCGGGACTCCAGCCCGGGCATGGAGAAGCTGGAACAGTCGGTCTTCGAGCTGAGCCGGCTCATCGCCAACCTGTCATCCATCGATGGGGCCGTGGTGGTCGACAAACGATTCGGGCTGCTCGGCTTCGGCGCCGAGGTCTCGGCCGATCTCCCCGCGCCTTTTCGGGTCTGGCGCGCGCTCGACATCGAAGGCCAGCGGCGCGAGCCCGACGACATCGAGAGCGTCGGGACCCGCCACCGGGCCGCCTACCGCTTCGTCCACGATCACCCCACCGGTCTCGCGGTGGTCATCTCCCACGACGGCGGCGTCTCCTTCGTCGCCAATCGGCAGGGCGAGGTGGTGTTCTGGGAACAGTCCGTGAGTCCCTGACCGAGCCCATGTTCGAGGCGACCGTTCCCCAAACGACGCACGGGCGGGGGCGCGCCTCGGAGCGGGATCCGCGCTTCGCGCTGGTGGCGGCGGTCCTCGGATCGAGCATGGCCTTTCTCGACGGAACGGTGGTCAACGTGGCGCTGCCGGTCATGCAGCGAAGCCTGGGCGCCAGCGTCGGGCAGGTGCAGTGGATCGTGGAGGCGTACGCGCTGCTGCTCGCGTCGCTGGTCCTGGTCGGCGGCGCGCTTGGCGATCGCCTGGGCCGGCGCGGGGTGTTCCTGGCCGGCGTGCTGCTTTTCGCGCTGGCCTCGGCGGCCTGCGGCGCCGCGCCACGCGTCGAGTGGCTGATCGCGGCGCGCGCCGTTCAAGGCGTGGGTGCGGCGCTGCTGGTGCCCGGGAGCCTCGCGCTCATCAGCGCGGCCTATCCGGAAGGGGCGCGCGGGGCCGCGATCGGGACCTGGTCCGCCGCGAGCGGCGTCACCGCCTCGATCGGACCGGTCGCCGGCGGCTGGGTCGTGGCCCACGCCTCGTGGCGCTGGCTGTTCTTCTTCAATCTCCCGCTCGCGGCGCTGGTGGTCGCGCTCGCCGCCCTTCGGGTCGCCGAGACCCGCGATCCGGACGCCCCGCGGCGTCTCGATCTGCCGGGCGCGGCGCTCGCGACGGCCGGGCTCGGCCTGGTGGTCTACGCGCTGGTGAACGCGGGGCCGACCGGCGGGCTCGAGGCGCGGTCGATCGTCTTGCTGGGCCTCGGCGTCGCGACGCTCCTGGTCTTCGTCGCCGTGGAGGCCCGGCGAACCTCGCCGATGCTCCCGCTCGGGCTCTTTCGCTCGCGCACCTTCGCGGGCGCCAATCTTCTCACGCTCCTGCTCTACGCCGCCCTGGGCGGCGCCCTGTTCTTCGTCCCCTTCAACCTGATCCAGGTCCAGCACTACAGCCCAGCCGCGGCGGGCGCCGCGCTGCTTCCGCTCATCCTGCTGATCTCGACCATGAGCCGCTGGGCCGGCGCGCTGGCCGCGCGGATCGGCCCGCGCCCGCTGCTCTTCGTCGGGCCGCTGACCGCCGGCGTCGGCTTCGCGCTGCTCGCGCTCCCCGCGACCGGGGGCGCCTACTGGACCACCTTCTTCCCCGGCATCGTGGTGCTGGGGATCGGGATGGGCCTCACCGTCGCGCCGCTCACGGCCGCGGTCATGGGCGCGGTCGATCCGCGACACGCGGGCATCGCCTCCGGGATCAACAACGCCGTTTCGAGGACCGCCGGCCTGCTCGCGATCGCGGCGCTCGGCGTGCTGCTGCTCCGCCGCTTCAACGTCGTGCTCGATTCTGCGCTGGCGCCGCTGTCGCTCTCACCGTCGGTGGCGAGCGCCGTCGACGCGCAACGCAACCGACTCGGCGGAGCAGACTTCTCCCGGGTGGCCCCGGCGCTTCGCGCGCCCCTCCGCGCGGCCTTCGACGCCGCTTATGTCGCCGCTTTCCGGACCCTCATGCTCGCCGGCGCGGCGCTCGCCGCGCTCGCGTCGATCGCGGGCCTCGCGTTGATCGCGCCCCGCGAGCCTCGCGCGAACGGCTGAGCCGCCTTGGGCCTGGTGGCGACCGACCTGCTCGAATAGCGCGCTCTTGTGTTGGCACCCGTCGTCCCCAGGTTGACCATCATGCAAACGAGCCTGAAATCAGCGCGGAGGCGGCGCACGATCGGCTCTGTCGCCGGGATGATCGTCGTAGCCGCCACAGCCCTTCTTTCCGGGTGCTACTACCGGCGCGGCCCGCCCGAGTACGGGGGCCGGGGCTATCATGGGTCGGGCGACCATGACCACGACCATCGCCACGACCGAGATCGCGACCACGAGCGCCACTACTAGGAGAGCTCGGCCGGGTCCTGGCGATAGAACTCTTGCAGCTGGAGGTAGAGCTCCGGGTGTTTCGCTCTGAGCTGGCGCGGTTTTTCGAAGAAGGTCTCGGTCGCCACCGCGAAGAACTCTGCGGGATTGGTCGCGCCGTAGCGATCGATGAGCGTGCGGTGGTGCCGCTCGGTGTCGCGTACCAGTTGATCGAAGTCGCGGCCGAGCACCCGCGCCCAGGCGACGTACATCGAGCGCCGGGGAAGAATCGGCGCGCCGTCACCGGCGCCGTCCTCTTGATCCAGTTGATGCGCAAACTCGTGCAGCACCACGTTGTGCCCGTCGCGAATGTCCGAGGCGCCCGCGACCACGCTGTCCCAGGCCAGCACCACCACGTCGCGCGTCCAAGATTCGCCCAGGCGAGCCTGCGGCGCATCCGCCGGGCGGCCATCGCCGCCGCCGCGCCCGCCCGGCACCAGATAGGTCGACGGATAGACCAGGATCGAGACCAACCGCGGGTAGTAGTCGCTCTCCCGGTGCAGGAGCAGGACGCAGGCCTGCGCGGCGATGGTGACCCGAACCTCGTCCGTGATCTGCAGACCGGCGCACCCTTCGAAGTTCTTTTCCGACAGGAACACCTGCACGTGCCCGAGCAGCTCTTCCCGATCCGCGGGCGACAGGGACGCCGCGTAGGGGACGTTCTTGTCGATGATCGCGCGCCACGCGACCGGAAACGGGCGGTCCCGGAGCGCCGCGCGGCGCCGGCGCTTGAACCCGAACCACCCGAGCCACCCCAACATGCGGCGTCGGCGCTTGGCCCGAAGGCTAAGCCGGGGTGCCGCGCCGGGCGGGCGCTTCGTTGAAATACTGACGGACATGGGCGATCAGCTGGCGATCGCTCGGATGATCGGCCGTCTCGACGCCCACGATTCGCGGCTCGACCGCGGCGTGGTGCTTGTGCAGGTATCTGAGGAAGTGAAGCTTCGTCACCGACGGTCCGAGCAGCAGGATCTGGTCGGCTTCCGCCAAGGTGCCCGCCAGCTCGTGGAAGAACCGGTGCTCGTCGTCCGGGTGGT
>JADGRB010000048.1 GCA_017881315.1 Pseudomonadota bacterium
ACCGTCGCGGAACGCCTGGGCTTCAAGCCGGGCCGCGAGCCAACGTTACGACAAGGTAACGATCCGGTCTTTGAGGCCCAACATTCGGTAGCGGCTTCTACCCGTCACGATGTCCTGCGTGCGCCGATGGCGGCAACCGTTCTCACCAGCTCGAGAAGGAGTAGACCGGCGTCGGTCTCGATCGGCCGCAGCTACTCCGCCCGTCGAAGTTTCGAAACCGCGAGCATGTCGGTGACCAGGCGAGCGATGCGATCGATCTGGGTCTCGACGGGGGCCAGCTTCTCGCGAACCTCGTCGTGGGCGGCAATGGTGCTCTGGCGCTGTTCCTATTTTCGCTTGACGCCAGGTCGGCCCACTCGTGAAATGATTAAGCGGCCGCTGACTTGCAAAGCGGATCTCGTGACGCTGAACGCCTATGAGGATGGGGATCAATTGAATAACCCTGTATTGAATGGCGGTGAATCCTGGCGGCGGACGCGACAAGCTCAGTCGGCGCAGGATTTGTCAAATATCTATGATCCTGGCAGCTCGGATGGCGCGACCGGGGCGTTGGGGGCGGGGGCCGGCAACGTCTCGCCGAGGACCGAACGCAAAGTCATTCTGTTGGTCGAGGATGACTTCCACATCCGGGAGGCGGTGCAGGGGGTCCTGGAGGAGGCGGGGTACGAGGTCGTCCCGGTCGAAAATGGACGGGCGGCGCTCGAACGATTGCACGCCGGATCGCGTCCCGACCTGATCCTGCTAGATCTTCGGATGCCGGTGATGGACGGCTGGGAATTCCGAGCGGCGCAGAAGAACGATCCCAACCTCGCCATCATTCCGGTGCTCGCGGTTTCCGCCGACGGAAGCGCCAAGGCGGAGGCGATCGCCGCGGACGGGTACCTTCGCAAGCCCCTCAGCACCCGCACCCTTCTCGAGACGGTCGCCCGCATCCTGGCCCACGCCGAACGCCAACGGCTGCTCGGAAGACTGGAGGAGGCCGAGCGCTTCGCGGCGCTGGGCCGGCTGGCCGCGGGCGTCGGCCACGAGATCAACAATCCCCTCACCTACGTGTCGCTGAACGTGGATCTGGTCGTCAATGAGCTCGGTCTTCTGCTGGAAGAATGCGCCGAGGGCGCTGCACCTTCGCGGGTGGCCACCTCGGCGCAGAAGCTCGCCTCCCTGCGTGGAATGCTGGAGGAGAGCCGCAACGGGCTGCGCCGGATCCGCGACGTGGTCAAGAACCTGCAAGGTCTCTCCAGACCTCCGAAGGGCAAACGCGGGCTCTACTCGTTGAACGAGCTTCTGGACGAATCGTTGGCGATGGCCCGCAATCACATCGAGCACCGGGCCACGGTGGTCAAACGGTACGGCGTCCTGCCCGCGCTGCTGGGGGACCGGTCGGCCATCGGGCAAGTGTTCCTGAACCTGCTCCTGAATGCGGCGCAGGCGATGCCCGAGGGGCTTGCGCACGACAACGAAATCACGCTCACCACCTCGGTGCTGGAGGGCGAGGTGGCGGTCGATATTCGCGACACCGGCGCCGGGATTCCGGCGGACGTCCTGCCGCACATCTTCGAGCAGTTCTACACCACCAAGCCGATCGGGGAGGGCACCGGGCTGGGCCTGGCGGTCTCCCATCGGATCGTGATCGAGCACGGTGGCCACATCTTGGTCGAAAGCGTGCTCGGTCGGGGCTCGACGATCCGGGTGGTGCTGCCGCTCCGCCACCCGTCGGAAAGAGGTGTGCCTACGGATCGAAAGCAGTAGATCAGATCTCGGTCAGAACAGCCCGGCGACGACCTTCAGCAGCCGATCGAGATTGATCGGCTTCTTCATGACCGGCACCTGGCTGGGAACGCGCGAGGGATCCGAGGTCGACATCAGGACCGGGATGTTGGCGAGAGTCGGCGTCGCCTGCATCGCCTCGTAGAGCTCGGTCCCGCTCATGATGGGCATGATGATGTCCAGGATGACGGCACAAGGTCGGGAGAGCCCGGGCAGAAGCTGCAGCGCCTCCTTGCCGTTCGAGGCCAGGACGACCTCATAGCCTTCGTCTCCCAGCGCGTCCTTGAGCGACTCGCGAATGTCGGTTTCGTCGTCGACGACCAGCACGGTCTTCTGTATCACTGCGGATAGTCTCCGGCGGATCCGAAGGCCGGTTCCGAGCACGGCGGGGTTCGCGGCAAGCGAACGCGCAGACGGGTGCCTTCGCTCTCCGAGGAGAACACCTCGATGGTTCCGGCGTGCGAGATCGCGATCTGCTGGCTGATGAACAGCCCCAGGCCGAGGCCGCCCGACCGCGCCTGCTTCTCGTTGGCGCCGCTGCGGAACGGCTCGAAGAGCACGGGCATGACCTCCGGCGGAACGACACCGGCATTCTGGATCTCCAGCCCGACCCAGCCGTCGGTCCCGTCGACGCGGATCGCGATGGGATCCGGGCCGGTGCCGTGGGCGAGGGCGTTTGCGAGGAGATTGGAGGCCAGCTGCAAGAGTCGATCGGCGTCCCAGAACCCGCTCGGGTCGCCGCTCGCTTCGAGCTGGATCTTGCGGGTCTCGCCCGTGCTCTCCAGCTCGTCGATGGCCAGCCGACAGACCTCCGCCAGATCGGTCTGCCGCTGCTGGATGGGGATCCCTTTGCCGAGCCGGATGCGGGTGAAGTCCAGCAGCTGATCGATCATCCGGCTCATCCGCGCCGCGCTGTTGAGGATGCGGGTGGCGGGCTTGGCGACCTTGTCGGAGTCGGCGCGTCGCCCGAGCAGGCTGGCCGCGGTCGCGATGGCCGAAAGAGGATTTCGCAGGTCGTGGCCCAGGATGCCGACGAACATCTCGCTGAAGCGGACGGTTCGCGAGAGATCTTCGTTCTGGCGGCGGAGCTCGTCCTCGAGCCGCTTGCGGTCGGTGATGTCGCGGGTGAAGCAACGCGTGTGAATGAACTCGCCGTCGCGAAAGAATACGTTCGAATGAATGAGGACGTGCTTGATCGACCCGTCCTTGCAACGGAGCCGGGCCTCGGTGCCCCTCAGCGTCTCGTTGCGTCCGAGCCGCGCGAGGATGTCGGCGATGACCTCCTGGTCGACGTGGAATTCGGCGATGTTGCAGCCGACGTACTCGTCCCTGTTGTAGCCGAGCAGCTCGAGCTCCGCGCGGTTGGCGGCCAGAATGACGCCGTCCGGGCCGACCCAGTGGAACCCCTCGACGGCGTTCTCGAAGAAGTCCAGCAGCTCTTGCTGGCTCTCCCGCAGGGCCTCCTCGGCGTGCTTGCGCTCCGCCAGCGCGCCGCGCAGCGCCTGTTCCAGGCGCTTTCGGTGCTCGATCTCCCCCTCGAGCGCTTGCGCCCGCTGTTGCAGGCGGCGAACCTCATCGAAGCGGGCGCTCGAGTCACCGACCATCGACTGGCCCTCCGACGGAATGACGTGCGCGTGGTGGGCGCAGATTTTCTGAAATTCCTCGATCCGCCCCGGGCCGTCGAGCGTGGAAACGAAATAGGCGCAGAGCAGCGAGAGCGAGCCGTCCTGACCCAGCTCATTCCAGAGCTCTTCGATCCGGATCATCGCCGCGGAATTTCCCGACTGCCACAAGAGGTCGACCATCTCGCCGAAGGCCCGAATGTGTCCATTGCGGCTCGCCGAGCGGGCTTTCGCGACGGCGCTCCCGATCTGCGCCTGGAACAACTCCCGGTCGGGCGACCCGTCCACCATGAAGCCCGCCAGGGACTCCGCGGCGTCGAGCAGCGTGAGCTGGCCGGACCGCTGCAGCCCATCGACATCGAAACCGCCCGCGCCGAGCTCGGCGAGCAACTGGCGCCGATGCGGCTCGGTGGCGATCACCAGCAGCGGTTCGCCGGCTTTCTGGCCGGCACCGAAGAACTCCGCGACCACCCGGTAGAGGAACTCTTCGTGCTCGTAGAACTGCACCCGATGGTCGAAGGCGATCGCCAGATCATTTCCCGGCGACTCGGGCAGCCTGGAGGGCTTTCGAATCTCGCGTTCGTCGTCGACCAGCAACCTGCTGTCGAGCACGGGGGGACTCATCATCTCCTCATGTCACCGTTGCGTAACCATGGCGACAGTGTTGTTACCGTCGCGAAACGCATTGCGCCAAACTTCCGCGGGATTCATGGGTTGGCGCCTAATCATTCAAGCGCCATGCCGCCCGCTTGGGTTATGACAAGTCGTTCTCGTCGGACTCCGATTCGGCCGGGGCGTCGAGCCCGCTGTGGCGCAGCTTTTCCCAGAGGGTCTTGCGCGAGATGCCCAGCATCGCCGCGGTCCGGTTACGTTTGCCATCCGCCGCTTTCAGGGCGTGCTGGAGGTACTGGTGCTCGAACTCGCGAATCGCCAGGTGCAGCGGACGAATCGCCGTCCCTTCAACCGCCGCGGTCAGGGAGGCGGGCAGTTTGGTGTCGACGATCGACGGCGGGAGGTGCTGAAGATCGATCTCCTGGCCACCGGAGAGCACCATCGCGTGCTGGACCGCATGGGACAGCTCCCGCACGTTCCCGGGGAAGTCATACTGAATCAGGCTCGCCCAGGCCGCGGGCGAGATCCGGGGAAAGGCCGCCCCGGGCGCGGTGAAGCGCTGGATGAAGTGCCGCAGGAGCAGCGGGAGATCGGCGGGCCTCTCGCGCAGGGGCGGCAGTTGAATCTCGATGACGTTCACGCGATAAAATAGATCCTCGCGGAACAGACCGGCCTTGATCCGCTCGAGCAGGTTTCGGTGGGTCGCCGAGATGATCCGGACGTCCACCTGAATGGCCGTGTTGGTGCCGAGCGGTTCGAACGTCCCTTCCTGCAGCACGCGCAGCAGCTTGGCCTGGGCCGCAGCGGGCAGCTCCGCGATCTCGTCCAGAAAGAGTACGCCGCCGTCGGCCGCCTTGAAGCGGCCGTCGCGCTTCTTCACGGCGCCCGTGAAGGCACCGCGCTCGTGTCCGAACAGCTCGGCCTCGATCAGGTTCTCGGCCAGCGCCCCGCAGTTGACCGCCACGAAAGGCTTGTCGCGGCGGGCGCTTTTTTCGTGGATCAGCCGCGCCACGACCTCCTTGCCGGTTCCGCTGTCGCCCGTGATCAGCACCGGGGCGTCGCTTTGCGCCACCATCTTGCTCATCTCGATCACCCGGCGGATGGCCGGGGACTCACCGATCAAGGTCGTCTCGGCGCTGCGGTCGGAGAGCTCCCCGCGCGCCTTCTCCAGCTCGCGCCGCAAGGCACGGGTCTCGTTGATGCGGCGGGCCTGAAGCAGAAGCTCGTCCACATCGAACGGCTTGGTCAGATAATCGTAGGCGCCTTCCTTCAGGGCGGATACCGCCTGCGCGACGTCCGCGTAGGCGGTCATCAGGATGACCTCCGTCGACGGCATCTCCTTGCGCACCCGCCGAAACAGGGTCAAGCCATCGACGACCGGGAGTCGCACATCGCAGATCACCAGGTCGAACACCCGCCGTTGAAGCTGGTCCATTCCCTCGGCGCCATCGGTGGCGGTTTGAACCTGGTGGCCCGCCTCGCGAAGCTGCTCTTCGAGGAGCTCGCGCAGCTCGGGCTCATCATCGACGAGAAGGATGTCTAGCACTGAGTCACCTGGGCCCCCCTGGGAGCGTCCTCGCCCAGAACGGGCGTGAAGTTCCAGGTTGTCTTTAGCAGAGATCCACCCGGGGTGGGCCGCGACGACCGGCTCGGCCTCAAGTGGGGACAGCAATCAGGGCGTTGAGAGCCGCTCTCAGCGCCTGCTTGCGGCCCCGGCCGATGGCCTCGCCGAGGCAGGCCAGGAGGCGCGCCGGGGTCCCGCAGTCGGACCACCCCGACCCCTTCAGCTTTACCACCGCCGTGCCCCGCGCATGCTGGAGGATCGATCGACTGAAGTCGGCTCGGCGCATCGACCGGTAGAGTTGCGCGAGCAGCCGGTCCGCGTTCGCCTCCGGGTGGCCGTCGCTCTTCGCGAGCTCCGCGACGTAGCGATCGAAGAGGGCGATCTGATCTGGCATATGGCGTCCGGCCTGGCGCCAGAAAGATTCGACGGTGCCGAGGACGACCATCGTGTTCCACAGTCCCCCCTTCTGAAACAGCTTTTGGGCGACGGCCACCGGTGGTTTCTCGACGAAGAGACCAACCAGATCCACTTCGGATGTTACCACCGGATCGTCCGGCACGATCCAGCCCAGGTCGGGGTCCGGACCGTCGGCCTTGGCCCCGAGCACCACCAGACCCGAGGGAGCGTACTGGACCGTCGCGGCCGCCAGCCGGGCGGCGCTGAGGAACCGAGCGGGCGCCGGGATGTGATGATCTGACGGCGTGACGAGCACGACGGCCTTGCGACACTGAGCCTTGATGAGCGACAGCGGCAGCAAGACGCCGGGGCCCGTTCCCGCATTGGAAGGCTGGGACACGATCTGGACGCCCCGGTAACGGCCGAGCTGAATCTCCGCCATTCGGCGCCGGTTCTTTGCCACCACCACCACCGTGCGGTGGGGCGGAACGATCGGTGCGATACGGTCCATCGTCTGTTGCAAGAGGCTTCGGTCGCCATCCAGAAAAGCAAACTGCTTTGGCAGATCGCATCCATAAAGGAGACGGGTCACCGGGGCGAGCCTGCTCCCCTCGCCCCCGGCCAGGACGATCGCCCAAAGATTGTCGGCGCTATCTTCCTGCAGCGAGAGGTTGGGATCCGCGCTCATGGGTCTCGTACTAGCTGCTTCATTAGCTGTGCCAGAACGGGCAGGGCCCGCGTCGCCTGGCTTTCACGCAGGTTGAAAACCCGGGATGTCACCCTTTGGTGACGTCGGTCGAGATCGGTTACCGAGAAGTGGCAGTTCGGACAGAGGTTTCGCGAGCGAATCTAGCGTCGAAGCCGGGTGGACTGATGGCACGATCCGTGAAGCAGCGTGAATCAGACCGATTCGTAACTGACCAGGGGGATACCAATGTTGTGGACCATTGCAGTTGTTCTGGCGCTTCTTTGGGTGCTCGGGATGGTGAGCTCGTACACGCTGGGGGGATTCATTCACATCCTGCTGGTGCTGGCGGTCGTGACGGTGCTGATTCGTCTCATCACCGGCCGCAAGCTGGTCGAGTGACGAGGGACTGACGACGATCGTGGTCTCGGGGGAAACCAGCGTTATCCCGGCGTAGATCTCCGGTCTGGGAGGTAGTCTGCAAAGGGCGATGGACGGCACCGAGACCAGCCAGCTCTTGCAGGAGATCGACGCGCTACCCGCAACGGCCGCGCGTGGTTCGATTCGCCGCCAGGTCGAGGGGCTGCAGGCTGAGAATACCCGTATGGGCGCCGAGCTGAACCATATGGTCGTGGTGAACGATCTCTTCGCGGGGATCCTGGGCCACGATTTACGAAACCCGCTCGGTGCCATCCTGATGTCCGCGACGGTCATGTCTCGCAAGGTTGACGACGAAAACCTGAAGCGGGCTATCGGGCGGATCCTCACCGCGGGCAGCCGAATGAATCAAATGATCGCGCAGTTGCTCGATTTCACGCGGACGCGCGGCGCCGAGGGGCTGCGCATCGAACGCAAGCGGGCGGACGCCGTGCCCATTTTTCGTCAAGTGGTCGACCAGCTGTCCGCCGGGGCGGGTGGCCGCCCAATCGCCTTCGAACACACCGGCGATGCCCACGGCGGGTGGGACGCGGAACGTCTGGCGCAAGCGGCTTCCTATCTGGTGAGCAATGCCCTCCGACACGGGACCGTCGACGGGGCGATCGGCGTCCGGATCGACGGGCGAGATCCGCTGCGCGTCAGGATCGATGTCAGCAGCGCCGGCGGGGTCTCGGGCGACCTGCTCCCGGTGCTCTTCGAGCCCTTTCAGCATGGCGAGACGGGTACCAGGAGGGGCGGGCTTGGCCTGGGGCTTTTTCTCAGCCGCGAGATCGTGGCCGCGCACGGCGGAACTCTGGAGGTGGCCTCCACCAAGGACCTCACGACGTTCACGGCCAGCCTTCCTCGCGGCGATCCCTGAACCTGGCGGCGACCCAGGAACTCCTGCGCGCGGTCGACGCGTTTTCTGGACGTAACGCCGAAAGGGCAGGTGTTACACCTTTGAAACATTAGCGCGCGCATCTCCCTCAGAGGGTACGGGAGTTGATTTGGTACAAGATTTGAAGTCCCTCGAAGGCCCGCAACGCCCCATCCGCCCTCGGTCCGCGGTTTGACATCAAGATGGGTGCGCGGACTCGAGAGAAGATATGACCGGCGACGACACTGCCACCGTCCTCATCGTGGACGACCGAGACGAGAATGTCCTCGCCCTCGAGGTCATGTTGTCGGTGCCCGGTGTCGAGATCGTGACGGCTCGCTCCGGGGCGGAGGCGCTGCGTCTGATCCTGAAGCAAGAGTTTGCGGTCATCCTTCTCGACGTCCTCATGCCCACGATGGACGGGTTCGAGACCGCCCGCCTGATACGCATGCGGGAGGCCTCGAAACGCATTCCGATCATCTTCCTCACCGCCGACCCCGAGCTGGAATTGGTCAGCGAGGGGTACGCGGCGGGAGCGGTCGACTTCCTGGTAAAGCCGCTCAACCCCGAGATCGTCAAAGCCAAGGTGTCGGTCTTCGTCGATCTCTACCGGATGACCCGCCAGATCCGCCGGCAGGAAGAGGCCTTGCGGCTGGCCGAGCGGGAACGGGGCGAAGCGGCCCTCAAGGAGAGCGACGCACTCTATGAAGCGTCGTTCAACGCGGCCCCGGTCGGCATCGCCCACACCTCCTTCGAGGGTCGTTGGATACGGGTCAACCCGCGCTTCTGCCAGATCATCGGCTACTCCCGGGAGGAGTGTCTGGAGCGCGGTCTTCAGGACGTGACACATCCGGACGACCTGGCCGACGAGCTGGCGGGGCTCGAACAGCTCGCCTCGGGGAAGATTGGCACCTACCACCGCGAGAAGAGGTATCTGCACAAGCTCGGGCACACGATCTGGTTGGATGTGACGGGATCGCTCGTGTACGACCACGCCGGAAGGGCCAAGCACTTCATCGCGGTCATCGAGGACGTGACGGATCGCCGACGGACCGAAGAGCGTCAGCGCTTGCTGGCCGGCACCAGTCAGTTTCTGCTGCGCTCGCTCGACCACCGGGTGACGATCGACGATGTGGCGCGGCTGGTGACGACATCGTTCTGCGACTGGTGTGTCATCGCCACCGTCGATCGCACCGCGGAGAATGGGTATCACCTGGCGGCGGCCCACGTCGACCATCGCATAGGCAACGAGGTGACCGAGCTGGGACGACGCCTCCTCGAGAACCCCCGTTTCTGTCGGAGCCTGCGCGGCAGCGACTGTTCAGAGATGCTGACCGATCTGTGCACGCGGGCCGCCGACCTCTGGGATCTGGACGACGGAACGGCGGGGTTGCTCCGCAAGCTCGGTTGCGGGTCGACCTTGATCGTCCCGCTCGTGATTCGAGACCAGGTCCTGGGCCAGATCCTGTTTGTTTCGGCGCATCCGGGCAGGCGGTTCGGCGCGCTCGATCTGGGAACCGCCCAGGAGCTGGCCCAGCGGATCGCCATGGGCGTCGAGCACGCGCGCCTCTACCGCGAAGCGCAGGAAGCGATCCGGGTCCGCGACGAGTTCCTCTCGATCGCTTCTCACGAGCTGCGGACCCCGCTCACCCCGCTGCAGATCCATTTCCAGCGGCTTCTCGGGCCCCGGCGCACCCCGGGCGGGGTCGCGCCGGAGCAGCTGCAGCGGATCCTGGAGAGATGCGAGCGCCAGGTGCACCGCCTGCAGGCGCTCATCGACAATCTCCTGGACGTCTCCCGGATCTCGTCGGGCCGCCTGCGGCTGCAGACGGAGACCGTCGATCTGGCCGACGTGGTCCGGGAGGTGTCGGGCCGTTTCGCCGAGGAGCTGGCGGCGGCCGACTGCCATCTCGTGCTCGAGAGCTTCACACCGGTCGTCGGTCAGTGGGACCGTCTGCGCCTGGAACAGGTGGTGACCAACGTGCTGGGAAACGCCATCAAGTACGGCGGCGGCAAACCGATCGAGATCACCGTCGAGGTGACGCCCGAGGGGGGCCGCTTGCGCATCGCGGACCATGGCATCGGGATCGACGGCGCCGATCTCAATCGGATCTTCCAGCGGTTTCAGCGGGCGGTCTCGTCCCGATCGTATGGCGGGATGGGGCTCGGCCTCTACATCACTCGGCAGATCATCGATGCGCACTGTGGATCGATAAAGGTCGAGAGCCGCCCGGGCGCGGGCTCGGTGTTCGTCGTCGAGCTGCCCCGAAGCGCGGCCGCGTTGGCGCGGGTCGACAGCGGCCCGCACCGGGCCTTGAGCGCCTGATATGGAAACGGAGGACGGTTCGATGTCGATGCCGATAGCGGGGATCCTGCTGGTGGAGGACGATCGGGACGTCCGAGAGTCGATCGCCGAGGTGCTGGAGGAGGAGGGCTACCGGGTCACCCTTGCCAAGACGGGGGTCGACGCGATCGAACAACTCGGCAAGAGCCACCACCTGCCGACCGCGATCGTGCTGGATCTCATGATGCCGGTGATGGACGGCTGGGAATTCTGGTCGCTCCAGCAGGGGCATCAGGCCTGGGCCTCGATTCCCGTGGTCGTCATCTCGGCGGACACGAACGCGAAGGAGAAGGCCAGCTCCCTCCACCCGGTGGCGTGTCTGCGGAAGCCGCTCGACATCGATGAGCTGCTGGGGATCCTGGCGCACCTGGCGGCGCAGCAGGCCGGTGGGCGCGAGCCCGAAAGCGGGAAGCACCCATGACCGTCGAGCTCGACCTGGACCCGATGACGATTCTTCTGGCCGAAGACGATCTGGAGATACGGGATGTCGTGCAGGATCTTCTGGAGGAGATCGGGTGCGACGTCATTCCGTGCAGAACCGGAAAACAGGCCCTGGATTTTCTCGCCCATGATCCGCGGGCGCCGCCCGACCTGGTCATTCTGGACTTGATGATGCCTCTGGTGACCGGCTGGCAAGTGCTGGAGGTCATTCAACGCGATCCCAAGCTCGCGAAGGTTCCGGTGGTGGTCTTGACAGCCGCCACCCAGGACCGACCGTCGGGCGTCGCGGCCCTCATCCACAAGCCGTTTCAGATCGAAACCCTGATCGATACCGTTCAGCGATTGAGACAGCGCGCCGCCTGACGGGGCGACGACTCGAGCGCCGCCTCGCCGTATCGGGTTCGCCCTATCGGGTCCGGGCTCATCAGGTCGACTGCGTGTGAAAGACGGGCGTCGAGACGGCTCCGACAGGCCTTGCGGCGCGCCGGCGGCGCCGGAGGTCGAGCAGGGCGGGGGCCAGGGCCAGCGCGCCGCCGAGGCAGGTGAGCTCTCCGATCAGGGCGGCCAGGCCGAAAGATCGAATGCCTTGGTTCACCGACAGGAGGAGCGACGCGTATCCAACCACGGTGGTGTAGGAGCACAGCGCCACCGCCGGACCGGCGGCCATCACGATCCGCCCGGAAGATCCCGGTCCTTCGACGCGGTGGCGGGCCGCGATGTTGACGGCGTAGTCGATGCCGATCCCGATGGTGATCGGCAGCGCCACGAAGTCGAGGAAATTGATCTTGAGGCCGACGAAGCTGGCCGCGGTGAGCAGCAGGGAGATTCCCGACGCCGCGCAGAGCAGGGTCACCGCCGCTTGCCTCGTCGGGCCCAGGACCAGCAACACCACCAGGACGGCGCCAATCGCCGCCACCGCCGTCGCGCGGGGCCCATCGCTGTCGACGGAGCGGACGATATCGTGCTGGACGAAGGCGTTGCCGCCCACGACCAGATCGGGTCCGAGGCCGAGAGCGCGGAAGCTGCTCACGAAGCGATCCAGGTCCTCGGTGCGCCAGAGATCAAAACCCGCGCCGGTCGTCGCGATGAGGATGCGGCCGCGGGTGCCGTCCTGCTCGGTGAAGGGCCAGGCCAGCTCGGATGGCACGTCCGTCTCCGCGATCCGGTCGATGTGCGGGGGCGGTTTGAGCTCGGTCGCGATCCGGCGATCGCTCTCGTTCATGCTCGCCAGGGTGGCGGGGGTCAGCAGCGCGCGGATCTCCGCCAGCAGCTCCAGCTTTTCATCCTGATCGGGTGGCACGAGGTCGTCCAGGGTGGAGACGCGTGCGAAGAGGCGCTCCCCGGGCGGTTTGCCGCGGTCGGCGCTGCGCAACCGCTCCGTCACCTGGCGGGCTCGCTCGGGGGTGGGCAGCGCGATGACCGTCCCGCCCGAGATCCCACGACCGAAGCCGAGGTTGATCTGGTCGTTCCACAGGCGCGCCTCCCGCATTTCGCTCCCGCTCGAGCGGAGATTCTTGAAGTCGTTCTCGAACGGTCGGCTGGCCAGGTAACGGCCGGCGCCGAGCGCCGAGCCACCCAGGACCACCAGGGCAGTGGCCACCACCGCCGCCCTGCGCCGGGGAATGAAACGCATCAATCCCTTGCCGAGCCGCGTGGGCGATCGCCCGCCCGCCAGGCCCCGCGCCTCGAGCGCCGCCAGCGCGGCCGGAAGGATCAGGAAGGTCGCCGCCCAGCAGAGGAGGATCCCGACGCCGCCGATCACCCCGAAATGCCGGTATCCGCGGAAGTCGGTGGCCAGCAGCGAGGCGTAGGAGACCGACGCCGCCAGCGCGGCCGCCAGCGTTCCGCCGAAGCTCCCCTGTACGGCGGCGCCCAGCGCGAGGGCGGGATCTTCGGTCCGCCGGCGTTCCTCGAAATAGCGCGCCAGCAGGATGATCCCGAAGTTGATCCCGTTGCCGACCACGATGGGCGCCAGGAAGGCGGTGGCCAGGTTCAGGTGGCCGACCGCCAGCCGGGCGAAGGCGAAGGTGCAGACCGCGCCGATCGCGAGCGCACCGAGCAGCGCCGCCACTGCCGCCGTCGAGCCCCCGAAGAAGAGCAGCAGGCCGACCGCGACGATCACCACCGTGAAGACGGTGGCCCGCAGCATGCCGCCCGAGAGCGCCCGGTGCTCGATCGCGGTCGTCACGACGTCGCCGGTTATCCCGATCCGCACGGCGCTCCCGGCGGCCCGCCGCGCGTCGTCGACCGCGCGCTCGACGACGTCGAGCGCGGCGGCGTTGCGCGAGACCTCGCCGGCGGCGAACCGGGTCCGCACCACGATGATCTGGGTGCGCCCGTCCTTGGAGAGGATGGGCGTCGGGCTCTGCGCGCCCAGCTTGGCCGCGTCGAGCTGTCGTTCGAGGCCGCGCAGACGATCGCCGATCGGTGGCCCGGCCCTCTCGGCGCGCTCGGATCCGTCGTCGAGCGACACGAACAGCGGATTGAGGTGCGCCTTGCGTTCACGGAGATCGTCGGCCATCGCGCGCAGATCTTCGGTCGGCACCAGCAGCTGGCGGTGGGCCCAGGTGAAGCGATCCTTCGCCCCGTTGTCGGCGCTCATCCCGACGACGGCGCTGCTGGGAAGCGCGCGCAGTCGATCCTGGAGCAGACGGGCCGCGCGGAGGCGCCGCTCGGCGTCGTCCGATTCGATGCCCACGATGATCGTCCCGAACACCTGTGCCCGCGCTTCGAGCGTGTGCAGGTCGCGCACCGACCGCGTCTCGGGCGGCAGCAAGTAGGACAGATCGCCGTGCAGCGGCAAGCGCGTCGCGACGAGCGTCGCCACGATCCCGACCAGCAGCGCGGTTCCCAGAATCGCCCGGCGCCGGCGTCCGGTCCACCGGGCCCAGCGGGCGCCGGCTGTCGACTCGACGGGGTTCGTCACGGCGATCTCCGCGAGCGCCCGTCCCGCGCCTGCGCCAGGTGGGGAAGGGTAGTCGTGAGCGCCAGCACCAGCATCCCGATGACGAAGAGGACGGGCGCACCCGCCAGGAGCGCGGGAAGCAGGTTCATCAGGTGGCGATGCATGCTGCACCGCTTGTGCAGCCGGCATGCCAGCGCGCCATGCGGCGCGGCCAGCGCCCGCGCGGTTGAATCGGCGGCTCAGGTGTCGGCGCGGGTGTCGAAATACGAACGTTGCGCGCGAGGAAACTGTCAGTCGGCGGAGGTCAGACGATCCTCTTGTGGGCCCGACGCGGTCGGCAGGACGCGCAGCCGGGTCTCCCCGAGCCGCGATTCCAATCGGTCGAGCTCCTGCACCAGGGACGCCCCGAAGATCTCGCCGATGGCCTCACGCATCAGCCGATAGACGGTGGGACCTTCTGCGCCCGCGCAGGAGTAGTGGTTGAAGTCGGGGCTGAGACCGAGGCGTCCCTGATCGAAGGAGACCGGATAGAGGCGGCAGACCGTCGGCTTGATCTCCGCCGGTTCGAATCCGTGGACCAGCGCCGCTCGGTGCAGGCCACAGCCGCGCTCGCCGCTGTGCTGCAGAAAAACGCATCCGGAGGTCTCGTCGTCCGGATCGGCGGTCGCGGTCCGCAAGATGATGCCGGCCGGCGCGTCCGGATCGGGCTCGGGCTCCGCGTCGTCGAACCAGCCGGCGGGATCCCGCCGGTCTTCTTTCAGCACCGACGCGATCTCGGTCGCGCGCCGGAGAATCGCCTGGCGCTCCGGAACGAAGACGTCGGCTCCGTACTGGCAGCAGGCATCCTTGCGGACCCGATCGGACTGCCGCAGGCAGCGGCAGGCGTGCTCCATGCAGTCGGGGGTGAAGGTGATCTTGAAGATGCGGCCATCGACACTGTGGACATCGGCGTGGCTGAGGTCGAGGTACATGAACGGACGGATTGTGGCACGGATGCGGCTCGGTCCGAAGTTCTCTGGCGACCGAAGCGGCCGCCATCGTGGGACGATGGTTGCGGCGCGCGGGGTGCGGCTCGGTTGACAAACAGCGCGGTGCGCTCCAAGAAGACGTCCGTGGGCCTCCCCGCCGAGTCGACCTCCGAACGGGCGCCCGTCTGGCTCGAGCCGGGCGTCGGCTTCCCGCTGCTGCGGTTCGACAACACCTTCGTCCGCGAGTTGCCCGGCGATCCCGACACGCTGCGGGCCGTGCGCGGCGTGCGCGGCGCTTGCTTCTCGCCGATCTTGCCGCTGCCGGTGCGCGAGCCCCGCCTGGTCGCACACGCTTTCGAGGTCGCTCGGTTGCTGGATCTTTCGGAGGCGGTCTGCGCTTCCGACGCCTTCACGGCGATCTTCGCCGGCAACGCGCTGGCACCCGGTATGGAACCGTACGCGGCCTGTTACGGCGGACATCAGTTCGGAACCTGGGCCGGGCAGCTGGGAGACGGACGGGCCATCAGCCTCGGTGAAGTGCTGAACGCGGAGGGCCAGCGCTGGGAGCTGCAGCTCAAGGGAGCAGGGGCGACCCCCTACTCGCGGACGGCCGACGGTCGGGCGGTGCTGCGATCTTCCATCCGCGAATTCCTCTGCAGCGAAGCGATGGCGCACCTGGGTGTGCCGACCACCCGCGCGCTGAGCCTGGTTTCGACATCGGATCGGGTCGTGCGCGACATGTTCTACGACGGTCAACCACGGTCGGAGCCGGGCGCGATCGTCTGTCGCGTCGCCCCGTCCTTCCTGCGTTTTGGCAACTTCGAGATCTTCGCCGCGCGCGGCGAGGTGGACGTGCTGACCCGGGTCTGCGACTACACGCTCCGGCACCACTTCCCCGAGCTCGGCGCGCCAGCGCCCGAAACCTACGCCGCCTGGCTGACCGAGGTCTGCCGGCGCACGGCGGTGCTGGTGGCGCACTGGATGCGGGTTGGCTTCGTTCACGGCGTCATGAACACGGACAACATGTCGATCCTCGGGCTGACCATCGACTACGGGCCGTTCGGGTTCCTCGATCACTTCGACCCGGGCTTCACCCCCAATACCACCGACGCGGCGGAGCGTCGGTACCGATTTTCGAATCAGCCGTTGGTCGCCAAGTGGAACCTGGTCAAGCTCGCGGAGTCGCTGTTCCCGCTCATCGGCAGCATCCCGCCGCTGGAAGACGCGCTGGCGATCTACACGGCCACCTTCGAAGCCGAACAGAGCCGGCACTTTGCCGCCAAGCTCGGGCTTCACAGCGCCGAGAGATCTCTGGTCGACGAGCTGCACGAGCTCTTGGCCCTGGTCGAGACGGACATGACGGTGTTCTTTCGCCGCCTCGCCGACGTTCCCGTAGAGCTCGGGTCCGAGGCGTCCGATGATGCGCTGCTGGCGCCGCTGGCCGACGCCTATTACCCCCCGCAGGACGACCGGACGGGCCTGTCCTGCCTTTCCGGTCCAGCCCGCGCGCGCACGGTCACCTGGCTCCGCCGCTACGCGGCCTCCGTGAAGGCGGAAGGGACGCCGCCCGTGCTCCGCAAGCAGCGAATGAACGCCGTCAATCCGAAGTACGTGCTGCGCAACTGTCTGGCCCAGCTCGCGATCGATGCGGCGGAGGCGGGTGACCCCGGGCTGGTGGTGGAGTTGCTGGAGGTCTTGCGCCATCCTTACGACGAGCAGCCGGAGCGGGAGCGTTTCGCCGCCAAGCGTCCCGAATGGGCCCGGCGGCGAGCTGGCTGCTCGATGCTCTCCTGTAGCTCCTGAAGCAACCGCGTCGATTCTTATTCGTGGCGGCGCGCGGGGAAACACGTACTCTTTCGATCGGGCTCCGCTTGATCATCCACCTTCGCGCGCGTGTCGTCGTTCCGCTCACCCGGGAGCAGGGCTATCGCGACAGCTCGACCCCGGGGACCTACTGTGGCACCAGCCGCGTCCCGAGGGGCCTGTCGGCGCTTCAGATCAAAGACGCCGAGGAGGTTGCGCAGACGCTGGGGGCCGAGGTCTGTCCGAGCTGCCTGGAAGCCAAGCTGGAAGAGGATCGGCTGCACTGATCGCGATGAGAGCGGTCCTCGTGGGGGTCTATCTCGTGACCCTGGCGGGTTGCGCGGCCGGGCTGACCAGCAGGTCTCGGACGCCCGACGTCAGCGGGTGCGAGGCGGATGACTTCGCGACGGGCCACGTCGTCTTCTTCGGGCTCACCAACAACCTCGGGCCCGGGACGATCATGAAACGGTACGCCGGCAAGGGCGTTGGTCCCGAAGTGCTGGTCGACCGTCTGGTGGCGGACCAGACGCTCACGTCCACGTCCCCGTCCTCGGTGGTTCACCACGGGAGGGACTGGGCCTGCTCGCTGGGCGATTCGGTCGCCAGGGTCTTCGACGCCAACCGGGCGGTCGGAATCCTTCCCACCTCTGACAGCGACAATGCCAAGCTCGCGCTGGCCTCTCGGATCACCGTGACGGTCGATGCGGTCCGCTGGGACGATCTGCTGGAGGGGCCGTTCCGGGCGGTGGTCGACCATCTGAGCGACGCGGGGCTGAAGACGGACCTGCTCGCCGGCCGCTACCTGATCGTGTCGCGTGCGCTGGCGGCTCGGGGGATCAAGGTCACCGCCCTCTACGACCCGTCGATCGGCGCCGGCGTCAAAGCGGCGCTGGGAGATGGCCGGCGGAACCTCGTGCAGGGGAGAGTGACCGCGGCCGTGAATCTGGCCTGGGACGGAACCACCAAGCTGGTGATTACCGCCCCCACCGAGGTCTACATCGCGGGCCAGTTCAGGAAGTTTGGTTCCGGTGGCTCCCCGGGGGACGGAACGGTCGAAGCTACCGATCCAAGCGGTCAAATGTTGATTCGCGGCGGGGGCTAACCACCTTTACATCGCCTACGGGCTGGACAAATCGGTGTATGCGCGTATGTTCAGCAGCCAAGGAGCAACACAACGTGGCAGAAGGTACAGTTAAGCGTCTGACTGAAAAGGGTTTTGGATTCATCTCGACCGGAAGCGGGAAGGATCTTTTCTTTCATTCCTCCGCGGTTGAAGGTGTGACATTCGAGCAGCTCCGCGAGGGGCAGCGGGTGGAGTTCACCGAGGGGCAGGGGCCAAAAGGCCCACGCGCCGAATCGGTCAAGCCACTCTAACTTTGATCGAAGTCCGCGCCGCCCCCGGGCGCGGCGCGGCCGTTACCCCGACGACGGGGCGTCTGCGTAGATCGTCCCGCGTGGCGTCTGCACGGTTGCGGCGTCCGGGCATGCCGGGATCTATATAATCCGAGATCCATGGCCGAACGGCTGTCCAATCCGGCAACCGATCCCACGATCGCGCCGCCCACCGGGCCAGCATCGGGCGCGGGCGGCACTGCGCCGAGCGCTCCGGGCGCGCTGCGACCCGGAACGGTCGTCGCCGAGACCTACGAGATCACCCGCCTGCTCGGCCAAGGGGGGATGGGGGCCGTCTGGGAGGCGAAGCACCTGCGGCTCCCGGACAAGCGCGTGGTGGTCAAGGTGCTTCTGTTCGGCACCACCGATCCCGTGGCGCTGGCCCGCTTCCGGCGCGAAGCCGACATCGCCTCGCGGCTCGGCCATCCCAACATCGTCCAGGTGTTGGACTTCAACACCTTGCCGGACGGCGCGCCTTACATCGTGCTCGAGCTCCTGCAGGGGGAGACGCTGGCGGCGCGGCTCTTTCGGGGCCTGCCGACGTTCGATCAGACGACGGCCATCGTGAGTCAGATCGGGTCGGCGCTGGCGGCGGCCCACCGCGAGGGGATCGTCCACCGCGATCTGAAGCCCGACAATATCTTCCTCTGCCCGACCGATCCCGGCGGCGAGGTGCGCGACGTCGTCAAGATCCTCGACTTCGGTATCTCCAAGATCCGCGGCGCCAAGACCGTGCTCACGCAGGACGCCGCGCTCATCGGCACGCCGCAGTACATGGCGCCCGAGCAGGCGACCGGGCGCAACGACCAGATCGACGCCCGCACCGACATCTTCGCGTTCGGGGCGATTGTCTTCGAGATGCTGGCGGGGCGCCCGCCGTTTCTGGGCGACACCCTGGCGTCCGTCATCCACGCGGTGGTGTACGCGCCCACGCCGCCCTTGCGGGAGCTGGCGCCCGCGACGCCCGCCGCGGTCGTCGCCGCGGTCGAGCGGGCGCTCGCCAAGAATCGAGACGAGCGTTTTGCCGACGTGGGCGCCTTCGTCAAGGCGGTCACGGCCCGCAGCCTCGAACAGGCTGCGCCGCCCCCGCGGTCCGTCCCCGCGACCTTGCCGGCGCCGGCGCTGGCCGCAGCTGCAGCTACCTCCCCTCTGCCGGTGGCGACGGAACGGGTGAAGCGCGGGCGGCCCTTCCCGATCGCGGGTCTCGTGGTCGTCCTGGCCCTGGTCGCGGGGGGCGCGGGCTGGTTTCTCCTGCCGACGCCGCCGGCGAAGCCGCAGGAGGCCGCCGCGCCGGCGCCGTCATCGCCGCAGGCGATCGCGCCGAAGGCCGATCTCCCGGCCGAGAGGAAGCCACCAGCTCCCCCGGCGCCGCCGCCGGCGGCCAAAGATCTTCCGGAGATCGAGGCGGAACACGCCTCGAAGCGCGCGGTCGCGGCAACGTCGGGCGGCGGCGGTGGCGCCGCGAGACCGGAGACCCTCACGCCGGCGGCCGCCGGCGATCTCGCCGACGCCGAGGCGGCCCTAGAAGCGGGGAAGGGCGCGGAGGCCATTCGCCTGGCGCAGCACAGTCTCTATGCCCAGAAGAGCAGCCGGGCCTACGTCATCATCGTCCGCGCGCACTGCACGCAGGGCGATCTCGGCAACGCGAAGGCGGCGCTGGGGCACGTGGCCGCGCGCGATCGCGCCGCGGTGCTGCGCGCCTGTGGCAAGCTGGGCGTCGACCTACACTGAGGAGGATGGGTGAGGCTCCGAGACATCGTGATCTTGAATGGTCTGCTGACCGCGGTGCTCCTGGCGGTCCCCGCGCGCGCACAATCGACGGCGCCGCCCAACCGAGTCTTTGCCGGACCGGAGGGCCTGACGGTGGCGGTGGTGGCGATGCAGCCGCCGGCGACCAGCCAGGTCCTGATCCTGGTCTCGGGCTCGGGGACGGTGTTTGACGGCAAGGCGATTCCTCACCGCGTCGACAACGTCGACGCCGGCAAGACCAACTTCGAGACCACCTATCACGGGCGCGCGTGGAACACGCTCGTGCTGCGCGACGGCTCCTATTCGCTGTACCTGCCGGGTCGGCGGGACGACTTGCGGGTCCACTTCGACGAGAAGCGAACGGCCGCGCTCAAGGCGGACGCGATCTACGCGAGCTACGGAAAGCAAAAGAGCGACGGGACCCTGCAGGCGCTGAGCGCCTTCGATCGCAAGGCCGAGGTGGGGCAGCAGGAGCAGGGAATGCAGGCGATGATCGATGGCTTCAGCAAGGCCTGCGGTGGCAAGCCGGCGGTGAAGGTCGACTGGAGCTCGATGAGCGACGCGGACGTGCAGGAGCTCAGCATCGGGAGCTACTGCGGCGAGCCGCTCGATGCGATGCGCCGGATGTGCGAGGAGTCGAACGAGGCGAAGGCGGCGATCGCGAGCCACGTGAAGAGCTTCGTTTGCGCCATGGGCAAGAGCATGAAGATGGAGCTCGCGGGCACGACGCTCAATTGGACCACCAGCCGCAGCGCCACCAACATGGGCGATTTCACCCGGCAGGCGCTGGGCAAGGCCATGAGCCTGGATGACCGGATGACCCTGGAGAAGACCACGGTCTGCACCGACGGAAAATCCCACTACGTCGTGGTGGCGCCCAGCGAGAAGCAGTCGAGGCAGATCTACTACGGCGACGGGAAGACGCTCCACCGCGTGCCGCTGCCGCCCTGGGTGCTGACCGGCGACAGCTTCTTCGAGCCGCGCTTCTTCGCCAAGACCAAGAACTCGAACTTCCGCGGCCTCGACATGCGCCTCTACGCATCGGTGGACACCGACGTCGACAAGAAGATCTGCTCCGTCAGCTGCGGCGAGCGCAAGACCGACCTTCAGATCCTGGATGCGGAGACCAAGAAGGCGCTGCTCGCCAAGGCGGCCATCGAGCCGCCGCTGCACAAGCGCGCCCCGCACCGCCTGGCCCGAGACAACAACGGCAAATATTTCTACGTCGACAAGGGCAACACCCCCGAGACCGAGAAGAGCTTTCGCCTCTACGTCGGTCCGAAGGGAGCGATGAAGCTTCAGAAGATGACCAACGCGGTGGCCGACACCGAAGGCGAGATCTTCACGACCAAGTCGGGCTCGCTCCGCTACGTGACCGATCGGCAGAACCCCCCCACCTGGATCCAGGGGAGCAAGAAGACCACCTTGACCGTCGTTCCCATCGAGGCGGTCGACGAGAAGACCGGCGAGCCGATCAACAACTATCAGCTCATCTATAACGAGCTCGGCGTCTATCTGGGCGAAAAGCTCGGCAATCCCTGCGACGATCTCTAGCGATCGTCCGGCCCCGCTCCCGGGGCCTTCAGAAAGAGGGAGCAACCGCCGAGAAATCAGCGTGCGCCTGGCACTGGTGTTGTCGCTCGCGTCATTGGCCGCCGCCAGCTGTGGTGGTGGCCCGACCGGCACCGGAACGGCCAGCGGTGGCGGGCCGGGCGGTGGCCACGGCGGCAGCACCGGGGGAGCGGCGGGCAACAGCGGGTTGGGTGGCCGCGGCACCGGCGGCGGAGCCGCGGGCAGCGCCGGCACCGGCGGGTCGGGCGCCATCGGCGGCGGGACGGCGGGCAGCACCGGTTCGGGTGGCGCGACCGGCGGGCGCGGCGGCGCGGCTGGCAGCACCGGGGCTGGCGGCCGTGGCGGCGCAGGCGGCAGCGCGGGGGGCAGCGTCGGGGCTGGCGGGCGCGGCGGCGCAGGCGGCAGCGCGGCA
>JADGRB010000285.1 GCA_017881315.1 Pseudomonadota bacterium
CTGGATCTGTACGACTACTGGATGAACATCCATTTTCCGGGGCTGGCCCGCTGGGTGCTTCCGGAGCTGGATGAGACCTACGCGCAGCGGCCCAAGCAGGTCTACAGCTACCACGACCTGCTGGAGCTGTTCGACACCACCACCAAGCTGCACGCGCCCCGCGTCGCGCTGCGGATAGAGCGCGGCAAGCGCGAGCAGATCTACACCTACGCGGATCTCCGGGAGCTGGCCGGGCGGGTGGGGGTGTTCCTGCTCGGCGCCGGCGTCGCGGCCGGGCAGCGGGTGATCCTGTGCGCCAAGAACGCGCCCGAGTGGTCGATGGCGTACTTTGGCGTGCTCAAGGCGGGCGGAACCGTGGTTCCGGTCGACCACGAGTTGAAGGTGGCCGAGCTGGTCAACGTCGCGCGCGCCTCGGCGGCGGTGGGCCTACTGCTCGGCGACGAGCTCTTCGACAAGCACGGTGAGGCGGTGGCGCGCGGCCTGGCGGAGGCCGGCCTGGCGACCAAGATCTGGCCGTTTGCAGAAGCGTTCGCGCTTCCCGAGCTGGCCGTCGAGCGCGAGCGCGGGGCCACGCTGGCCCGCCGTGCCGGCCCCGACGCGCTGGCGTCGCTGATCTTCACCTCCGGAACGACCGGGAACCCCAAGGGGGTGATGCTCACGCACCGGAACTTCACCTTCATGGTGTCGGAGCTGTCGAAGATCTTCGAGTTCGGTGTCAACGACGGCATGCTCTCTCTGCTGCCGCTGCACCACGCCTTCGAGTTCGCCACCGGCCTCCTGGTGCCGCTGGCGCACGGGGCGCAGGTGACCTACCTGGCGGAGCTGACCGGCGACGCCATCTCGTCGACGCTCAAGCAAGGAAGGGTCACCGCGATCGTGGGCGTCCCGGCGCTGTGGGATCTCCTCCGCCGGAGGCTCTTCCAGCGCTTCGCGGACAAGTCGCCGCTGCTCGAAGGGTTCGTCAAGCTGCTGGCGGCGGCGAACTTCGAGCTGCGCTCGCGCACCGGCGTCGATCTGGGGATCCTGATCTTTCTGCCGGTGCACGAAGGCTTCGGCGGTCGGATCCGCTACCTCATCAGCGGTGGGTCGGCGCTGCCGGCCGACGTCATGAAGGCCTTCTACGGGATGGGGTTCAATTTCTTCGAGGGCTACGGCCTCACCGAGACGGCGCCGGTGCTCACCGTGACCTCGCCCAAAGAAAAGCCGATCGCCGGATCGGTGGGACGGCCGCTGCCCGGGATCGAGGTCCAGATCGCCGAGCCCGATGGCGCGACCGGTGTCGGCGAGGTGATCGCCCGCGGCCGCAACGTGATGGCCGGCTACTGGGAAAATCCGGAGGCCACCGCCGCCGCCATTCGCGACGGCTGGTTTCACACCGGCGATCTCGGGCGCTTCGACGCCGACGGCAACCTCTACCTGGTCGGGCGATCGAAGGATGTGATCGTCGACGCCAACGGCAAGAACGTCTACCCCGACGAGGTCGAGGATCTGTACGGCGGCAACCCATTCATCAAGGAGCTGTCGGTGGTCGGTGTGCCCGACGGCACCGGCGAACAGGTGGTGTGCGCCGTGGTCTCGAACCTCGAACAGGATCCGTCGCTGTCCCGCCCGGAGGTCGAGGCCAAGATCGAGGAGCACTTCCGCAAGGTCTCCGCCGATCAGCCGATCTGGAAGCGGGTCCGCGGGGTGCACTTCTGGGAGGGCGACCTGCCCAAGAGCGCCAAGCGCTCGGTCAAGCGTCGCGAGGTGGCCGCCGAGATCGCGCGACAGCGCCGCAAGAGTGAGGAGACCAAGGGGGCGCTCGCGGTGGCCTCGGGCGATCGCGGGCAGATGAGCTGGCTGCTCGAGACGATCGCGACCGTGTCGGGACGGCGGCGGTCGGACCTGCAGCTCGGGAGTCGGTTCGGGGAGCTCGGGTTCGACAGCCTCATGTATGCCGAGCTGTCGAGCGCGCTCGAAAGCGCGGGCGCAACGCTTCCGGAGAGCGTCGACGTCACCACCATCGGCACCATCGCCGAGCTGCACGATCTCCTCTCGCGGGGTCCGGTCGCGGCGGCGCGCGAGCGGGCGGCGCGCGACGGCGGCGCCGGGGACGACTCCGACATCCACGTGCCATCGGCGGTTTCGGCGGCCGGCAAGCGCGGGCTGGCGCTGGCGCAGCGTCTCTTTTACGAGCGGGTCCTCGAGACCAACGTCAAGGGGGAGGGCCACATTCCCCAGCACACCAGCTTCATCGTCGCCGCCAACCATTGCTCGCACCTCGACATGGGCGCCATCAAGGTGGCGCTCGGCGACGCCGGCAAGGATCTCGCTTCGATGGCGGCCGCCGACTACTTCTTCAAAGGACGCTACCGCCGCGCCTACTTCAAGCACTTCACCAACCTGGTGCCGATGGAGCGGAGCGGATCGATCCGCAAATCGATGGACACCACGCACGAGGTGCTGCGACGCGGCCGCAGCATGGTGGTGTTCCCGGAGGGGACGCGCTCGGTGAGCGGCGAGCTGGCCGATTTTCTCCCCAGCCTCGGCTACCTCGCGCTGCGCGCGGAGGTCGGCATTCTCCCGGCGCACATCGCGGGCAGCTTCGAGGCGCTCCCCAAGGGGGCCGCGGTGCCGCGCGCGCGCAGCCTGACGGTGTCGTTCGGGCCCTTCCTTCCGTCGGACTGGCTGGTGGCACTGACCAAGGGGCTCTCCGCGCAGGAGGGCTGGCGCCTGGTCGCCGCGTTCGCCCAGCGCGCGGTCGAGAACCTGCGCGACGGCGTGCCGACCGCGCTCGACGCGGACGCGGCGCGCGCCGCCTGGGACGGCCGCCTGCTGGGCCCGATCGCCGTTCGCGCGCGCGCGCCCCGCCGGCGGGTGCTCCGGTCGATGCCATGAAGAAAGCCGCGGGGGCCAACGGGGCCATCAACTCGGCCACCACGCTGATCACCGGCGGGACCGGATTTCTGGGGACGCACCTGCTCCGCCTGCTCACCGGCGAAGCGGGAGCCGCCGCGCGGCTGCGCGTGCTGGTGCAGAGCAAGCCGCCGGCCTGGCTGCGCGCGCTGGGCGTCGAGATCGTCGCGGGCTCGGTGACCTCGAGCGACGACGTCAAGCGCGCGCTCGACGGCGTCACCAACGTCTACCACCTGGCCGGTCTGGTCTCGCACCTGCCGGCCGACGCGCACCGGATGTACGCGGTCCACGTCGAGGGGACGCGCCTGGTCTGCGAAGCGGCGGTTCGCGCTGGCGTCCGACGGATCGTCATGGCCTCGACCAGCGGAACGGTCGCGATCTCGCGCCGCGCCGACGACGTCGCCGACGAGGAGACCCCCACGCCGATCGAGCTGGTCACCCGCTGGCCGTACTACTCGAGCAAGCTCTATCAAGAAGAAGCGGCCCGGCGCGCCTGCGGCGAAAAGGTCGAGCTCGTGACCCTCAACCCGAGCCTGCTCCTCGGCCCCGGGGACGATCGCCTGAGCTCGACCCGTCCCATCTTGCAGTTTCTGGCGCGGGACATCGCGCTCATGCCGGCCGGTGGGCTCAACGTGGTCGACGCGCGCGACGTCGCGGCGCTCTTGCCGGTGGCGATGGATCGGGGCACGCCGGGCGCGCGCTATCTGGTCGGCGCGGTCAACTGGACGTTCGCCGAGCTCTTCGGCCGCCTCGAACGGCTGACCAAGATCGCGGCCCCCAAGGTCAAGATCGCCGGCGACCTGGCGTTCTGGGCCTCGCGCGCGCAGGCCTCGCTCTTCCGCCAGCTCGGGCGGCGGGTGCCGGTCGAGCCGCAGAGCGTGGAGATGGCGCAGCACTTCTGGTACTTCGACTCCGGCAAGGCGGCGCGCGAGCTCGGCTTCTCCCCCCGCGATCCCGCCGACACCCTCCGCGACACCGTCAAGTACATCCGCGAGCACCTGCTAGGCTCGGACGCCCTCGGGCGCGCCGCCGGGTAGGCGCCGCCGATCACTCGCGGCGCAGGGCGCCTCGCCACCGGCGCAGTGGCGTCGTGAACACCAGGATGAGGGCGCTCAGCAGCGCGATCGGCAACGGGCGGGCGTGCGAGGTGGCGAGCGGCCACCAGTTGATCTTCGCCGCATCGTACGAGCGTTCGATGTTCAGGCGGAGCGAGGTTTGGCGCGTCCAGGGCGCATCTTCGGCGGCGACTTGCCAGTCGTCGCCGGCGAGCTTGTGGCGGAGGAGCCACTCGTGACCCGCGATCGGTTGCATGGGCGGAAGCCACTCGACGCCGTAGACCTCCTCGAAGCAGGAGAAGCAGGGCTCGGGGGCGAGCGGCGTCCCGCCGCTGTCGGGGCGCCCCAGCCAGGCCCGCTGAGCCTCCCGCGCGATGTTGATGAAGTCGTTCCAGACGAACGCGTTGCCGAGCCCCTGGACCGCGACCCCCGCCAAGAGGAGTGCGCCGACGCCGGCCAGCTGCGCGCGCCCCGGCGGCCGAGCGCGATCGAAGAGCTCGGCGGCGGGGAGGATGAAAGCCGGCAGCGCGAACACCAGGAAGCGCGGTCCCCATCCCCAGTCGCCTGACCAGAAGAGATAGCGGGCGTAGATCAGCACGATCGGTCCGACCGACAATCCAATCGCCAGCGCGACGTGCGGCCGTTGCTTCACCAGCCGGCGGATCCCCAGCAGGCCGAGCAGCAGAGGCGGCGAAAACAGGAACAGGCTCTTTCCCGGCGACAGCAGCAGACCCCAGAGCCCGAAGAAGATGTTCTCCCGCCAGAACCCGATCGTGACAGGCTCGTATCCGGTGGTCGCCACGCTGCCCCAGCGAAGAGCGTTGTAGACGCCGAGCGCGAAGAGGCCGGGGGCCAGTCCCAGGCCCGCCCAGGCGAGTCCGGACCACAGATCGCGCCGCCGCGACCGCAGACGAAGAAAGAAATAGATCAGCGCCCCCGGCAGGCAAGCGAGGTAGATGTTCTTGGCGTTGATCAGCAGCGCGAAGGTCAACCCCCAGCGCAGGAACGCGGCGCGAGTCGGCGTCTCGCCGGCGCGCAGGAGAGCCCCCAGAAAAGCCACCCCGCAGGCGGCCTGGAGGATCTCGGAGTAGGGGCAGCGCGCGTAGACCCACAGGGAGGTGCCGGTGCCCAGCAACAGCGTGGTCCAGGCGGCCTGCCGCCGACTGTAGCCGAGCTGCCCGAGCAGGCGAAAGAAGAGCGCCGGCGTGAGCGCTCCCAGCAGGATCGGCCCGAGCTGCGAGGTCGCCACCACCAGCTCGCCGGCGCGTGCCGGTGCCAGCGCGCCCAGCGCCCTTTGCAGAAATGCGCCCGGCAGATGGACCAGACAGGCCAGCAGCGCGGCGACCGGGTAATAGTGGCCGCCCCGTCCGACCGGCGCGTTGACCGGCCAGCGCAGATCGATGGCGAACGAGCCGTGGCGCGCCAGGCTCTGCGCCGCCTCCCACATCGGCAGCGCGTCGCCGAAGGGGAGGCTGCGGCTGGCCGTCAGCAAGTAGAGGCAGAGGAAGCTGACGAAGACGTCCGCCGCCCCGAGCGGGCGACCGGCCAGCGGGCCCGGCGGCGAGCTTCCGGCCGCAGACGTCGGGACGTTCGGGCTGTCGCTCAGGGGACCGTGACGGAGAAGTCGGTGGTCTCGAGGCCGACGCCGCCGCTCCAGATCTCGTAACCGGCGAAAACGTTGGTCAGGTACCACGAATTCTGCAGATAGCCCCGGGTGACCGCGTCCTGAATGAAGTCGCCCAGGCTGTAGGTCAGCGAGTTGATGGTCTGCTGCGCCACGTAGGACACGCAGGGTTTGCCGTTGCCGGAGTTGGTGCCGTACCAGACGTTCCAGTTCTTGCCGTCAATCGTCGTGCTGGCCACCGAGGTCCCGATCGGCTGGTTGGCGGTCGGCTTTTCGTACCAGACCATCAAGAAACCGCCGGTCGGCGCGGAGGCGGACGGGTCGCCTCCCGAGCCTGTGCTGAACCAGACGTCATAAGCGGCGTTGTAACTTCCGGTCGCGCCGTTCGACGCCCAGGTCCAGCTGGTCGACAAGCTGCCCTTCGCGATCGAGCTCACCGCTCGCGGCAGCCCGCTGCCCGAGGTGGTGTTGTTCGAGTTCGCGCCGGTGAAAATCGACGGGAACGAAGCGGGATTGGTGCCGGCGCCGGTCCCCTTCTGGTCCGTCACCTTGAACTTGGTGCCGGTGCCGTAGGTGATGGTCTGTCCCGCCGTCGATCCCCAGGCGTTGTTCTGGACGATGTAGTCCTTGCCGCTGCAGGTCACGTGCGCCGTTCCGAACTGGGTCGAGATCGTGCCCGCTCCGGTGACGGAGCTGCAGCTATTGGTGCCGC
>JADGRB010000049.1 GCA_017881315.1 Pseudomonadota bacterium
CGAGGAGGTGATGTACCAGCAGGCGTTCAAGACCCACCCCTACCGCTGGCCCGTCATCGGCTCGATGAAGGACATCAAGGCCATCACGCAGGCCAAGGCGGTGGCGTTTTATCGAAAGTTCTACGCCCCCGGGAACGCGGTGCTGGTGATCACCGGGAAGATCGACGCCGCGGCCGCGCTTGATGCGGTGGCCGCCGCGTACGGGGCCATTGCGCCCGGACCGGCCTTGCCGCCCGACGACGTCAAGCCGGAGCGCGCACCGGCGACGGAGGTGCGGACGACGCTGACCCGCCCGGTCCCCGCCGACCGTCTGGTGGTGGGGTTCCCGGCGCCCGGGCTGGGCGCCGCCGACCGAGCCGCCTACGAGATCGCGAACGAGCTGCTGGCGGGCGGACCGTCGGCGCGTCTGGTCCAGAAGCTGGTGGTCGAAACGCAGTGGGCCTCGTCGGTGCACGGCGACGTCGCGCCCACCCGCGATCCGGGGCTCTACGCGATCTGGGTCCAGATGGCCAAGGGGCACACCGCCGAGGAGGCGGAACGGATCATCGTCGCGGCCGCCGCGGAGCTGGCGGCCCGCCCGGTGGGCGCGGCCGAGCTGGGCAAAGCGGCCGCGCGCCTCGAGACCGCGTTCTGGCAGCAGCTCGGGTCGAGCCACGGGCGCGCCGAAGCGCTGGGCGAGTTCGAGATCGGCGCGGGCGATTTTCGCCGGCTGTTCTCGCGCGGCGCCGAGTACGCGCGGGTGACGGCGGCGGATGTCCAGCGCGTCGCCGCCGACTACCTGTCCAGCGGCGCCCGCTCCGTCGTGATCGCGCGGCCCGGCGCCGGGAGCGGTCCATGAGCGGCGTCGGTGCGGTGCTGTCCGCGGCGCTGGTGGTCGGCGCGGCGCCCGTCGCCGCCGCGCCCGCCGGTTCTGCGCCTTCGGGCGGCTCCCCCGGCAGCGGCCCCGCGCGGCGGGCGGGACCCGGCGGCTCGCTGCTCATCGTCGAGAGCAACCACAGCGTGCCGCTGGTTCATGTGGTGATCGCGTCGCGTTCCGGATCGGCGTCCGATCCGCGCCATCGCGAGGGCCTCACCAACCTCGCCGCCGAATGGGCCCGACACGGCGCCGGCGGCCGCTCGCGCAGCGAGATGGACGAGGCGCTCGACGCGCTGGGCGCGACCCTCGAGGTGCACACCGAGCCCGACAGCACGCGCTTCGAGGGCGAGGTGCTGACGCGCAACCTGGCTGCCTATCTGGCCATCGTGGCCGACATGCTGATCCGCCCGACCTTCTCTCCCGCCGAGCTCGCGCGCACGCGCCACGAGCTGGAGGGGCAGATCGACGAGCTTCGCAACGACGACCGCGCCCTCTGCGCGCGCTTCTTCACGCGCAACCTCTACGGCGAGCACCCGTATGGCCACCCGCCCGAAGGGCTCAAGTCGGCGCTCGACGCCGCGAGCGCCGCCGAGATCGCCGCGCATTTTCACCGGAACTTCGGCGGGCGGAACCTCGTCTTCGCGCTGTCGGGCGACGTCGACGCGGCGGCGCTCGACGCCGCGCTGACCCATTCATTCCGCGGTCTGGCCGACGGGCCCGCGCCGCCCCCGAACGCGCTGGAGCTGCGCGATCCGGTCCCGCCCAAAGGGTGGCGAATCGAGCTGGTCGACAAACCCGACCGCCAGCAGACGCAGCTGATGTTCGGCCACCCGGCGCTGCGCGCCTCGGACCGCGACTATCTTCCGCTGTCGATCGGGCTGGCCGCGTTCGGCGGGCGGGCCATGAACGCCACGCTGATGGACGAGGTGCGCCGCAAGCGCGGCCTCGCCTATGGCGCCTACTTGATCCTCGACGAGCGGCGCGGGGTGGGCGCCGCCACCGGCTGGGTGTTCTCGGGCACCGACAAGACCGTGGCCACGCTCAAGCTGGTGCTCAAGCTCTACGTCTCGTTCATGGACAAGGGCATCTCGCCGACCGACGTCGCCTTCTTTCAGCGATTCCTCATCGGGTCGCACGCCTCCGAAATGGACGTCCCCGAGCACCGTCTGGCCGCGCGCGTGGGGGCCGAGATCGCCGGGCTCCCCCCCGACTTCGTCGACAGCTACCCGGCACGTCTCGGCGCCGTCTCGGCCGCCGAGGTCAACGCCGCGATCAAGCGACGCGTGCACGCCCGCGATCTGGCCATCACCATGGTGGCGACCGCGCCGATCATGAAGTCGCTGCTCCTCTCCGCCAAGCTCCAGGAGAGCGCCATCGACGTCGTGCCTTACGACGCCTACTGAAGCGTTCACCATCGCGACGTCTTCCTGATACCCTGCCGGCCGTGGGCGAGGAGACCAAGTCGGCCAGGACCGTGGTGGGAACGGCGGCCGCGGCGGGGGCGGCGGGAGAAAACAGGCGCGTCCTCGCCAACGGCAAGTACCTCACCCTGGTCGACGATCACGGCTGGGAGTACGTGACCCGCGCGGGCATCACGGGGATCGTGGTGATCGTCGCCGTCACGGACGACGAGAAATTGCTGCTCGTGGAACAGCATCGGCCGGCGGTAGGGAAGCGGGTCATCGAGCTGCCCGCCGGCCTGGTCGGCGACGGCGACGGCCACGCGGGCGAGACGCTGCAGAGCGCCGCGGTACGCGAGCTCGCGGAGGAGACCGGCTTCGCGGCCCGCGAGATGGAGCTGCTCGCCGAAGGGCCGATCGCGGTCGGCATCAGCGACGAGATGATCTCGTTCTTCCACGCGCGCGGCCTCACCCGCGTCGGACCCGGCGGCGGCGACGCGACCGAGCAGATCACCGTGCACCAGGTCCGCCTCGCTCGTCTGCGCCCGTTTCTGGCGACCTGCGCCGCGGGCGGCCTGGCCGTCGATCCCAAGATCTACGCCGGCCTCTACTTGATCGACGCGGCGGTGCGCACGTGACGGCCCGGCCCCCGCTCGGCGTGCCGCAAGGGCCGCTCGGCTTCCTGGCGCGCGCCTCCTCGCCCGGAACCGCGACCTGGGAGTATCAGGTCAAGCGCGAGCACTTCAATCCCCACGGCGTCCTGCACGGCGGCGTCGTGATGGCGCTGCTCGACACCGCGATGGGGCATGCGGTCGCGGAGCTGGTCGCGCCCGAAGGCGCCTTCAACGCCGCGGCCGAGATGAGCGTGAGGTTCCTGGAGCCCATCCGATCCGGCACGATCACGGCGCGCGCCGAGGTTCGCAAGTGCGGCAAGCGCCTGGCGGTCGTCGAGGCCGAGGCGACCGATGAGCAGGGACTGACCCTGGCCGTCGCGACGGCCACGCACGCGATCCTCAGGAAGAAGAAAGAACCGCCCGCGCCCGCCCCGGATCGTTCGTGATGAGGCCGTCGACCGCCATCGCGCGGCAGGCGCGGAGCGCGGCGGGATCGTCGACGGTCCAGACCGAGACCATGTACCCGCGGCGCTTCCAGGCCGCCACCCGTCCGGGGTTGCAGAGCACCAGCTCCGGGTGAAGCGCGAAGGGCCGCAACCAGGGCGCCAGCCAGGCGCGACGTAGCGGCAGCGGCGACCCGCTCTCGAACAGCAGCGCCGCGGGGACGGCGGGGGCGCGCCCCATCCAGCTGCGCACGGCCCACGGGTTGAAGGAGGAGACCAGGACGCGCCCGCCGGCCCCCGCCCGCTCCACCACCCGGGCGACCGCCTCGACCAGCGCGGCGATGGCGGGCCGGCCGATCTTGGCGGCCTTGAGCTCGACGTTGACCAGCATCTGCGGACCGCAGGCCTCGAGGGCCTCGTCCAGCGTCGGGATCGTCGTCCCGCCCGGCAACATGACCTCGCGGAGGACGGCGGAGGGGGTGTCGGCGATGCGATCCGGCCGGCCGGCGAGGCGGGTGAGATCATCGTCGTGAAAGACCATCACCTCACCCGTCGCGCACAGCAGGACGTCGAGCTCCACACCGTCGGCGCCGTCGCGGCGGGCGCGCCCGAAGGCGGCGACCGTGTTTTCGGTCTCGAGCGCGCTCGCCCCGCGATGTCCCAGGATGAGCGGCCCCTCCCCCGGACGACGCGGCTGCCACACGGCAAAAGCCTAACATTCTGGCGGCGGACCGGTGGTCCCAAAGGCCCGGCGGGGCCGGCCGCGTCCTTCTCGGGCAAAGCTCGCCTCTACGGACCCGAAGAACTAAACTAGGCATCCATGGCTCCTGGTGCGTCCCGGATGGTGGTCGGTGTTTGCGCTCTGGCGCTCGCGACGGTGGCGCTCGGCTGCGCGCACGGCGGCGCCCACGCGCCGGCCGGTCCCGGCCGAACGCTAGCCACGGCGGCCGCCCGCATCGGTGGCATCGCCTACGAGGACGACTTCCTGGAGGCGCGCCTGGTGCTCCAGGCGCTGCCGCTGACCGCACCGGAGCGCGCACCGCTGCGGGCGAAGTTGCTGCACTACCTGCTCGATCCGGTGCTGAGCCTCAAGCTCGACGACGTCCGTCGTGAGACGCGGGAGCTCGAGAGCGACGATCTCTACGACACCGTGTTCGAGTCGTTTCGCGACGCGCTTGGGCTCTTCGACCCGGTCGAGATCGCGAGCGCCCCGGCGCGCGTCACCCCCGATGAGGCGCGCCTGCTGCGACCGGCGGCGGAGCTGGTGCTCGGCCTTTACTCTCCCCGCGGCGGCGACCAGCAGGTCACGCTCGCGCTGGTCGCGCTCGCGACGCTCGCCCCCGACGCGCGCGCTGGCCAGGAGTGGAACCGCCGTCTCGATCAGGTGGTCGGCTGGACCGACGAGGAGAGCACCTTTGACGAAGGGGGCGGCGGCGGCATGCGCAAGGCTTCCAGCGCCATCGACGCGCTCGAGAGCGCGCTCGGCGATTGGCCGGCCCCCCCGGTCATCTCGCGCCTGGACGCGCTCTATGTCGCCCGGCAGACACGCTTCGCCTCCGCGCTTCATCACCCGCCGTCGGGTGATTCGGCCCGCCGCGCGCTCGGCGAGCTCCTCCTCGCGCACGGCGACGAGATGCAACGCGCGGTCACCAGCATGGCCGCGGCCTACCTGCGAGCCGGCCGTCTCGGCGACGCGGCCGCGCGCACCGCGCGCATGGCGGGAGAAGACGGCGACGATCCCGAATTGCGCGGCCTGCTGGTGGCGGCGGCCAAGCCCGACGCGGCACCCGCCGACACGCTGACGCTGGCCCGTCGCTTCCTGCCGCGGGTCGACTTCCTGGGCGGCACCGCCACCGACGCGCCCGATCCGGTGGTCGCCCTGCGCGTGCTCGAGGCGGGTCTGCAGCGCCATCCCGCCGACGCCGATCTGCTGGTCCTGTCGGGACACGTCGCGCGCCTGCTGTCGTCGTACTTCCTGGCGATCTTGCGGCTCGAGCAGGCCGAAGCCGTGCTGGCGGCGAATCCGGCGCAGCGCGAGCTGCAGGGACGGATCTCCGCGGAGCTCATCGAGCTGGGGTTCGTGCGCCTGCGGCTGCGCCTCGATCCGGAGCGCGACGCGCCCGCCTACGCCGAGGCCGACGATCTCCGCCGGCGGTTCGTCGAGACCAAGCAACGCTTCGCCGGGACCGAGCTCAAGGTGCGCGACGCGGACATCGACTTCGAGCTGGCGCGCAGCTACGTGAACGCCGGCCTCATCGATCGCGCCGAGCCCCTGTTCTTGCGGGCACGCGACGAGGGGGAGCCGACCGCCGAGGTGACGATCGAGCTGGCCAACCTGGCGCTCAAGCGCGGGGACCCGGCGCGCGCGGGCCAGATCGTCCACGAAGGGATCGACATCTTGCGCGCCAAGGGCACGGCCCAGGACACGATCGGCTCGGTGGCCGGCAGAGCCCGGCTCGATCGCCTGCTGGGCGACACCAGCGATGCCGGGGGCGACCGCGAAGGCGCGGCGTCCGCCTGGCGAGGATCCTTGATCGGCTGGGAGCGGCTCATGATCGAGCATCTGCGCCGCAAGAACATCCCGGAGTCGGCCGAGGCGACGGTCGAGGTCGGTCGCCTGCTCTACCTGCTGGGCCGGCACGCCGAGGCGCTGCAAAGATTCGACGACGCCATCGAAGAGGACGGTGATCGCGATCAGTCGTACATCGACATCGTCGCGTTCCTGGTCCAGGCCGGCGAGACCGACGCGGCGGTCGGGGTCTACCACCGCGCCCTGGCGCGCCCGGGCCGCGCCATCTCCGAGTACGTCAAGGTCTATACCTCGCTCTGGGTCCTCGACCTCTCCCGCCGCACGAACAAGGTCGCCGATGCCAAGGCGGAGGCGTACCTGCGCACGCTCGACCAGCGCCACGGCGAGCTGCGCCCACACCGCGGCGCGCCTTGGTACCATCTGCTCGGCCGCTACGCCGTCGGCCAGGTTTCCTACGAACAGGTCCTCGCCACCGCCGACACCGCCGGCAAGCGGGCCGAGATCTATTTCTACGAGGCGATGCGGCGGCTCGGCGACGGCAAGCCCGACGACGCGCACCACCTCTGGCAGAAGGTCATCGAGACGCGCATGTTCTCGTTCTTCGAGTTCGACATGGCCTCCCGCTACCTGCGCGTCGGCGCCCCCAGCGCCCCCGCCACCGCCGGCGCCTCTTCGTCAGAGACGATCTAGCTCCCATTTGCGGACCAGGGCGCGGGGATCGCCGCCCGCGGCGTTGAAGTCGTCCAGCAGATCGGCCGCCGGGGCGCGCCCCGACTCGGCGCGCGCATGCAGCGGCTCCAGCAAGGGACGATCGTCGGCTCCCCCCGGTCGCTGGGCCAGGCCCGCGTCGGCGATCCGGCAGAGCTCGACCGCCAGCTCGCGCAGCGTTCGTCCGCCGAAGCGCGCGCTCAACCCCGCGCGGGGGACCTCGCGCCGCAACGCCTCACGCTCGGCGAACGACCGCTCGGCCACCAGCGCATAGGCCGCCGCGCGCGCGGTGGGATCTTCCAGGATGCCGCGCCACAAGGCACCCAGGCCCCGGGCCATCGGCATCGGTCCCGCGTCGGCGCCCCGGACCTCGACGTAGCGCTTGAGTCGCACCTCCGGAAACAGCGTCGAGAGGTGGACCTCCCAGTCGCCGATCGTGGCAGCGGACCCTTGCCAGCCCTCGGCCATGAAACGGCGAAAGGTCATCCCCAGCGCGGGCTGGAAGACGCCGGCCCGGACGACGAAGAACATCGGCACGTCCAGGGCCCACTCGACGTAGTCGCGAAACGAGAAGTCCGGCTTGAACGCGAAAGGCAGCAGACCGCAGCGGTTGGCGTCGGTCTCGAGCCAAACGGCGGCGCGGTAGCTCTGGAACGGGCTCGGCCGACCCTCGACGATCGGCGACGCGGCGAAGAGCGCCGTGATGATCGAGGTGACGCCGTAGGCGGTCCGCATCTTGTCGGCCGCGTCCTCTTCACTCTCGTAGTCGAAGTTCGCCTGGACCGTCGCGGTCATCTTCATCATGGCGTGGGCGAGGCGGCTCTCCCGCCCGAACTGCGGAAAGAAGCTGCGCATGACGGCGTAGCGGCGCTTGGGCAACCAATCGACGTCATCCAACGCGCCGAACGGGCGGGCGCCCACCCCGATGAACCGGACGCCGAGGTCCCGGGCCACGCCCGCCACCTCGCGCACGTGCGCGTCGAGGACCGTACGACAGGCGGCCGCGGTGCCAAGGGCACCACCCGACAGCTCCAGCTGGCCTCCAGGTTCCAAGGTGATCCGGTCCCCGCCGCGTTCGAGGGAGATCGTGTGCCCGTCCTCGCGGGCGGCGGCGAAGCCCGCCGCTTCGAGTCGCACCAGGATCTCGGCGATGCCGCGCGGCCCATCGTACGGAACCGGACGGCCGTCCTCGGTGACGGCGATCTTTTCCTGCTCGATACCGATCCGGAAGGCGGCCGGGGACTTGGCGCCAGACCGAAAGTAGCCGACCAGGTCGGATACGGTCAGGGGTGCCCCCGCGGTGGGCGTGGTGCTGCTGACAGATGGGGGGGCCAAAGGGACGCGAAGGCTAGCCACCGCCCGGCCGATCGTCAATGCGCTTTGCGACGGCCGCCCGACAACCCGCGCAGCACGAACTTTGACGGTGGCCGGGCCTGGCAAGCACTTACTTGAACTGATTTCGAGCCGCGCCTAACCTGGTCTGATTTAGGTGCAGATCCCGATCCCGCCGTATAATGGGCGCCGCACCCCCTCACCCCAAGTCCTTATGATGCAGCCGTCAAGTCTTCTCCTCGTGGATGCGGATACGCGCGGCCTCGAGACCTTGACGTTCGGCTTCGAGCGCGAAGGGTGCAAGGTGTCCGGCACCTCCGATCCCAGCCGAGCTGCGCAGCTCGTGCGGACGGCTGCCCCGGAGCTGGCGGTGGTGGCCCTGCGTGCCTCGGACGGGTCGGCTCTCGAGCTCATCGGCGGGCTGCGGAGCGCCGCCGCCAAGGAGCTGCCGGTCGTCGCGCTGGGCCCCCCGGCGCTGAGGGCCGACGCGCTGGCCGTCGGCGCCGCCGACTTCCTTTCGTTGCCGATCTTCCTGCGCGACGTGATCAACGTGGGGCGCCTCAGGGCGATCGAAAGCAAGACCGGGCGAAAAGGCAAATCCGGCCCCAAGACCGACAAGAAGGCCGCCGCCTCCGAGGGCCCCGACGAGATCCAGATGCTGCTGTCGGAGTATTTCGGCCTCTTCTATCTCCTGCGGGCGATGGCGGCCTCCGAGCGCTCGGGGGTCCTGGTGCTGACGCGCGGAAATCGGCGTGCCGAGCTGCGCGTCCATGGCGGGGCGGTGGTCTCGGCCACCGTCGGCGCGATCCAGGGGTTGCCGGCCCTGCACCACGTCCTGCTCTGGGAAGAGGCCGCGCTCTCCCTCTCGCCAGGTCGGGTTCCCCAGCGCAGCCAGCTGCATCTGTCGGCGCAGGAGGTCCTCGACGAGTGCGAACGTTTCTTGCGCGACTTCGCGCACGCCGTGCGCGATCTCGGCGCCCCCCGCACGCTCTACGTGCCGGCCGCCGATCCGGAATCGGCGCTGCCGGGCATGCAACCGAGCCAGGTGACGCCCCTGCTGCGGCTGTTCGACGGACACCGGGTGCTCTCCGACGTGATCGAGGAGAGCCCGTTCCGCATCTTCGACACGGTCCGGATGATCCGCCGCCTGCGCGACGGCGGCGCGCTCGCCGCGCGTCCCGATGGATTGGTCCACGAGCCCGGCCGGACGCGCCCGTCGGGCCAGCACCCACTGGTCTCGTCGATGCCGCCGGTCCGCAACGGATCGCAGAAGTCGATGTTCGCCGAATGGGCGATGGTGCCGGACCAGCGCGGCGTGGTCGGAAATCGGCGCAGCACCAGCCGCCCGCTGCGGCCCATCGGGCTGGGCGCAGCCGCACCGAGGCCGGCGCGGGCTGCGACGCCGATTCCACTCACCACCCGAAAAGGGTCACAGGCGGTGGGGGACGCTCCGGCCATCAAGCGGAAATTGACGCCCGCCCGGGCGACCGACCTGGGGATCGCCCCGACCGTGCAGGTGCGGCTCGACTCCACGGGCATGCCACTGTCGGCACCGATGGCCCCGGCGGACGCAGGGGCGACCGGGCCGTTCGGCGTCCAGAAGACGCCGCCGCCGGTCCGCGCCCGGGGCGGCAGCGCCCGTCATTCCGCCCTTGGCGACACGCCTGCGCCCCGGGCCGAGCGCGCCGCCAGCGGCCGGTACGCCCCACTCGAGGACGCGCCCCCGCCCAAGGCCGAGCGCGCCGCCAGCGGCCGGTATGCCCCACTCGAGGACGCGCCCCCGCCCAAGGCCGAGCGCGCCGCCAGCGACCGCCACGCCACGCTCGGCGACGCGCCCCCACCCAAAGCCGATCGCGGCGGCAGCGACCGCCACGCCACGCTCGACCGCGGTCCGGCGCCCAGAGCGGAGCTGACCCCGCGGCCGCGCCGGATCACCGGGGGAGCGCAGGGGAGCGCCCCGGACGCTTTCGACGCCATCGAGGCCGATTTCTTTGCCCGCGAAGCCGACCTCTACAAACGCGAGGCGCTCGAGACCTTCGACGATCTCGACCCCGTCGGCGGCTTGCCCCGCAGCTCAGGACAACGTCCGCGCAAGAAGTAGCGCCGGCGCGCCTCCCACATTGCGACCTTCCGACCTTCCGACCTTCCGACGTTCGGCTCAGCTCTGCCAGAGGAGATCGACGCGACCGATGGGGCTGGCGATCCGCAGCGTGATGGAGCCCGACTTGACCCCGGAAAATTCGACGCCACCGGTGGGCATCGTGAACCGGATGCGGTAGCTCTTCGAAAACGGCGTCTTGTCGGGAAAGAAGTCACGCTCGTAGGCGTCGGGAAGTTTTTCGACGTGGATTCGATCCGACGGGAGCTCGTGCCCCAGCGCGTCCACCAAGGTGACGCGCCAGGCGGAGCTCGACTTGTCCAGATCGTTCCAGGTGTAGTCGGCGCTCTGCGCGATGACGTGGAATTCGTAGGCCTGGTGATAAGCGTCCCGCTGCGCCTGTCGCAGCGTGGTGCGGTCGGCGTCGGAGAGGCTGTAGACCGAGGCATATCGCTCGATGTACGCCTCGCGGAAGTCCCAGCTCTCGAAGGTCGCCCAGACCTCGATCGCCTTGTCCACATCGTGCTCGGCGTAATCGTGCCGCGTCCAGCGGCGGTAGACGGCGGGATACTCCTTCGGAAGGTAGTCGCGCGTCGTCTCGGAAAAGTCGACCCGCACCTGTTTCTGGGTGGCGCAGCCAACCAACACCGACGCGAGCAAGATCCGGCAGACGCGCGCGCGCCCGTTCGAACCGATCGTCGGGATCATCGAACGAAGTCTTTGCGCCGAAACAGCGTCACCAGCGGCGCTTCTTTCTCGAGCGTCTCGCGTCCGCCCTCATCGCGATCGACCAGCCCCAGGATGATCGCGACCTTGAGGCCGTGCTCGCGCGCGCGGGCGATCGCTTTCAGCGCCGAGCCGCCCGTCGTCACGACGTCCTCGAGGATGGCGACGGGCATGCCGGGGCGCAGCGACTTCGCCCCTTCGATCCACGCCGCCGTGCCGTGGCCCTTGGCCTCCTTGCGCACGTAGAACGCGGGCAGCGGCCGGCCGGCGATGAAGCTCAGCGTCGAGACCGCGGAGGCCAGGGGATCGGCCCCCATGGTCACGCCGCCAATCGCCTCCACCTCCGGCGCCCGCTCCGCCAAGATTCGCCCAAAGAGGCTGGCCACCAGGAAGTGGCCTTCGGCGGTCAGCACCGTCTGCTTGCAGTCGATGTAGAAGTTGCTCTTCTGCCCCGACGCCAGCGTGACCTCGCGCTCCTCGTACGACAGCCGCGTGAGGAGCGCGAGCAGCCGTCCCCGGTTCTCCTCGAAGAGATCCGTCCCGATCGACATGGCGGGCGCGGCTCTCAGAGCCCTTCGAGCGGGTTGTCGCTGATCTCGTGCTTGCCCGGCGACTTGATCTTGTTGACGCCGGTCGTCTCCTTGTCGCTGCGGCTAGACGCGCGGGCCTTGCTGTGCACCACCGCCGCAGCCTGGGCCTTCTGCGCGGCGGCCTCGGCCCGGATCCGCTGCCGCTCGCCTTCGTCCTTGGCGTTGGCGAGCTTGTCCTTCATCTCTTGCTCGATGGCGGTCATCTTGGCGTCGAACTCAGCCTTGGCCTTTCTCGCTTCGGCCCGCGCCGCCTCCAGCGCCGCCTGCTGCGCGGCCAGCTCGCTCTGGTGCTGGGTGTACATCTTGTAGCCGAGGCCGCCACCGACGGCGACCAGGATCAGCACCACGGTCACCACCGCCTTGACCGGTGAGCTGCGGGCCTTGGCCTGGACCTCGAGGCGCATGCGCTCCTGGTGGATCCGCATCTCACCCTCGACGCGCGCCCGGCGCTCGGCCTCTTGCAGGCGAAGCTGATCCTCGCGGCTCTTCTCCTGCTGGTGCTCCTCGGCGAGTCGGATTCGCTCCGCCTCTTCCCGCCGGCGCCGATCTTCCTCTTCGCGCGCGGCGCGCTCGGCCGCCTCTTTCTGCGCACGCTCGGCCTCGGCGCGGGAGCGGCTGTCATCCTGCTCCTTGCGGACGCGATCGTCCTCGAGCCGACGCAGCTCCTTCAGCGAAAACAGAACCGAATTCTCACGCCGATCGGAGGACATGGCCCTTTCCTGCTAACACGATTTGCCGTCTACTTCAACGCGCGCGGGGCGTTCGGCCTCGTCGCACCGTGAATCTTACTTGTACTGCGCCAGCAGCTTGTCGATCGCGTCGTTGTTTCGCGTGGACTTCGGCGCCGCCTTCTTCTCGTCGGTTCCCGCCTTTGCCGCCACCGCGCCCTTGGCCGCAACGGCCTTGCCGTGGTGGTGCGCGGCGCCCGCACGGTGATGCCCAGCCGACGCCAGCGTCTTGGAGCCCTCGGTCTTGGCGGCGATCGCAGCGGCGGTCGCCGCTTTCGTCGCCGAGATCTTGGCCTGGGCCGCAGCTTCCCGGGCCGCCGCCTCCGCGGCGCGGGCCTTGGCCGCTTCCGCCACGGCGTTGGCCTCGGCGGTCCGCGCCGCGATCAGGGCCTCGACGCGCGCCTCAGCCGCGAGCTGGACCGATCGGCGTTTCCACACCGCTCCGCCGAGAATCACCATGGCGAGCAGCAGCACCAAGCCGACGGACAACACTGCCTTGATTGCCGGGTGCATACTTTCCGAGGGGAGATCGAACTTCGGAAGCACCACTTTCTCGCTCATCTGGGTAAACTCCTTTGGGCCTGGGTGAACTCCTTCGGGCCGCAGTCGAAACCGCGCGCAAAAAGCGTTCCGGCCGAGACAATAGTGTAAGTTGCTGGAAACTCACATGCAACTTGATTCCGGACCGCGCGCGCCCCTGGCGACAGTCCCCCCCACAGACCCCAGCACGTCCTGCGGGGAATGACCGATGGCCAAGTACGTCGATCTCCACGCGCACTACCTCCCCGCCCTCGACGACGGGGCGACCGATCGGCGGATGTCCCTGCAGATGGTACGGGCGGTCGCCTCGCTCGGCTTCTCCGACCTCTATGCGACGCCACACCAGCGGGCCGGGATGTTCATGCCGGCGCGGGTGGCGATCGACGCCGCCTTCCAGACCATCTCCGAGGACGTCGAGGCCGCGGGAGTCGGCGCCAAGCTGGGGCTGGGCGCCGAGAATTTCTGGGATGATGTCCTGCACAAGCGGCTCGGTGACCACACCGTCCCCGGCTACGGCGGCAGCAAGTCCTTCCTCTTCGAGGTAAACCCACAGCTGATGCCGCCGGGGTTGGAGAACGAGCTGTTCCAGCTGCGCGTAGCCGGCTACCTTCCGGTCATGGCCCACCCCGAGCGCTACGTGGCGGTGCAGCGCGACTTCACCCTCGCGGAGCGGCTCGGCCGGCACGCCGTCATGATGGTGGATCTGGGCGCCCTCGACGGGGCCCACGGCAAACAGGAGATGAAGACCGCCCGCCGGCTGGTCCTCGAGGGCCTGGCGCCCGCGGCCGCCTCCGACATCCATCGTCCCGAGGACCAGACCTCCGTCGCGGCGGGGATGGCCTGGATCCGGAAGCAGCTGGGCGACGGGGCCCTCGACGAGATGCTGGCGGAAAACCCACGACGAATGCTGACCGGCGAGCTGCCCGACGTGCCCCTGCCGCGATGACGAGGCGCCTCTTCGTCCAGGCGTTCCTCTCGCTGGCGGTCGGCGCGGTGTGCGTCGTGTACGCCGTCCACGGCATGGACGGGCACGCGGTGCTGGCGGCGGTGCGGGCGCTCTCTCCGACCGCGATCGGGCTCTACCTGCTCATCCTGGCGGTGACCCACCTGTTTCGCGCCTGGCGCTGGGAGTACCTCCTGCGTCCGCTGGGCGCGTCGATGCCTTTCAAACGACTGCTCCTGATCTCGTCGGTCGGGTTCATGGCCATCCTGGCCCTGCCGGTGCGGCTGGGCGAGTTCGTGCGCCCCTATTTCGTTTCGCGCGAGCGCAACGTGCGCATGAGCGCGCTGGTCGGCGCGGTCGCCGTCGAGCGAATCGTCGACGGTCTGCTGATCTCGATCCTGTTCTTCTGTGCGTACCTCGCCTCGGCGGGCGCGCTCTTCACCCGCGAGCTGCGGTTCGCAGCCTGGCTGTCCCTGGTCGGATTCTTCACGCTGACCCTGTTCCTGGTGCTGGCCCAGATCTGGACCGATCGGACCATCGCCGTCGCGCTGCGCGTGACCCTGCTGCACTGGCTGGCGCCAAAGCGCGCGCACCAGATCGATGACAAGCTGCGCTCGCTCATCTCCGGCTTCAAGCCGCTCGCGGATCGCCGAAATTTTTCGATCTTCCTCCTGCAGTCGGTCGTCTACTGGGGCGCCAACGGATTCGGCATGTGGATCCTGGCCCGGCAGATGAACCTGCCGATTTCGCTGGGTGCGGCCTATGTGACGATGGCCTTCACCGGCGTCGTGCTGAGCCTCCCCAACTCACCGGGGCTGGTCGGACAGTTCCACGCCGCGATCAAGCTGGCGCTCTGCGCCTACCTGCCGATCGCGGTCGTCAACTCGAGCGGCATGGCGTACGCGATCGTGCTCCATGGCATCCAGACCCTCTGGTACGTCTGCCTGGGGCTGCTGTCGCTGCCGGCGCTGTCGCGCACGGGGGCTCACGTCTCGCTCGGCGAGGCGGTCCGCGAGTCGACCCACGTCGCCGAGGAAATCCCGGGCAACTAGCCGGGCGTCAGTTCCACCAGAGGCGCGCCCTCTTCGACCGACGCGCCCTCCTTCACCAGCACGGCCGTCACGGTCCCCGCGACCGGCGATTCGACCGGCATCTCCATCTTCATCGATTCGAGGATCGCGACCGTCTGTCCTTCCGAGACGACGTCGCCGACCTTGACCTCGATCTTCCAAACCGTCCCGGTGATGTGCGCGCTCACGCTGGTGGCCATGGCGGAGCAGCCTAGGGAACGGGCGGGCACGCCGTCAAGGTGGCAGCGCGCGCTTCGGCATCGAGGCCGCCATGTGGAAGGCGAGCTCGGCGTCGCTGTAGCGATGCTCGGGACCGCGCACGCAGGTGATGCGCGCGATGCACGACAGGCGGCAGGGCTCGGCGACCAGGCGGCGGGCGTGGCAGGCCGACACCACGAAGCCGGCGCGCTCCACGGCTCCGGCCGGACAGGCGGCGACGCAGGGGGCGCCACAACCGGCGCAGCCGTCGCCGGGGGGCGGCAACGCCGGCAACGCGCGATCGACGACCACCAACGCGCGGTAGGCCCACCAGGCTCCATAGGTGGGATGAATCTGCAGTCCCAAGGGCCCGGGGCCACCCAGCCCGGCCGCGCGGCCGAGGCGCTGAAATGGAATGAGCGGCTGGGTGCCGAAGGGAAAATGAACGGCGCGGCGCACCCCGAGCGGATCGAGCGCTTCGTCCACGGCACGTCCGACCACGCGGCGCGTATAGCGGTCGAGGGGGTTCGCCGCGCCGTCTCCCGCCTCGGCGGCTCGCGTGAACCGATCGAAGAACGCCGGTCCGCCCGAGCCGACGATCAGCGCGCCGGCCGCGCCCGGAAGAAGCTGGGAGGCCGTTCCCGGGCCCGCCGCTGCGTCGAGGGTCGTGGCCGGCAGCGGCAGCAGGACATTGAGCCCGAGCGCGCCGAACCCATCCTCGAGCGCGACAAAGACGTCTCGATCGCTCGTCGTCGTCGCCCGCCTACCTGAGCTGGAACGGATAGGGCGTCGTGAAGCCGTCCGACGGCGGGAAGACGGCCGACTTGACCGCCTTCTCGACGCACGATCCCGTCGGCGTTCCGGCGAATTTTCCGGAGACCGTCGCCCCGGTCACCTTGCCGCTCTTGCCGATGACGACGTTGACCATCGCCATGCCCTGGACCTTGAACTGGTTGTAGCAGTCGGCGACCTTGCCTTTGACCGAGTTCATCCCGGCGACCACCGCGCTCTTCGCGAGGGGTCCTGCGGAGGCGTCCGACTTCTTGGCGCTCGGATCATCGTCTGAGACCCGCGGTCGTCCACCGCCGCCCTTGCGGGAGCTATCCGCGTTGTCGATCAGATCTTCGATCGATCCCTTGGCGGGCTTCGGCACGAGCGGCGTGGTCGACGCCACCGCAGCGCCGCCTTTCTTCTCTTCGCCGGTCCCAGCGGCCTTCTTGCCGCCCTCCTTGCCGCCCTTGCCGTGGTGATGCTCCCCCTTGTCGGACTTCTCGACCTTTTCGCCCTTGGCCGCGGCGCTCCCTTCGCGGGGCGGGAGGTTCTCGTCGGCGATCGTGCTCGGCTTCCCACCGCCAGCTTCCGCCTTGGTCCCCGCCGCCGGAGCGGCCTTCTCCGGTTCCGCGGGCGCCGGCACTTGGATGGTCTGGACCAGCATGGGCGGTTTCGCGCTCATCACCTTCCAGGCCGCGACGCCGACCGCGCCGACCAACGCCACCATGAGGACGATGACCACGTAGATCCACCAGGGCGGACCGCTCTTCGACGACAGCGGAAACAGGACCGGCGCCGCGGGAGAGAAGGCGCCGAACGCCGGGAGGTCATCGCTGATGCCGCCACCACCGCCTCCAAAGCCGCTGCTCGCGGTCGGGCTGCCGAGCGTGCTGGCGGCCATGGCGCGGATGTCGATCAAGCCGGAGCCCTCCGTCGTCGCCGGACCGGCCGACGCCGCCGGCTTGGTCGCCGCGCTGGGCATCGCCAGCGACTGCAGGTTCGACAGTGAGAACAACACCGAGTTCTCGTGGCGCTGCCCGGTCAAGCTCTCCACCCGACCGCCATCGTGCCCCGGACCGGCCGCACCGGAGGAAGGCCAGCGCGATTCTTCGGGCGCATGGGCCGCCGGCGACGCGAACAGATCGCCGCCGCCCCCGCGCGCCGGAGCGCCGAAGACGTCGCTGCTGCCAGCAGAACCGGCGCCGAAAAGCGAGCTGCGGGCGCCCGATGGACGGCGCGCGCGGTCGGCGCCGTTGGCGGGCGCCGACGCGCCAGCCGTGAAGAGATCGCCACCGGCTGCAGGCGCGCCGACGTCGTCGCCGGCGACCAGGCCAGCGAACTCGGGGACCGCAGAGAGCTTCACCCAGTCGGCGAACCCTTCCTTCCAGGTGTAGGTGTCGCCCTTGACGTCGCCGCGCTCGATCTTGGTACGGACATCGGCGTCGGCGATGGGACCCACCTGCTCGCCGTCGATCACGAGGTGCCAGCCGCCTTCGGCCGGCGCGACGGCCGCCTCGGGCGCGGACTCACCCCCGCGGACCACGATGATGTGGCTGCACTTCTTGCATCGAATTTTGAAGACCTTGCCCCGAACTTTTTCGTCGGCAATCGAATACTTGGTCGCGCACGAGTCACAAACGATCTTCATCAACGCCTCGATTCAGAGGGAGCACGCCCGATGCTTTACGGAAAAGGGGACCATTATATTGAGGCTGCGGCGACACGCAAGCCAAGCCGCGCGGCTTTCCCAGCGAATTCAGCCAGTAAGCTCCGTATCGGACGCGCTATCCCGCAAAGGGATTGTGTTCGACGACGGTCTGCAGGCGGCCGGGGCCCCAGGAGGTCGCCCAGACAGGGATGCCCACCAACGACGCGACGCGCGCCACGAATCGGGCCGCGCCCGGGGGGACGGCACCGTCGGCCGCGTCGGGCCAGCCCTCCAGATCCTCGAACACCGGCTCAGCCGCGGCCAGATCGTCGGCGTCGAGCGGCATCTCATCCAGCGTTCGGCCGTTGAGCCGGTAGCCGACGCAGAGCCGGACGCGGTCGAGCCCAGCCATGACGTCCAGCTTGGTGAGCGCGAGCGCCTCGATGCCGGAGAGGCGCACGGCCAGACGCACGGCGGGGAGATCCAGCCAGCCACAGCGCCGCGGGCGCCCGGTCACCGATCCGAACTCGTTGCCCCGCTTGCGCAAGAGCTCACCGGTCGCGTCGGAGAGCTCGGTCGGAAAGGGTCCGTCGCCCACGCGGGTGGCGTATCCCTTGGCGATCCCCAGAACGTGGTCGATGAGCGTCGGCCCGATGCCGAGGCCTGCGCAGGCGCCGCCGGCCGTGGTCGACGACGAGGTCACGAACGGGTAGGTGCCGTGGTCGAGGTCGAGCAAGACCCCCTGGGCCCCCTCGAAGAGCACGTTCTCGCCGCGCTTGATCGCGTCGTGTACGGTGCGCGAGGCGTCGCCCACGAAGGGCCGGATCTCCTCGGCCAGCGCGAGATAGCTCGAGGCGATCTCCGCCGCGTTCGGCGCGGCGCCGCCGAGCTCGTGCAGGTACGGTGCGATCGCCGTGACGTGGCGCTCGAGTCGCGCGCGAAACCGCTCCGGCCGGAAGAGGTCCCCGACCCGCAGGCCGATGCGCGCGGCCTTGCTCTCGTAGGTCGGCCCGATGCCGCGCTTGGTGGTGCCGATGCTGCCCGGGCGCTCCTCGCGCAGCCGATCGATCTCGCGGTGATGCGGCAGCGTCAGGTGCGCGCGCTCGGCGACCACCAGATCCCGATCCTGGGTGATGAACCCCTGCGCGCGAAAGGTGCGGATCTCTTCGACCAGCACGGCCGGGTCGACCACCATCCCTTCACCGAGCACGCAGGTGACGCCGCTGCGAAGAATGCCCGACGGGATCAGACGCGTGACGTATTTCTTTCCGTCGACCACCAGGGTATGGCCGGCGTTGGCACCGCCGGCCCAGCGCACGACCAGTCGGGCCTTCTCGGTCAGAAGGTCGACGATCTTTCCTTTGCCTTCATCGCCCCACTGGACCCCAACGACGATCACGACGGCCATGGCTTACCTATTCCCCTCGTCTATCGAGCTCGATGGCCCCGGTGACGGCCTCGACGTCGATCGCAAATCCGACCGCCGGGCTCGGCCGACCATAGCGCGCCAGCAGATCGTCATAGCGGCCGCCCCGCAGGACTGCGTCCGGCGCCCCCTCGACGAAGGCCTGGAAGCGGACCCCGGTGTAGTAGTCGAAGCCGCGCACTTCACCGAGATCGACGTGCAACCGCGCGTCGAGACGGCGCGCGGAAATCGCGGCGACGATCGAAGCCAGATCGGCGAGCGCGCGGCGCACGCCCGGGTTGGGCGCCTTCTTCTTGGCCGTCGCCAGAACGGCGGGCGATCCCGAGAGCTCTGGCAGGAGGCGCGCGAACTCGATCGCCGGTCGCGAGCCGCGCGCGGCGCGCAACACCTCGTCGAGACCGGTTCGGTCGCGTTTGGCGATGCAGCGCCGCGCCTCTTCCAGCTCGCGCGCGGGGAGCGCGAGCGCCGCGAGCACCTCGCGCGCGAGACCGAGGTGACCGAGATCGATGGTCGGGTGGGTGAGCCCGACCGCGGCCAGCGCGTCGACCGCCAACGCGATCACCTCCGCATCTCCGGCGGGTCCTGGTAGCCCGGCCAGCTCCACGCCGGCCTGGGAGAGCTCGCGCTGCCCGTGCGCCGCGCGCTCGAGCCGCACCACCGTTCCCTCGTAGCAGAGGCGCACGGGGCCCGGCTCGTCGCGAAAGCGGGTGGCGATGAGACGGGCGATCTGCGGCGTGATGTCGGGACGAAGCGCCACCACCTGGCCCGAGCTCGGCTCGACGAAGCGAACCGTCGCGGCCCGCGCGGCGTCACCCAGGCCGAGCGCCAGAACCTCTTCGTATTCGAAGGCCGGCGTGATGACCCGCGCGAAACCCGCGCGGCCGAACACCGACAGCAGGGCCTCGACGGTGCGCAACCGAACCGCCGCGGCTTGCGGCGCGTAGTCGCGCATACCCGTCGGGAGCCGGGGCGTCGGCGACCGGCCGACCGGTGCTCCCGCCGCCGCCGGCGTCGCCACCACCGCGCCGCGCGCTTTTCGTGCGGCGGCGCGGCCCGGTGCCGGCCTTACCGCGCGGGGTGGCGCAGAACCGCGCTGCGCTCGCCTCACAGAACCTACTTTACTGCGTTACGGACGATGCCGTCTTTGAGGAATCCGACGAACACTTCCGCCAGCTCGATCGCGACCTTCTCCTGGGCCTCGCGCGTCGAGGCGCCCAGGTGGGGAATGGCGATCAGGTTCTCGTGCGCGAACAGCGGCGACGGCTCGGGCGGCTCCTTGGCGAAGACGTCGAGGGCGACGCCCGCAAGCTGGCCGGAGTTGAGCGCGTCCAGCACCGACGCTTCGTCGACCACGCCGCCGCGGGCGCAGTTGATGAGATACGAGCCCTTCTTCATCTTGGCGAAGGTGGCGGCACCGAAGAGGCCTTTGGTCTCGGGGACGAGCGGCACGTGCAGCGTGATGAAATCAGCCTGCGCGCAGAGCTCGTCGAACGACACCGCCTTGACGCCAGCCGGGAGCGACTTCGGCGGGTACGGGTCGAAGCCGATCACGTTCATCTTGAGACCGACGCCGCGCTCGGCCGCCTGACGCCCGATGTTGCCGAGGCCGACCACCCCCAGCGTCTTGCCGGCGATCTCGGCCCCCATGAACTTCTTCTTCTCCCAGATCCCCTGCCGCATGCTCTGGGAGGCCTGCGGGATCTTGCGCGCCAGCGCGAACATGAGCCCGATGGCGAGCTCCGCCGCCGCCGCCGCGTTCCCCTGCGGCGTGTTGATCACCAGGATCCCCTTTTCGGTGGCCGCCTTGACGTCGATGTTGTCGACGCCCACGCCCGCGCGCCCGATGATCTTCAGCTTGCCGGGGTTCGCCAGCGTCGCCGGGGTGATCTTGCTGGCCGAACGGATCCCGACACCGTGGTACTCGCCGATCACCGCCGCCAGCTCCTCGGGCTTCATCCCGATCTTGAAATCGACGGCGAACCCCGCGCCGCTCAGGATTTCGACCGCCTTCTTGGACATGTCGTCGGCGATGAGAACTCGAATTGGCTCGGCCATGGTTGCGCTCCTCTGTTGACGAATTTACGCGCGTCGGGTCTCGGCGAACGTCGCCTGCGCCGCCGCCACCCCGGATCCGGGCCGAATACCGTAGCCCAGATCGGAGAGCGTCATCTCGAGCCCCGAGATGGCGGTGATGATGTCGAACTCGCTGAAGTAGCCGATGTGCGCGATGCGCACGATCTTCCCCTTCAGGTGATCCTGTCCGCCCGCGATCGTGATGCCGTAGCGGGTGCGCATCTGCTTGACCACCGACGATCCGTCGATGCCGTTCGGCACGCGGATGCCGGTGACCGAGTTGACCGGCGAGGACGAGAACAGCTCGAGGCCGAGGCCGCCCGTGGCGGCGCGGGTCGCCTTGGCGAGGCGCTCGTGGCGGTGGAACACGCCTTCGAGCGTCTCTTCCTTGAGCATGCGCAGCGACTCGCGCAGGCCGACCACCAGCGAGACCGCGGGCGTGAACGCCGTCTCGCCCTTCTCCTGGCTCTTCCGCTCGCGCATCAGGTCCAGATAAAAACGCGGCAGGTTCGAGCGCTCGTTGGCCTTCCAGGCCTTCTCGGAGACCGCGACCACCGCCAGCCCCGGCGGCAGCATGAGCGCCTTCTGCGATCCCACGCAGACCACGTCGAGGCCCCACTTGTCCATCGGGAC
>JADGRB010000286.1 GCA_017881315.1 Pseudomonadota bacterium
GGGCGCCGGCGGAACCGTCGGCAGCGGCGGCGCGTCGGGCCACGGCGCTGGCGGCACGACGGGTGCCGGCGGAACCGTCGGCAGCGGCGGCGCGTCGGGCCACGGCGCTGGCGGCACGACGGGTGCCGGCGGAGTCACGGGCGGCGCTTCGGGCCGCGGCGGGGCGTCCGGGACGGGCGGGGCTAGCGGTCAGGCGTGCGGGCGCAACGTGTGCGGTCCGGGCGAGACTTGCTGTAACGCCAGCTGCGGCCTCTGCGTGCCGGCCGGTGCGGGAGCCTGCATCGCGATCGTTTGCACCGACGGCGGCATCATCGGCGACGCGTCGGCCTGCGTGGAAGTTCCAACTCAGAATTCACAATGCACCACCAGCGCAGCGCCCAACTTCTATCGCTGCATCCTGACGACGCTTCCCCCACCTTGCATCGTGGGCTCGATCGGCGACGTCACCAACACCTACTGCTGCCCGTGATCCGACACACCCCGCCTGGGAACGCTCGGGCAATCTGAAGGTCGGCGCTTTCTCTCCGTCAATCCGATCTGCTACGTCGCGCGGAGCCGGGCGTGGGCCAGGTCCGGGTCGAGGCCGCGCTCCGCGATCGCGTTGAGCAGTCGCCGCAGTTTTCCGACGGAAGTGGCGCCGACCTCGCCGGCCAGCTGTCGTTCGAAGGTGGCGTGGAAACGTCGGGCGGCGGCCAGGGCCGTCCGACCGCGCGCGCCCAACCGCAGGCGCTTGACCCGGCTGTCCTCTGGATCGACCTGGCGTTCCACGTAGCGGCGTTCGACCATCTCCGAGAGGATCTTGGCCATCCCCTGGTCGGTGATCCCCAGACGCCGGGCCAGCTCCCGCTGGCTCGGCTGCTCGTCGGCCAGGGCGCGGAAGACGTAGCCGTAGGCGCCCCCCAGATCGTCGAAGCCCTGCTTCGCGAGCGATGCGCGCAGCAGGTCCGTGAAGCTCTGATAGGCCAGCCCCAGCAGGATGCCCAGATCGATGGCTTGTTCATTTTGTTCAACCATGGTTGATCATCTCGAGTGAATCATGTATATACCTCGAACACCACCAACCAGGAGCCTGCCATGCCCGTCATCAAGTCGTCTGCGGCACCGACCTTCGAGCTCCCCCAGCTCTCCGTCCTCGGCCTGGCCGCCCCCAGCCGGGGCGCCCGCGAGACCTGCGTCTGGCGGATCACCCTCGCACCGGAGACCCCGGGAACCCCACACTCGATCGACCGGGAGGAGATCTTCGTGGCGCTGACCGGGGCAGCACGGGTGGAGCTCGGGGGGGAGGACCACGCGCTTGCCCCGGGCGACGCGTTGATTGTCCCGGCCGGGCAGTCCTTCTCCCTCTCCAACCCGGGGTCCGAGCCGTTCACCGCGTTGGCGATGGTTCCGGTTGGCGGTCGCGCCCTGCTCTCGGGTGGCGAGCCGTTCTCGCCGCCCTGGGTCCTCTGACCCACTTCCCTACCGGCGCTGACCCCGCGCCCCGAGGCGCGGGCCCTCGTCGGAGCGCGATCTGGTAGAGTCGCGGCCATGCGTTCTTCGATTGGTATCCTTTTCGTCCTCCTCGCTGCGGTTGGCTGTGCGCCTGCGAGCGGCAAGAAAGATGCGGCGTCACCGGTGTGCTGCAGCACGAACCCCGACGCCTCGCCAAAAGGATGCCTGTGTGAGGCAAACCCGAAAGACATCGTGGTGACCGGCACCACCTGCACGGTGTCGCGTACGGTTGACGGTCAAGCGATCGATTTCACCGGCATCGTCGTCTCCAGCTGTTCGTCTTCCTAGATCGGCACCCCGATCGCTCGTAGAACCGCGCGCGCGGCGGGCTCACGTTCCACGTCAGTCCCCGCTGACGATGGGCTCGAAGGCCCAGAGGCCGGCGGTGACGAACAGAATGTCGACGGCCACCAGGAACTCGGTCCAGAAGCGGGCGCCGTCGAAGTCCGGGGAGACGGGGTCGATGAGCTGGGTGGTGCCGCGGGCGCCCGCGATCACGATGGGGACGATGATCGGATAGAGCAGGGTGGCCAGCAGCGCGTCGCGGCCGCGCGCGCGCAGCAGCGCCGCGGAGAAGATGCAGCCGGCGGCGGCGAAACCGACGGTGCCGAGCACCAGCAGGAGCGCCACCCGGCCGATCACGTCGCCCAGGTTGGCGGAGAAGAGCACCGCGGAGAGCCCGGTCAGCACGGTCTCGGTGATCGCCATGAGCGCGCAGGTGGCGGCCAGCTTGCCGAGGTAGATGGCGGCGCGCGGCGCCGGCGTGAGGAGCAGCGAACGGATCGCCTCGCCCTCGCGCTCCCGATCGAAGGCGCGGCCGAGGCCGACGGTTCCCGACATCACCAGCGCGATCCAGAGGATGCCGGCCACCACCGGCGCTGGCGGGCGCGCCCCCTCGACGACGAAGGCGAAGCTGAAGATCAGCACCACCACCACGGCCAGGAAGGTCATGGTCGCGATGACCTCGCGGCTGCGCCACTCGATGGCCAGGTCCTTGGCGGCGATGCGCAGCGCCTGGGACAGGAAGCCTGGGGCGCGCGGGGCGGGGTGCCGTGAGTCAGGCACGGGTCTTGGCCTCGTAGGTCGCGCGCAACGTGGCGGCGCCGAAGCCGCCGGCGGGCGTCTCGTCGAAGACCACCCGCCCGCGGCGGAGGATCACCACCTGATTCGCGACCGCTGCCGCCGCCTCGAGATCGTGGGTCACCAGCACGACCACCCGGCCGGCGGCTCGCTCGGCGCCGAGCTCGGTGGTGAGCCAGTCGGCGCCGGCCGGATCGAGCGCCGCGGCCGGCTCGTCGAAGAGCAAGAGCGCCGGATCGTGGGCGAGGGCGCGGGCGAGCGCCAGACGCTGCAGCATGCCGCGGGAGAAGGTCCGCGCGGGCGCGTCCGGCGCCGCGTCGGCCAGACCCACCCGCGCGAGCAACGCCTGCGCCCGGTTCCGCGCGTCGGGGACGCCGTGGAGCGCGGCGAACAAGATGAGGTTTTCGAGGGCCGTCAGATCGCCGTAGAGGCCGGGATCGTGACCGACGTAGCCGATGCGCGCGCGCAGCGGCGAGCCGTGCCCGAGCCGGTCGCCGCCCCAGCGCACCTCGCCCGTGGTCGGGGCCACCAGCGTCGACAGGATGCCGAGCAGCGTGGTCTTGCCGGCGCCGTTGGGGCCCAGCACGGCGGCGACCCGTCCGGGCTCGAAGGCGGCGCTCACCCCGGAGAGAGCCCGGTGACCGCCGTAGATCTTGCCGACGTTCGCCAGGCGCAGCGCCGCGGGCGATTCGGTCATGCCAGGCGCTGCTCGTCCAGCGCCGCCAGCTCCCGGTAGATCTGCTCGAGGCGCGTGACCAGCTGCTTGCGGCGATCTGGCGGCGCCGGGCCACCCCCTGCGCGGGCGGTCGTCTCCAGCCCCACCAGATCGGCGTAGAGCGTCTCGCGTCGTTCGATCAGCTGCGCGCGCTCGTCGGCCGCGCGCGCGGTCTTGCCGTCGCCGCTCGGCCGGCGGCCGAAGGCGAAGGCGCTGACCACCAGCGCGAGCGCCAGGATGCCGGCGACGTTGCGCCCGGCGGCGTCCATCGACGGAAGGCCCTCCATCGTGAATGAAACGGCGCCGCCGGGCGGTACGGCCTCGACCGGCATGACCCAGTACTTCCGCCCCCCGAGCTCGCGTTCCTGGCGCTCGCCGATGCCCGGCCCGCTGATCGTCAGGCCGGGAATCTGTTCCGTGATGAGCGTGAAGGGTCCGATTCCGTTGGGCATCGGCTGCACGAACGCGCGCGTGTGGCCATGGTAGGGGAGCACGAACCCGAATGCGACGTCGTGCCCGGCGTTCTTCGAGGTGGTGCCGACGATCGAGCGCTTGGGGGTGAAGGCGCCGTGCACCGCCATGCCGTGGTTCTGTCGCACGTCGATCTTGCGATCGCCTTCCTGCGCCTGCGCGCCCACGAAGCCGCCGGGCAAGGGGATCTCGATGGCGCCCGGCCCCGGATCGAACATCTTGTCGGAGCTGTTCTCGAACGGGAACATCTCCAGGAACTGCAGGCTGTCCTCGTGCATCTGCAGGACGATGCGGGCGCCCGGACCGATCGTCATCACCGACGGATCGGCGGTGCGGCCGAGGGCGCGGATCTCGGCGCGCGCGCCGCCCACCGACGGCATCGGGAAGGGCGCGGTGCCGAGGCGCGTCCCGTTCCATTCGACCACCGCGGCATACCCGGTGCCCTCGCCGGTCGGCAGACCGGAGAAACGGGCCAGGCCGTTTCCGTCGCTCGTGCCGTGGCGCACGTCGATCTTGTTGCTCTTGTCGATCATGCCGAGGAGCACCGGATGATTCCGGATCGGCGCCCCGGCCTCGTCGAGAGCCCGCACCTCCAGCGTCCCGATCGGCAGGGCGGCGTCAGCCGTCGCGACGCCAGCGGTGGCGCCCAGCACGAAAGGCGGCGGCTCGCCTCCGGGGGCGCTGGTTGGGGCGCCGCCCGCTGCCGGTTCGCCGGCCGCAGGGGGCACACCGGGGGCGCCGAGCTCGGCGATCAGCATGGTCCGGATGCCGCCTTCGGCGGGCATCGGGAACGTGTCGGTGTGGAGGGTCTTCCCGTCGACGGTGACCTCGGCGCGAAACTCGTCTCCCGGGACCATCCCCTCGAAGAGCGCACGTCCACCGGCATCGGTCTTTTCGGCGCGCCGCCGCAGATCGCCGCCGGCGTTCTTGATGATGGCGCTCACCTCGACGCCGGCGACCGCGTTTGCGGGGAGCTTGCGCGAGACCCGCACGCTCACCGTTCCGGTCGGCATGCCGCGATCGGGAAGCGGCCGGCCGACGATCTCGGCCAGGTTCGGCATACCGCCGCCGCCGCCCATCATCGGCTGCGCGCGGACGGGTCGCAAATAGGCAACCGTCGCGAGGGCGACGATCGAGATCAGGCTGAAGAGAGTCTTGCGCCGCATTTTTTACAGAATTGTGCGTCGGTGTCGTTGAGGGTGCCGCAACTCGTGCAGGACGGTCGTGGAGCGGGCAGGGGGGAGGCGGAGGGTGACGGCGCGGCGGGGGGCTCCGGGGCCGGGGCCCCCGCGGTCGCCGGCCCGGCGGCCTTCTCGGGCGCCAGTTTGATCCGCATGGCGAGCTCGCGCTCGATCAGCACGCGGTAGTCGTCGCCGGCCTCGATCTCGCCGATGAGGCGCATCGCGCGCGCCCGGTAGCGCTCGATCATCTCGCGGTAGTCGCGCTCGGCGATCTTGCGCATCTGGAAGTCGAGCTCTATCTCCTTGATCGCCTTCAAGACCAGCTGCTTCTCGCGTTCGAGCTCCCGGGGCCGGCGCGACCCGCGACCGCTCGGTGCGGCGGCCGACGCCGCCCGCGCGAGCGGATCGATGACCCGCCAGAGCGCCGCGCCGGTGAGCGCCAGGGTCATACCGCCGAGCCCCAGCATCACCAGCGGTGGCCCGAACCGCATCTTTTCGACCAGCGCCGCGTAGGCAACCGCCGCCAGCGCGCCCGCCGCGCCCAGGACCCAGGTCGGTATCCCACGACGCCCTGGCTTGATCGCGTGAGAACCCGGCGAGCTTTGCTCGTCGGGTCTCATCGCGGGGGGGTTCGGGGACCCTCCCAGGGTCCCCGACTTAGTCAAGGTTGCGGAGCTCGTCATCGAGCTTGTCGGCGAGGTCCGTATCCGAGACCGGCGGTTCGCCAGGACCGACCTGGGTGGCCGCCGGCCGGCGCGCCAGGCGGTACGCGCCGTAGCCGAGCCCTATCGCGCCGAGGGCGCCCAGGCTGTAGGGCAGGAACCAGGCCAGCCGGTTGAACCCGCGGTCGATCGGCGCGGCCAGCGCCACCTGCCCGCCGTACTTGCGGATGAAGTACTCGATGATCTGATCGCGGGTCTGTTTTTGGTTGAGCAGCTGGCGGATCTCGATCCGGTCCTGCGCGGCGTGGCCGCAGTTCTCGGTGGCGCAGTCGATCAGATTGTGGCGGCAGGTTCCGCACTGGCAGATGATGTTGCGCACCAGCCAGTTCTCGTCCACGCCGGACGGCATCGGCGGCTCCAGCGCCTGGCTCGGCATCTGGGCCTCCTCCGCACGCACCGGCCGGGCCGAGAGCGCGATGAGGCCGCCCGCGCCGAGCGCCAGCCACAGGACGAGCCCCGCCGCGCCCGCCTGCTTGGCCGGGCCGACCGCGACGCCGGCCGTGATGCGTTCCAGCACGGCGTCGGGCATCAGGCAGATGCCGGTCCCGATCGCGAGCAGCATGAACCCGAACCAGATCCAGTCGACCACCGGGTTCACCACCAGCTTGAAGGTGGCG
>JADGRB010000287.1 GCA_017881315.1 Pseudomonadota bacterium
ATGGATACCTCGATTCTCGGCTCGACCAATCGGGCTGGCGCTCCATGCTCGAGGGGCTGGCCGAGGCGGGCGTGCGCCGCGTCCGCTTCACGGGCGGCGAACCCCTGCTCTACCGCGCGCTCGAAAAGGTCGTCGCTCACGCCGCGCGGCTCGGCTTCGAGGACATCGCGCTCACCACCAACGCCACCCGCCTCGCCGCGCGGGCCGCGGCGCTGCGCGCGGCCGGCCTTCACCGCCTGACCGTCTCGCTCGATTCCCTGGACGCCGATCGATTCGCCCGCCTCACGCGCGGCGGTCGGCTCGTGGAGGTGCAGGCCGGGATCGATGCCGCGCTGGCCGCCCGCTTCGACGAGGTGAAGCTCAACTGCGTCGTTCTCCGCGGGGAGAACGACGACGAGCTCGAAGCGCTGGCGCACTTCGCCTGGGCGCGGGGGATCGTGCCCCGCTTCCTCGAGGTGATGGCGGTGGGAGAGGGGGCGCACCTGGTCGCCCGTCACCTGGTCACCGTCCGCGAGATGCGCGAGCGGCTCGGCGCGCTGCTCGACCCGGCCGCGACGCTGGCGACCGATCCGAACCGCGGGCCGGCCCGCTACCTGCCGTCTCGCCACGATCCGCGGCTGCGGATCGGCTTCATCTCCGGAACCAGCGAAACGTTCTGTGAGGGGTGCGATCGCCTGCGGGTGGCCGCAGACGGGTTCGTGCGGCCGTGTCTGTCCAAGAACGACGGCGCCAGCGCCCGCCTGGCGGCGGAGGCGGGCGACGCGCGCGCGATCGCCGCGACCGTGGTCCGGGCCTGGGACCTCAAGCCCGACGGTCGCGTCTGGAAAGGGTGCACCGAAGCGACCGCGCAGGACGTGTCGATGCGGGCCGTCGGCGGCTGAGCGTCGGGTCACCGCGACGATCCGCCGGCGACCGGCGGAAGGAACGCCAGCTCGTCGCCGTCGTGGAGCGGGTGATCGTCCCCGACCACGGTCCGGTTGACGGCCGTCTGTACCCGCGGCAGCAGCGCGGCGATCTCCGGATGGCGCGCCGCGACCGCCGCTCGTGCCTGCATCACGAGGGCACCGGAGGGCAGCTCGAGCGGTTCCCCGTCGCGGCGCGCCCGCTCCCGCAAGACCGCAAAGTAGAGCACCTCGATCCGCACGCCGACCAGAGCCTATGCGTGGGCATTCGCGGCATCAATCTCGCGTTTACGCCGCTTGGTCGAATCTTGACCGCACCGAAACGCGCGGTCGCCGATGCTGGTGGCCGGACATGCTTCCTCAACCTCTCCCCACGCTGCGGGCGCCGGACCCGATCGCGACCCGAACGCACTGCCCGTACTGCGCGTTTCAGTGCGGCATGCTGGTCACCGGCACGGACGGTGACCCCAGGACGGAGGTCAAGGCCGACCCGGAGTTCCCGGTCAATCGAGGCCAGATGTGCATCAAGGGGTTCACGGCCGGCGACCTCATCGATCACCCGGCGCGGCTAACCGCCCCAAAGCTGCGCGCGCGCGACGGGCGAATGGTGCCCGCGAGCTGGGACGCGGCCCTCGACTTCGTGGCCGAGCGGCTGCTGCGGCTGCGCGCGGCTCACGGACCGGCGGCGCTGGCGGCGTTCGGCAGCGGCGCGCTCACCAACGAGAAGGCCTACTTGCTCGGCAAGTTCGTGCGGGTGGCGCTGGGATCGCCGAACATCGACTACAACGGACGCTACTGCATGGCGTCGGCGGCCGCCGGGCAGAACAAGGCCTTCGGCGTCGATCGCGGGTTGCCGTTTCCGATCGAGGACATCGCGCGCACCAAGGTGCTCCTGCTGTGGGGCGGGAACTGCGCCCTCACCATGCCCCCCCTCATGCAATGGATCGCCGAGCAGCAGTCGGGCGGCAAGCTGATCGTCGTCGATCCGCGACGGACCGAGACCGCGCGCCTGGCCGACCTGCACCTGCAGCTCACGCCCGGGTCGGACCTGGCGCTCGCCTGCGGCCTGCTCCACCTCGCGATCGACGAGCGTCTGTGCGATCTCGACTACATCGCGAGCCGGACCCAGGGCTTCGACGAGGTCCGGCGCGCGGTCATGCAGGTCCACCCGGCCCACGTCGAACGGTTGACCGGCGTTTCGATCGACGACCAGCTCCGGACCGTGCGGCTGCTGGCCGCCGAGGAGAGCGGCATGTTGCTCTCCGGCCGGGGCCCCGAGCAGCAGTCCAAGGGCGTCGACACCGTCCTGGCCTTCACGAACCTGATGCTGGCGCTGGGCAAGGTCGGCAAGCCCGCCAGCGGGTACGGCTGCCTGACCGGACAGGGCAATGGTCAAGGCGGACGCGAGCACGGACAGAAAGCCGACCAGCTCCCCGGCTATCGGATGATCGAGAATCTGGAAGATCGGGAGGCGCTCGCGCGCGTGTGGGGAATCGACCCGGCCACGCTGCCGGGCAAGGGGAAGAGCGCCTACGAGCTGCTCGATGCGCTCGGGCCCGAAGGCGGCATTCGCGCGCTCTTGGTGTTCGGCTCGAACGTGGCGGTCGCCTCGCCCAACGCCCGCAACATCGAGCGCAAGCTCGGGTCGCTGGACCTCCTGGTGGTGTGCGACGCGTTCGAGAACGAAACCTCTGCGACCGCGCACGCGATCCTGCCGGTTCTGCAGTGGGCCGAAGAGGCGGGGACCATGACCAACCTGGAAGGGCGCGTGATCCTGCGCCAGCCGGCCCGCGCCGCGCCAGCCGGCGCCAGGAGCGATCTCGAGATCCTCTGCGCGCTGGCCGAACGTCTCGGGCACGGCGAGCGCTTCCCCTCCTCGACCCCCGAGGTGGTCTTCGACGAGCTGCGCAGGGCGACGGCGGGCGGACGGGCCGACTACAGCGGCATCACCTACGACAAGATCCGACGCGCGCAGTGGATCTTCTGGCCCTGCCCCTCCGAAGATCATCCGGGCACGCCGCGCCTGTTCGAAGAGCGTTTTCAGTTTCCCGACGGCAGGGCGCGCTTCCACGTCGTTCGTCATCGACCGGCGGCCGAGCTGCCCGACGCCGCCTACCCACTCTATTTCACGACCGGACGCTACAAGGAGCACTACAACTCCGGCGCGCAGACCCGTCGCGTCTCGGCGCTGGTCGACGCTCAGCCGGCGCCCCGCGTGCAGGTTCACCCGCGCCTGGCCAGCGATCTCGGCGTCGCTTCCGGCGGCGCGCTGCTGGTCGAGAGTCGACGCGGAAGCGTGACCTTCGGGGTCGAGGTGAGCGCGGACGTCCGGACCGACACGCTCTTCGCCCCCTTTCACTGGGGCGGCAAGCTCTCGGCAAACATTCTCACCAATCCGGCCCTCGATCCCCAGAGCCGCATGCCCGAGTTCAAGGTGTGCGCGGTGCGCGCCCGCGCCGTGGCCCTCCCCCCTTCCCTTCCCGGCGACGGCGGGACCGCATGAGCCCGCGCAAGAAGCGGCTCGTGATCATCGGCAACGGGATGGCCACCTGCCGGCTGCTCGACGAGCTGCTCGAGCGCGACGCCCTGCACCGCTACGAGATCGCGGTCTTCGGCGCCGAGCGCGGCGGCGCCTACAACCGGATCCTGCTCAGCAAGGTGCTGGGCGGCGACGACCCCGACGCCATCGTCACAAAACCGCCCTCCTGGTACACCGACCATGGCGTGCAGCTCCACGACGGCGTCTCGGTCCGACGCCTCGACACGGCCGCCAAGATCGTCGAAACGGAGGACGGCCAGAGCGCTCGCTACGACCTGGCGGTCTTCGCGACCGGCAGTCAGCCGCTGGTCCCTCCGCTCGACGGCATGACCAACGGCGACGGCGAGCTGCGGCCCGGCGTCTTCATCTATCGCACCCTGGACGACTGCCTGAAGATGCGGGCCCACGCGCGGGCCGGCGACAACGCCGTGGTGCTGGGCGGCGGCCTCCTGGGCCTCGAGGCCGCCAAGGTCTTGAGCGATGCCGGGCTGCACGTGACGGTCGTACACGCGGGAAGGACGCTCATGAACGTCCAGCTCGACGAGCTGGGTGGCGAGATGCTCGAGCGCCAGATCGAAGCGTACGGAATCTTCGTCCGCACCGGACGCACGCTGGAGGCCGTGCTGGGCGACAGCTTCGTCGACGGGGTCCGCCTCGACGACGACAAGACGCTGGCCGCCGACATGCTGGTGCTGGCCTGCGGCGTGCGCCCGCGGGTCGACGTCGCCCGCGCTTCCGACCTGCCGATCAACAAGGGGATCATCGTCAACGACACGCTCGCCACCGAGGTGCCGGGCGTCTACGCGATCGGCGAGTGCGCCGAGCACGCCGGGCGGACCTATGGAATCGTCACCCCCGCCTGGGAGCAGGCCGCGATCCTGGCCGAGGTCCTCACCGGCGCGAACCCGCAGGCGCGCTATCGCGGCTCGAAGGTCTACACGCGGCTCAAGGTGGCGGGGATCGACGTCGCCTCGATGGGACGCATCGATCCCGAGCTCGACAGCGACGAGGTGATCCAGGTGGTCGAGACCCGCCGCGGCGCCTACCGCAAGCTGGTGGTGCGGGGACGCGCGCTGGTCGGCGCGATGCTGGTCGGCAACACGGCGGCGGCGGCGGACCTGGTGCGGATCTTCGATCGCGGCGATCCGCTGCCCGACGATCCCCTGGAGGCGCTGTGCCCCGGCGCCTCGTCCGGCGGCGACGAGCGCGCCGATCGGATGGTCTGCAACTGCAACAAGGTCAGCGAGGGCCGACTGCGCGAGGCGATCTCCTGCGGCGCCGCCTCCGTCGAGGCGCTCTGCCTGGCCACGCGGGCCGGAACCGGCTGCGGCTCGTGTCGAACCGAGCTAGCCCAGCTCCTGGCCCGCCACCCGCCGCCGCCGACCCGGATCGCGGCCGCGGGCTGAGATCGCGTTCCGCCTCGACGGCCGCGACCGGCTCAGTCGAGGCCTAGTTGCCGAGCGGCTGGCGTTCGGGCTGGTAGCCCCGGAATCGTGTCAATTCGAACCGCGCTGTGAGCAGCCTGACAGATTTTCGGACGCGGCAACGCGGACGGCGCGCCTTGCAATTCTTTTCCTTGATCATTCCGCCCGCCTTCGGGCATCAGGGTATCAGATGGACGATCGGCACTTCCACCTCCTGCCCGACCTGGAAAGGTATCTTGCGATCGTGGTCCCGGATGCGACCGATCTCGACGCCTTCGCGGAGCGGTTCGCCGCCGCCAAGATCCCCGCCGCCGAGTGGACGCACCTCGCCCATCTACGGATCGGCGCCTGGCACATCCACCATCTGGTTCCCGAGGCGGCGCTCAAACGTATGCGGACAGGCATCAAGCGCCTCAACCTGGCGCACGGGACCGGCAACTCGGCGACGCGCGGCTACCACGAGACGATCACCGCCGCGTACCTCCGCCTCATCGCGCAGTTTCTCGCCGGCTGCCCGCGCGAGATGCCCTTCGACAGCCGTGTCGAGGCGCTGCTGGGGAGCGCGCTCGCGCAGCCGGATTTCCTGCTCCGCTTTTATTCGCGCGAGGTCCTGATGACGGCGCGGGCCCGCAAGCGTTGGGTCGAGCCGGATCTCGCGCCGCTGCCGACCTGACCCGCTCAGCTCTTCTGGGGCAGGTCGTCGAGTGCCGCGACTTCCAAAGTTGGCGTTCGCAAGGGGGGATCCCTTCCTTCGTTCGCGCCGAACCCTAGAATGGAACGATCATGTGCTTCTCTGCGACAGCCAGCTTCGCGGCCTCGGGGGTCCTGACCGGCCTGGGGGCCGCGGCGATCGTTCGCAACACTTCCAAACCCCACCGGCTGTTCGCCGCCATTCCGCTGCTCTTCGCCGCGCAGCAGGCGGCGGAGGGAACGGTCTGGTTGACGATGCACACGGATCCGAACGCTGCCCTGCACCGGCTCGCGGTCAACGTGTTCCTGGCCTGCGCGCTGGTGGTCTGGCCCAGCTGGTTGCCCAATTCCCTCCGACTGGCGGAGCGAGACCCGACCCGACGGCGGGTCCTGGCGGCCCTGTCGGTCTTCGGTGCGCTGGTCTCGGCGACGGCGCTCTCGCTGCTGGTGCGCGAGCAACCGATCGTCCACATCGCCGGGCACAGCCTTCGCTACGACTACACCGGCAGCGGAAATGCGTCGCTCCACCTGCTCTATCTGGTGGGCTACGTGATCCCGACCGTGGTGCCGCTCTTCGTTTCGACGTCCTATCTGTCGCGGACCATCGGGACGCTGCTGGTGGTGTCGCTCGGCCTGACGGCTCTGACGGAGCGAGACACGCTGACCTCCGTCTGGTGTTTCTTCGCGGCGCTGCTGAGCGGCCTCATCTGGGTGGCCGTCG
>JADGRB010000050.1 GCA_017881315.1 Pseudomonadota bacterium
GCGCCGCCGCCGCCTTTCCCGCCGCCCCCCATTCCGCCTCCACCCGCGCCGCCGCCGCCTTTCCCGCCGCCCCCCATTCCGCCTCCGCCCGCGCCGCCGCCGCCTTTCCCGCCGCCCCCCATTCCACCTCCACCCGCGGTGGCGCCGCCACCTGCCCCCCCACGGCCGCCTCCGCCCATGCCACCACCGCCGCTACCTGCGCCGCCGGCACCGGAGGCCCCGCCGCCCGCGTCCGTACCGCCTCCGTCAACATCGCCCCCGTCGACGCCGGGCAGCGCCCCCGACTCGAGCGTCACGGTGACAATGGTCTGCCCGCCGACCCCGATGTTTTGCTGGGTCGCCGCTCCGTGGGCGATCACCAGACCGGACGCGTCCGTCGCGTCGACCAGGATCGCCACCGGCCCCGTCAGGCTAGGGGGAAGCTCGATGCTGAAGCTGGCCGGCAAGGTGATCGTCTTCCCTGGTGCGGGCGCAACCACCACCGATCGGGACTGGCTCCCGGCCATCACGTTCACGTGCAGCTCCGCCGGATGTAGCGCCAGATCTCCCGCCACCTCCACCAGCAGGATCGAGTCCGATCGATGGCAGGCGGCCAGGACCGTCGACGCCGCCACCGCGGCGACCGGAACGAAGGCGCGGCGTCTTTGGTTCGCGCTCAAAATCGGTAGTTACCGAGCTCCGTGCTCGGCGGTGTGGCGCCCGGGGTTCGCAGCACGAAATAGGCACCCACGGCCCCTCCAGCGACGGCGACACCCAGCGCCGCCCACATCCAGGTGGCGTCGTGGTGTCCCGAACCGGAGGACTCTGCCGCCGGCGGCGGCCCGACCAGACCTTCGGGCGCCGGCGGCGACGCGAGCAGAGGCGCCACGGGGGCGGCCGACGACGGCGCCGGTGCGGTCAAGCTCGGCGCACCCGAAATCGGCGCCGGAGCGGAACGCGAAGCCCCGGGGCGCGCTGCCCGCGCGCCGGCGGACGCCGCCCCCGTCGGCGGAGCCAGATCCAGGCTGGCGATCTTGGCCTCGATCTCGGCGCGGTTGGGGGCGCCCGGAACCGCGTCCAGGAAGGCGCGGTAGTCGGCGGCGGCGCTCGCGTCCTCGCCGATGCGTCGGTAACACTCCGCGCGGTTGAACAACACCACCGGATCGTGCAGCTTCTCGTAGGCGAGACTGTATTCCTTGATCGCGGCCTCGCACCGATCGTTGCCGGCGAGGCCATTGGCCTTGCGCAGGTGGGTGCGCCCCTCCGTCACGGCGTCGCGCGCGTGTGCCGGCGCGGGGTCCGCGATCGAAAGCGCGACCGCCGCCGCCAGGGCCAGACCGACGATCCTCATGGCTAGGGCGCGCCCCGCAAGCCGAGGCGCCGGACATAGCCCGAGAGCGCCTGGATCTTGGGGACGCTCAGCCCCGCCCCGAACGCCGGCATCTGCCCCTTGCCGGCCATGATGACCCGCGCGATCTCGTCGTTCGAGGCCCGCGCCTGGAACGCCGGATCGTGGAAATCGCGGACGGCCGGCAAGGTCTTCCGGATCTCCGGATCGCCGCGCCCGTCGGCGCCATGACAGCGCGCGCACATCTGGGCGTAGATGACGGCCGGTTCGACCGGCATCGCCGGTCCCGGATCGTCGCCCGTCGTACAGCCGACGCCGCCCGCCGTCGCGGCCGCGACGACCAGACCGAACCAAATGGCAACCCCGCGCCCCATCGCGCGCGATCCTACTCCCCGCCGGCGGGCGCGTCTGGAACGTACAGTTCCTGGCCCCCGTCGAGGAACGCGTTCGCCTTCTCGCGCAGGCCGGCCGTGAGCGCGTCGTCCGGCTTGAGCCCCTGCGAGGCCGCGTAGTCGCGGACATCCTGCGTGATCTTCATGGAACAGAAATGGGGCCCGCACATCGAGCAGAAGTGGGCCCCCTTGGCCGACGGCGCCGGGAGCGTCTCGTCGTGGAACTCGCGCGCCGTTTCGGGATCGAGCGACAGGTTGAACTGATCCTCCCAGCGAAACTCGAAGCGCGCGCGGCTCAGCGCGTCGTCGCGCTTTTGGGCCCCCGGGTGCCCCTTGGCCAGGTCCGCCGCGTGCGCCGCGATCTTGTAGGCGATGACGCCGTCCTTGACGTCCTTGCGATTCGGGAGGCCCAGGTGCTCCTTGGGCGTCACGTAGCAGAGCATCGCCGTGCCGTACCAGCCGATCATCGCCGCGCCGATCGCCGAGGTGATGTGGTCGTAGCCGGGCGCGATATCGGTGACCAGCGGCCCCAGCGTGTAGAACGGCGCCTCGTGGCAGACCACCAGCTGGCGGTCGACGTTCTCCTTGATCTTGTGCATCGGCACGTGACCGGGGCCTTCGATCATCACCTGGACGTCGTGCTTCCAGGCGATCTTGGTCAGCTCGCCCAGCGTCTCGAGCTCGGCGAACTGCGCCTCGTCGTTGGCGTCGGCGATCGACCCGGGCCGCAGCCCATCGCCCAGGCTGAAGGAGACGTCGTATTTTTTCATGAGCGCGCAGATCTCTTCGAAGTGCGTATAGAGGAAGTTCTCGCGGTGGTGCGACAGGCACCACTTGGCCATGATCGATCCGCCGCGAGACACGATGCCGGTCACCCGTCTGGCGGTGAGCGGCACATAGCGCAGCAGCACGCCCGCGTGGATCGTGAAGTAGTCGACCCCCTGCTCCGCCTGCTCGGCCAGCGTCTCCAGAAAGATGTCGATGTTCAGATCCTCCGCCTTGCCCTTGACCTTCTCCAGCGCCTGGTAGATCGGCACCGTTCCGATTGGAACCGGCGAATTGCGGAGGATCCACTCGCGCGTCTCGTGGATATCCTTTCCGGTTGAGAGGTCCATCACGGTGTCGGCGCCCCAGCGGACCGACCAGCGCAGCTTGTCGACCTCTTCGCCGATCGAGGAGGACACCGCCGAGTTGCCGATGTTGGCGTTGATCTTCACCAGGAAGTTGCGGCCGATGATCATCGGCTCGGCCTCGGGGTGTTTGCGGTTGGCCGGGATGATGGCGCGGCCGCGCGCGATCTCGTCGCGGACAAAATCGGGGCTCACCCCTTCGCGCAGGGCGACGAAGCGCATCTCCTCGGTGATCTCGCCCCGGCGGGCGTAGTGCATCTGGCTGAAGTTGGTGTCGCCCCGCGCGACGCGCCGGTCGATCCAGGGCTGGCGCAGCTTCGGCAACCCGTGGTGCGGGTCGACCGAGCGCTGTCCGGCGGGGTCGTAGACGTCGACCGGCGGCTCGCCGGCGCCGACGCTGATGCGACGCACCGGCACCCGGACATCGCCGTCCGACAGGAACACCCGCTCGGAACCGGGCAGGTCCGGCAGCGCCGCGAGCCCCTCGACTGGATCCTCGACCGTCGGCAACGAACGGCGTCCATTGCCGGCATTCGTCTCGCTTCCATTTTTCATCTGGTCTCGCTTTCCTTCGCCGGCATTACCCGGAGCAGGTTCAGGGGTCGCGCCTGTTCACCCAAACGGGTAGACGGCGCCTCTCAGCCTTTCGGTCAGCTCCCCCAGCTTTATGTGAAGAACAGGCAAGTTAGCGTCGCCCGCGCTGGAATGCAAAGGCGGAAGGGGCCGTAGCCCCAGAGCGCTCAGTTCCAGTACTTCTTCGAGGGGCGAGCGGCGCCGCCGTCGATGACTTTGTAGCGGCGGCGAAGCCGGCGGACTTTGAGCGCGGCCAGGGCCTCAGAGAGGCCGCCCGGCGCGGCGCCCAGGTACCCGACCACCGAGGTCACCAGCGTGGCCGCCAGCTGGGCCCAGTCCGCGCGCAACAGGCTGGCCAAGACGCCCCACCCGACGAAGATCAGCGCCAGGTGACGGGCCTGCAGGTACAGACCACCCAGGACCTGGGCCGGGGCGCGTCCGTAGATCCGACCGAAGGCGACGAACAGAGCCAGCACCGCGAATGAGCAGCCGTCGAAGATGTCGCCCGCGCGGTACGGGCGCAGATGCGTGACCCCCGCCAGCGTGAGGTTCGCCAGGACCCCCGCGGCCAGAAACAGCGTCACGAACCGGCGCGTCCCCTGGGTCCTCTCGATGAACGCGCCTACGAACCAGAGCCCGATGATGTTGAAGACGAACCCCAGCAGATCGAAATGTACGAACAGCGACGTGGCCGGCTGCCAGAGCTCGCCTGAAAACAGCCCGGGCCCCAGCGCCAGGTGCGCCATCATCGCGGGCCGCGCTTGCCGCACGAAGACGTAGAGCGCGTAGACAATCGCGTCGGCGATGACGAAGGCCTTGATCGCCGGCGTCATGCGCTCGGCGATGGGCTGAGACCAAGACGGCCGTACCGGAGGACGCCGCCGCGGGGGCAGATCGGGCATCAGATCGAGCTTACCCTACGCCGCCGCCCGGCGCCGCCACCCGGCGCGCCGGCGCCGCCCGCCACCGAATGGGTCACTCGTGTATTCCGCGGAGATCGCCCGCGCAATCCGGATCGGCGAGGTCCACCAGCCCGTCGCGGTCGTTGTCGATGCCGTCGCTGCAGGCCGGCCGAGGCGGCAGCGTCAGCACCGCGAGCTCGGTCACCGCCCCGTCGCCGACGACCCCGCTGACCATCTGGGTGGCGATCGACGGAATCAGCGTGGCCTGCGCGTCGGCGGCCTGGATCTGGATGGTCCAATTCCCGGCCGGAACCGACCGGGTGACTTGCCCCAGGGTGCAGATCGCGAGCACCTGATCGCCGTCCGCGCTGGTGTCGACGGCGGTCACGAAGATCGCGTCAACGCCGTGCTGTCCACACCCTTCGGCCGCGCTCTGGACCGCCGCGCCCGGACCCGCATCCGCCAGAAAATTCCAGCTCACCCGATAGCTTCCATTCTGGGTGCACCCGGCGATCGCGAGCGCGGCCATCGCGCAGAGCCCGGGCGCCAGTGAACGCGGCATGGCGCGGCTTATAGCACCGTCTTGCTACGGGGAGGCAGGCGAAACCACCAGCACCGCCGGGGTGGGCGTCTCGTTGGTGTAGCAATTGTTGATCGCGAGGGCGGGCGAGTACTCCTGCGGCGTCGCGAGGGAAGTGCCGTTCGCGGCAAACAGACTGACGATGACGTCGTACGATCCGGTCCCGGCGAGAGGGACGTCGATCGAGCCAAACGACTCGGTGGCCAGGCAGGTCTGTGGGAACTCCGAGCCGTTGACCGTGGCGGTCACCGTCGCGGCGCCCGCCCCAGCACAGGTCACCGGTGCACCGGTGCTGTTCTGGATCTGCCAGTCGACCAGGAGGTCGGGCAGGCACGAGCCGTAGCCCGAATTGTACCCAGAATCATCGACGATACATCCCGACGTCGTGACCGCGAGCGCCACCGCGCCCGCCAACAAGACGAAGCGAACGTACGTGAGGCCGAAATTTCGAATTCTGCTGGTGGTCGTCATCTCGAAGCTCCTTCTTCTTATTGCTATGGACTGGCGCAGACGCTTCCGTTGCAGGCCGCGGAACAGCTGGCGACGAGCGCAAATGCCTCCACCTCGGTCGGCTGGCCGAATACCACCTCACGCAAGATCGGTGCCGGGGTCATCACCTGAGCCAGAGGGCTGCCGTCGGCGCCCAGCGCCTCCACCGACACGCTATACATTTCGCCGTTCTGGGTCGGCTGGATGTCGAAGGGGGTCGAGCCGGTCTGGCGCTGGCAAGGAAAGTCACACTGGGCCTGACCGGCACAGGCGTCGACACCATCCTGCGCCCCACCGACCCAGACCAGATGCAAGCGCACCTTGGCGATGGCCGGATCGGCGCAGCTGCAGTCGGTGATGCCCCGACCATCGGGTGCGATCACGACCCAGCTGATCTCGACCGACCCGCCATCGATCTTGACGCAGGCCGGGATCAAACCGGCCAGGCAGGCAAGTACGGTCGTGGTGGCCAGCGTGGATTTCTTCATCGGTCGACCGTGGGCTGAAACTCAAGGGTAGGAATGGCGCCCGATCATGTCAAACTGCGGGCCACCGATGGAGGTCACCCTCTGATGCTACCGCTCATCCTGCAGGCCGGCGCCGGGGAGGCGCGGCTCGACATCATCTCCCTCATCTTGAACGCGTCGCCCGTGGTCAAGGGGGTGCTGGGGCTGCTCATCTTCATGTCGGCCGCCTCCTGGTTCGTGATCGGATCGAAGGCACTCTACCTGTCGAGCGCATCCTCGCGATCGGCCAAGTTCCAGGACGCCTTCTGGAAGACCGGGCGCCTCGACGAGATCTGGCGGATGAGCGAGGCGGCTTCGCCTTCGCCGGTAGGCGAGGTGTTTCGCGCCGGTTACACCGAGCTGGCCAAGCTGCAGAAACGCCGACAGGAGAATGCGGATGGGGCCAGCGAGGCGATGCTCGGCGACATCGAGAGCATCCAGCGCGCGCTGCATCGCGCGAGCACCACCGCCATCACCGAGATGGAGTCGCGGGTCCCGCTGCTCGGCACCACGGCCAGCGCGGGGCCGTTCATCGGCCTGTTCGGCACGGTGTGGGGCATCATGAACTCCTTCCGCAACATTGGCGCCAAGGGGGCCGCCAATCTGGCCACGGTCGCGCCGGGCATCGCCGAGGCCTTGGTGGCCACGGCGATCGGTCTCATGGCCGCGATTCCGGCGGTCATCTTCTACAATTACTTCTCGCGACGGATCCGGGTCATCAGCTCCGACATGGAGACCTTCTCGAGCGACTTCCTCAACATCGTCCGCCGGAGGTTCTTCTAGCCGTGGCGATGTCGGGCGGTGGCGGCGGCTCGATGCTCACGGAGATCAACGTCACCCCGCTGGTCGACGTCATGCTGGTCTTGCTGATCATCTTCATGGTGACGGCGCCCATGCTCCAGACCGGCGTCGACGTGAACCTGCCGCAGGCCAAGGCCCAGACCATTCCCGACGACGAGGGCAAGCTGATCCTGACCGTCACCAAGGACAAGCGGGTCTTCCTGGGGAAATTGCAGATTCCCTGGGACGACATCGAGAAGATCCTCAAGAACAACGCCAAGCTCAACGCCGACCACGAGCTCTACCTGCACGCCGACCGCGCGCTCAGTTATGGTGACGTGGTCAAGGTGATGGCGGCGGTCAAGCAGGCCGGCGTCGACAAGCTGGGCATGGTCACCGATCCGCTGGAGTAGCGCGTGGCACGAGAAGGGATACGGCGCGGGCCGCGCCGCAACTTCGCGGGGCTGCTGGTCACGGTGGCCCTGCACGGCGCGATCTTGCTGACGGTTGCGCGGGCGCACGGCAAGGAGGAGACGCCGATCATCGTGCAGCACGACTTCGTCGAGGCCGAGATGGTGAAGCTGGGCAAACCGCGCGACAAGTTCTGGCTGCCCCGCCTGGTGCAGCCGCCGCGCCCGACGGCGCCCCCGGACGCCATCAAGCTGGCCAACGATCCCAACGCCAAGCCGGCGCCCACCGAGGCGCCGCGTCCCACCGATCCGCTCATCTCGAAGGACCTCAAGCGCGCGCTCGAGCGGGCGCAGAAGCTGGAGGCGCTGGCCACGCCGGAAGAGCCCGACGAGGGATCGCTCACCGGATCGAAGCTGGGGACCTCGAACCACGAGGTGGGCGACCAGTACCTGGCGCAGGTGAAGGGACTGCTCACGCAGAACTTCGATCTGCCGGCCGGAATTGCGCCCAACCAGATCGCGAACCCGCCGGAGATCCGCTTTCACATCGGCGCCGACGGCACGCTCTCGGACATCAAGCTGGTCAAGACGTCCGGCAACAGCTTCGTCGACGACGCTTGCGTGAGCTCGGCGCAGACCACGCGCAAGGTCCCGCCCCCGCCCCCGAGCATCCATGGTATTAGGGTCGCGTGCGAAAAGTCTTGAGGCGACTGGCGACCGCCATGCTCGCGGCGGCGGCTCTCGCGCCAGCCTCGGCCCACGCCGAGACGCCCAGCGGCGACGAGGATCTGCCGGCCATTCGAATCTCCGCCAGCGGCATCGAGATGCTCAAGCTGGCGGTGCCGCGCGCCGAAGGCGACGCCGAATCGGCGCGCGCGGCCTCCGAGACCCTGTCCAAGGACATGGACATCACCGGCCTCTTCAAGATCCTCGACCAGACGTCGTTCCCGGCGGAGCTCCAGAACGAGGGGCTCAACATCTCGTCAGCGCTCTGGACGCAGGTCGGCGCGCAGGCGGTCATCAAGATGAAGGCCTCGGGCGGAAACCTGGAAGGGCGCGTCTACGTCGTCGCGCGCGGTGACGCCGCCGTCCTGTCGAAGAGCTACCGCGGGGCCGACATCCGCGACGCCGTGCACGAGTTCGCCAACGACGTGGTCCAGTCTTTCACCGGCCAGCGCGGCATCTTCGGCTCGCGCATCGCCTTCGGGTTCACCGGCCACGGAGAGCACGAGATCGGCGCCGTCGACGTGGACGGCGGACGGATGGCGGTGCTCACCAAGATGGGCGCCGACAGTCTGCTGCCCGCCTACTCGCCCACGGGCGGCGAGATCGCGTTCACCTCGTACCTGAGCCAGAACCCCGATCTGTGGATCGTCTCCGCGGGCGGCGGGCGCGCCCGCCGGGTCTCCAAGCAGCCTGGGCTCAACACCGGCGCCGCCTGGTCGCCGAACGGGCGCAGCCTGGCGCTCACCCTGTCGTACGAGGGGAACTCGGAGATCTATCGCATCAGCCCCGACGATGGGCGCGTCGAGGCGCGGCTCACCAACAGTCCGGGCATCGACAGCTCGCCGGCGTTCTCACCCGACGGATCGCAGATCGCGTTCGTCTCGAACCGGCAGGGCTCGCCGCAGATCTTCGTGATGCCCGCCTCGGGGGGCGCCGCCAAACGTGTCACCTTCCAGGGCAAGTACAACCAGACGCCGCGCTGGAGCCCGCGCGCCGACAAATCGCAGATCGCGTTCACCGGGCGCGACGAGCGCGGCGTGTTCGATGTCTTCATTCTCGACGTCAAGAGCGGCAAGGTCGATCGCGTGACGCAGGGCAAGGGCTCGAACCTGGATCCGACCTGGTCGCCGGACGGGAAGCTGCTGGCCTACACCTCGAGCCGCGGCGGCCTCTTCGTGAACAACCCCGAGACCCATCACGAGGTCCTGATCTGGCGCGGCAGCGCTTCATCGCCGTCCTGGGGCCCGGCAAAGAAGCAACCGTAGCTGTTCCGGAGCCCCCGGCCATGAATCTGGCGACGATCGACGTGGGGACGAACACGGCGCTGCTGCTGGTGGCGCGGATCGGGCCGGACGGGACGATCGAAGCTCTGGATGAGCGCGCGGAGATTACCCGGCTCGGGCGGGGAATCGGGGGAGACGGGGCGCTCCGCGCCGAGGGGATCGAGCGGACCCTGGCGGCGCTGCGCGCCTACGCGGCGATCGCGGCCCGACACGGGGCCGAGATCGCCGCGGTCGGCACGGAGGCCCTGCGGCGGGCGCCCAACGCCGCCGCGTTCCTGGAACCCGCCGCGCAGATCCTGGGCAAGCCGATCGAGGTGATCGACGGCGCGCGCGAAGCCGCGCTCACCTTCCGGGCGGTGGCCGCCGCCTTTCCCGACGCCTTGACCGGCGCGCTGGTGGTGGTCGACATCGGGGGCGGATCCACGGAGATCGTGATCGCGTCCGGCGGCGAGGTGACGTTCAAGGTGAGCCTGCCACTCGGGTCGGTCCGCTTCACCGAGCGGTTCATTCGGCACGATCCGCCCGAGCCCGCGGAGACCGCTGCCCTGACGCGGGCGATCGACGCCGCCATCGCCGCGGTGCCGTTTCCGGCCGGCGGCGCGGTCACCTTGGTCGGCGTAGCCGGTACCGTGACCTCCTTGGCCGCCATGGCCGAATCACTGGCCAGCTACGATCCCCTGCGGGTACATGGGTACCGGTTGTCGCGCGCCGCGATCACGCGCGAGATCGCGCAGCTGGAGGCCGCGACCCAGGCCGCGCGCGAGCAGATCGTCGGCCTCGATCCGCGCCGGGCAGACGTGATTCTGGCGGGCGCCCTGATACTCGACCGAGTCGCCGCGGCCGCGGGCGTGGCCGAGGTGCGGGCCAGCGATCGCGGCATCCGCTGGGGCCTCCTGCACGAGCTGGCGGAGTCGCGTCGCGTCGCTTGAACCGGCGGGTCCCCGACGGTACTTTCTGGCCATGCCCGGCGCTTGGTGGCCCTGGATCCGCTGTCTCGCGCTGGTCACGGCCGCGGTTGGATGTCGCGCTCGAACGCCGCCGCCGAATACGCCCTTCACGGACGATTTCGAGCGGACCGAGCTCGGCCCCGGCTGGAACGTCACTGGTCCCGGCTACCGAATCGCCGAGGGGCAGCTGGAGGTCACGAACGGTTACAACCACCCGGCCTGGCTGCGCCGCCCGCTGCCCCAAAACGTCCTCATCGACCTGGATGTCGCCTCCAAGAGCCCAGCGGGCGACATCAAGGTCGAGCTCTACGGCGACGGAGAATCGTTCGATCCGGACAAAGGGGGCTACACTTCAACGGGTTACGTGCTGATCTTCGGTGGGTGGCACAATTCTCTGTCGGTCATCTGCCGGCAGGATGAGCACGGCGAGGGCCGCAAGGCCGAGCGCAACGACGTGCGCGTCGAGCCCTTCCGGCGTTACCACTTCACGATCGCGCGCAGGGGTGGGGCCATCGATTGGGCGATCGACGGCCGGCCGTTCCTGGCCTGGACCGATCCGGCGCCCCTCGGCGGCGCGGGGCACGAATATTTTGCGGTCAACGACTGGGAGGCCGACGTGACCTTCGATAACCTCAGCATCCGGCCAGCGCCGTAGGCACGATGGGCGAACCTCCGCAAAGTCTCCGCTTCGACCTCGGCCGTGCACTCTCCGGCTTGAAGGGGCGCAAGACCGCGCTCATTTACATGCACGACAACCCCGATCCCGACGCGCTCGCGGCGGCGATGGGGCTGGGGTCGCTCTTCGAATACGAGCTGGGCGCGACCGTCACGCTGGCGCATGGCGGGATCGTGGGGCGCGCCCAGAACCGGGCCATGGTGGACACTCTCAAGGTGGCGCTCACGCCCGTCGAGCAGGTCGATCCCGACGCCTTCGAGATCATCGCGCTGGTCGACAGCCAGCCCGAGACCGGCAACAACTCCCTGCCGGTCGGTCACCGCATCGACGTGGTGATCGATCACCACCCGTTGCGACCCGGGAGCGCGCGGGCGGCCTGGTGCGACGTCCGCTCCGACTTCGGCGCCACCTCGACCATCGTGTTCGAGTATTTGCGGGCGCGCGGCGCCCCGGTCGACGCCAAGCTGGCGAGCGCGTTCTTCTTCGCGCTGCGCACGGAGACCCGCGATCTCGGCCGCGAATCGACGGACGCCGAGCGCGAGGCCTACCTGGCCCTGGTGACGCGGGTCGACCATGGGTTGCTCTACCGGATGAGCCATCCCAAGGTGCCCTGCGCGCACTTCGCCGCGCTCGATCGCGCGCTCAGATCGGCCCAGGTCTTCGGGGAGATCGTGGCCGTGAACCTGGGGACCCTGGGGTATCCCGACCTGGTCGCCGAGATCGCCGATCTCCTGCTCTCTTACGAAAGTGCGCGGATGGTGCTGTGCATCGGTGAATACGAGAAGAGCGCGTACCTTTCGCTGCGCATGGAGGCCGACAACGCCCGCGCGGGCGCGGTCATGCGTCACATCGTGGCGCACGACGGTGCGGCCGGCGGCCACGGCACCATGGCCGGCGCGCGGCTCTTCGCGACCGTCACGTCGCAGGATGCGCTGGAGGCGACGTTCCAGGAGATGGTGCGCCGGCTGCTCGAGGTCCTCGGTCACCCACCGACGGTGGGCGAGCCATTGCTCCGGCTCAACGACCCGCGAAAGTGATTCCCGCGGCTATGCGAGGCCGGTGCCCCGAAAGGGGCTGCCCGGCGCGGCACCCTCCGAAGGGGCGGCCTCCTGATGGGCGAGACCGAAATAGAGGCCCAGCGCCATCAGCAAGAGCACACCGGCGCAGAGCGCGAAGGTCCGCATCCACCGATTGCGCGTGCGCACGACCCAACGACCGCTGCGATGGGCGCCCCGACGTGCGCGGCGCGAACGCCTGCGTCGTACCGAGCCCTGCTCGGGCTGGAATGCCGGTGCGATAGTGGGGGTCACCACGCTGCCACCGGTATTCGGCTGGCCATCCGTCATGCGCGGGCTCCTTGCGAAAGGTGCCTCGCATCTTACAGCTATCCGATCGGGCGAGCTAGCGTACGTTCAAGATGACCACCAGCCCCCAGACCACCAGCGAAATGACCGAAGCCGCCACCACCGCCCAGATGGTGCGCACTTTTTCCTTCGAACGGGGAACCGCCGTTTCCACGGTTCCTTGGTCAGCGCCTGTCATTTTTCTCCGCTGAAGTAGATGGACTCATTCATTGCTTGTGGCAAGAGCTGACCGCTTTTTTTTGAAATTTCGTCACCGCTTCGACGCACGAAAGCGACACGCGACGACTGGGCGAACCCCCCGGGCCACCCGCGCCCGTCGGGATCAGTATCGGCGGCTGGGGTGACTCTTGAGCGTGCCGGCGGCTCCGTCGCGCACCTGGCGCATGATCTCGACCGTACGGTGGCAATACGGGCAAATCGCGACCTTGGCGCCGGCCAGAATCGGTACGACCCGCATCGTTCCCTTGCACCGGGTGCGTTCGGTTGAAGGTCGCAAAGCGCTACCTACTATAGGCGACGCGATCACGCCGTGCACGCGCACGGCATGGGTCGCGTCCTCAGGCCGCCGCGAGATCGGGCGCGATCAACCAGGCGTGCGCCGAGCGTACCGGGCCCTCTTCACCCCTGCCGACGAACGGAACGGCGTTTTGAATCAGATCGTGCCAGCCGTCGCCGAAGTCCTGCTTCCTGGCGGTGAAGGTCAGGGCGACCAGCGCCGTGTGGCCCGGCGGATTCTCGATGAAGATCTCCGTCGATCGGGCGCCCTGCGGCCCGGTAAAAGTACCAAGCGCTCGGTAGGACCCGTTTCCCTCCGGCTGGACGTTCCGGCTATGAAACGCGAACAGGCTGGGACCGGTCCTCACGCCGCTGGTTGCGTCAATGGCGAGCCGCACGTTCACCCGGTCGAGGTCGGGGCCGAAGGCCAATCCCGACTCCCAGTCCTCGAACTTTCCCCTCAGCAGGAAGTCGCTCCCGCCCACATCGAGCTCGATGCTCGGCCGGGAAAGGCTCAGCTCCGGGCCTGTCTCTTGTTCAACAATGGTTTCCACCCTCTTACCGTACGCACCGGAAGGGGACGGTCTAGTGGCGCCCCCCATTCGGCCCCCACCACGCCTGAGGTGCTCGGCCAGTGCATCAGGTGGGCTGGCGTCTGATTTTCGGGTAAAAGATGTCCCATGACGAACAAGAGTACCAGCGGCGCCAAGGGTGTCATGATCGCGGCGATGGCAGCCGGCCTGCTCAGCGCGGGCGCGCCCCTCGTCGCGTCCGCCGCCGACGCCGCCAAGGTCCACTGTCTGGGCGTGAACGCGTGCAAGGGCAAGAGCGCCTGCTCCACTGCTTCCAGCAGCTGCTCCGGGCAGAATGCCTGCAAGGGCAAGGGCTGGATCGAGATGTCCGAGAAGGACTGCAAGGCCAAAGGCGGCAAGGTCGCGAAGTAGACGCAGCCCCGGCCGCGGCGCGCCGCAGGCCGGCCCCTCGGCGCTGGCCTGGCGGCCTCGAACGCCTCAGCCCGCCCTGAACTGAAAGTCGCGCTCGCGAACCACCTGTTTTTCGATCAGGTCGACCAGGAAGGCGCGCCCCTCGCCGACCATGCCGTTGAACGTCAGCAGGTACCAGACGTCGAGAGCCCAGCGGACATGGCCGCTCTCGCATGGCGGCGACCATTCGGTCGGTTCGAGATCGCCGAGGCCCGGCGCCCGGATGCGGCCGCCCACGCGCAGCTCGCGGAAGGGCGTCGAGGCCCGCACGATGTCGATGGCCTGCGCCGAAGCCGCGGGCTGGATCTGGCGTCGCCATTCGCTCACCAACCGGAGACGCGCCGGACTGCCGCCCAGATCCGTTTCGGCCTCATAGGCTTCGTCGGCCGGAAGCCCGGCGAAGTCGGAGACGTCGAACTCCGGAAACAGATCCTCCGCGGTGATGGCCCGCTCGCGTGCGGCACAGGCTTCGTCCAGCTCGCGGCGCCCCTCGGCGGTGTAGTACGCGTAAAGGCGCAGCGCCGCGTGGCGGGAGGGGAGGCGATGGTCCCAGTCGATGACCCAGAGCGCGCCCGCATACTCGGAGTCGCCGAACGGCACCAGCGGCGGTATCGCCGCCGCGATCCGGGCACGCGCGTCGACCCGGCCGAACAGCCCCTGCTGCACGAGGCGCGGGTGAACCCGCATTTCTTCTCGGAGGACGTCGCGCAGATCGAGAGCCATCGGCGCCGCATTTTACGTCCAGGCGGCCGCGGCGCCTAGCGGGCCCTCGCGCGGACCTGCACGAGACACCTCCGGGGACCTCGCACCGCGACCGCGCGCCCCGTTCCAGGCGATACTGGCGAGGTGCGCTCCACGCGCCTGACCTGGGACCCGCCCGAAAATGCGCTGGCCGCCGTTGCCCGCGCCGCGGCGGCCGGCGGTGCGCTGCTCGATCTGACCGATTCGAATCCGACGGTGGTCGGGCTCCCCTACCCCACCAGGGCGCTCGCGGCGGCGCTGGCTCGGGCGCCGTTGGCCGACTACAGGCCGGCGCCCCTCGGCCTTCCGAGCGCACGCGCGGCAGTGGCGGCGGACTACGCCCGGGCCGGCGTCGCCGTCGATCCGGATCGGATCGTGCTCACCGCGAGCTCCAGCGAATCTTACGGCTTCCTGTTCAAGCTCTGCTGCGATCCCGGTGACGTCGTGCTGGTGCCCGAGCCGAGCTACCCCCTCTTCGAGTACCTGGCGCGGCTCGAGGGGGTCGTTCCGCTCGGCTATCGGCTGGCCTTCGACGGCGTCTGGCACATCGACTTCGCCAGCATCGGAGAGACGCTGGCGACCGCCCGGCGCGCGGGACAGCGACCGCGCGCCCTGATCGTCGTCAACCCCAACAACCCCACCGGCTCGTTCATCAAGCGCGACGAGCTGGCCCGCCTGGCCGCGCTCTGCGGGGAGACCGACCTGGCCCTGATCTCCGACGAGGTCTTCGCCCCCTATCCGTCGGGCCCCGACCGGGCGCGCGTGTCCACCGTCGCCCTCGAGCCGCTCTTCGAAGCGGCCGGGCCCGCCTTCAGCCTGGGGGGGCTGTCGAAGGCCTCGGGGCTGCCGCAGCTCAAGCTCGGGTGGATCGTGGTCGGCGGGCGCGAGGCCTCGAATTCCGTCGCGGCGCTGGAGCTGATCGCCGACACCTACCTTTCGGTGGCGACCCCGGTCCAGGCCGCTCTCGGCGATCTGCTCGCGCTCGGCGCCGAGGTGCGCGCCGCGATCACGACCCGCATCGCTCAAAATCGCGCCGCCCTCACCGAGGCGCTGCCGCCGACGTCCGCCTGCACGCTGCTGCCGGCGGAAGGCGGCTGGTCGGCGATCCTGCGCCTCCCGGCCAGCCTGAGCGACGAGGCCTGGGCCACCGCGCTGATCGTCGAAGACCACGTGCTCACGCACCCGGGATATTTCTTCGATCTGCGCGGTGGCACCTTCCTGGTCGTGAGCCTGCTCCCCCGACCCGAGCTTTTCAGAACGGCGATCGCGCGTCTTGTCGCCCGAGTGGACGTCGCCCTGAGATAATGGCGCCGTGCTCGCGGCTCTGGTTCCCGCCTACGCCATCGCGATCTTCATGCCCGCGGGGCCCGACGACGGCTGCCCGTCTCCTCGACAGGTCGACGACGCGCTCGGCGCGCACCTGCCGGGGATGGTCCTTCCGCTCGGACACGCGACCGGGCCCACCACGCTTCACCTGGCGGTGACGACGGACGCGGCCGGCGCGATGCGAATGGATCTGACCGATCCCGACGGCGGCCCGCTGCTGCACCGCTGGCTGCCGGCCATCGAGCACGGCCACGGCGGCGACTGTCCAGCCCTGGCCGAGACCGCCGCCCTCATCGTCGAGCGCTACTGGCACGAGGTCGGGTACGACGTCGCGATCGAGGCGCCCAGCCCGCCACCCGAGCCATCCGCACCAGCGCCGCCGGCGACCACCGAAAAGCCTGCCGCCACGCCGAACGCCGCGGTGGTCGAACAGCGCGGGCCGCCGCCACCGCCTCCCGTGCCGCTCGCTCCGCCGCGCTGGTGGATTGGAGCCGGCGCGGGCGGGCGTCTCGGCGGCAGCACCCGCACGGAATCGGCTTCGATCGCCTTCACCGTGGAACACTCGATCGGGCCACGTCGTTTCGGCCTCCGTCTATCCGCTGCGACCAACACCAGCGTCACCTACCAGTGGTCGACCGAGACTTCGACCGACCATGTCACGCTGCGCCAGTTTCCGGCGCGCATGGGCGCTTACCTGACCGTGCCGCTCGGTCCGGGCCAGCTCGAGCCCGGGATCGGTGTCGATCTCGACGTGATCACGGCTGCGATTACCGACGCCTCGGGGTCCCGGACGCGCCTCTCGGGCAGTCCCGGGGTCGACGCGGCCGTCGGCTGGGCGGTGCGGTTCCGGCCCGGCCTCTATTTGCGCCTCCTGGGCGGTGCGGGAGCCGAGGTCCCCTATTACTTCGTAACTGCGCCGAACCAAACGCCATTCTGGAGTACCCCCCGCCTCTTCCTAGACCTTGGACTAGAATTGGGCCTCTGGTTTCCGTGATGAAGCGAAACAGGCACGGTCACTAATCATGCAAGAAGGTCCCGTGAATACGCCTGCCCTATTGCGCGCGGTGCCGATCGACGGCAGCCCGATCCCCGACATGGAAATCGTCACCCGTTGCCGGCGCGGCGATGGCCATGCCTGGCGCACGCTCTACGACCGTTTCGCGCCCGTCGTCTATCGCTTCCTTTCCGCGTTCGGGGTCCCGCTGGAAGATCGGGAGGACGCCTGCCAGGAGGTCTTCGTGGCGGTCTACCGGAGTCTGAGCCACTTTCGCGGCGAGGCGCGCCTGTCGACCTGGATCTATCGGATCGCCGCGCGCCATGCCTCCCGCACCGCGCGGCGCCGGCGCGTCCGGAGCTTGCTCTCGACGCTGCTGGTCCGTGAGCCGCCGCCGCCGCCGGCACCGGATCCTTCCGAACGGAGCGAGCGCCTCCAGATCCTCGACGATCTGATCTCGAAGCTGTCGCCGAAGAAGAGGCTGGTGCTGGTGCTCTTCGAGATCGAAGGCGTACCGATCGAGGAGGTCGCAAAGATCGCGGGTTGCCCTGAAAACACCGCCTGGTCTCGCCTCCACTACGCGCGCGCCGAGCTGACGGCGATGGCGCGCCGGAGGGTCCGTTGAACCGGCAAAGCTGGCCCGGAACGTCCGAATCGGATCCGGCGGAGGTCTTTCTGCGGCGCGCGCTCGACGATGCGGCGCTGCGCGGTCCCGACGACGTGACCCTTCGCCGCGGCTGGGCCGCGGTGGCGGAGCCGGTGAAGGCGCCGCGCGCGCGGAGCTGGTCATGGTTCGCCGGTGGCGTCGCGACCACGGCGGCGCTCGCGCTGGTCTGCGGCCTCTGGCTGTGGCCGCGCGCGGCCGCGACCCTGGCCCTGGTCTCGCCGGCCGCCCCGACGGCGCCCGCGCAGGTGGCCCTGGGAACGCGGCGCCTGACCCTGGAAGGTGGGGTCGAAGCCCAGCTCGGCTCCTCGAGCGTCATGCGCATCGAAGACGGTGCGCCGCGCGTGGAAAAGGGCGAGGTCCGGTTCAGCGTGCCCCATCGGCCGCCCGGACATCCCTTCGTCGTTCGCGCCGTCGTTCGCAACAATGACTACAGCGTCGTCGTGGTCGGCACGCGGTTCGGGGTTGCCGTCAATGATCAGGTGGTGGGCGTCGACGTCGACGAGGGGATCGTGGAGGTCCACCAGACCGCGACCCAGCAACGGCTCGCCCGCCTGACGCCGGGCGAGGCCTGGCACAGCGCCGACGTCTCGGTGGAGACGAGCGGCGCGCCGGCGCCCGAGCCGCCGGCGCCCGCCCTGCCCGTCTCTCCGAGCCTGTCGGCGCCGCCTTCGGCACCCGAGGATGGTCATGTCCACGTCCGCATCCATGACAGCCGGCACGCCGCGCGGCCCGCGGCGCGCGCGCTGGCGCTTGCGACACCCGGGGAGGGATCCGCGACCGCCGGGCGCGCGTCGATCGCATCCACTTCGGGGCTCTCGACGGCCAATGACGAATCGTCCAACGCGGCGCGGTCGGCGCTCTCCGCGGGCGATGCGCCGCGCGCGCTCCAGATCTATCGCGCCCTGGCGCTGAAGACCGGCCCGGCCGCCGAAAATGCGGCCTACGAGGTGGGCAAGGTCCTGAACGAGCGCCTGGGTCAACCGGCGAGCGCGGTGGCGGCCTGGCGGCGCTACCGGGTCGACTATCCCGACGGGATCCTGCGCGTCGAGGCGGACGTGTCGATCATCGAAACGCTCGCGCGCACGGGCGGCTCCGACGATGCGCTCGGTGAAGCGAACGACTTCCTCCGCCGACATCCGGACAGCGAACGCCGCGCCGAGATCGCGCGTCTGGCGGGTGACCTTTATCGCGCGCGCGGCGACTGCCGGCATGCGGTCGGGGCCTACCAGATCGTGCTCGGTGCGTCGCGACCGCGCGATGTGGTGGAGATCGCCAGCTTCCACCGGGCCGCCTGTCTGGTCCGGCTCGGCGATGCGGGCGGCGGCGAGGCGGCGCGAGCCTACCTCCGCAGCTACCCAACTGGACGCTTCCGGACCGAGGCGGCCGCGCTGATCGGCGACGGGGCCCGGTCCGTCGACGGGCGCGCACGCCCCCAGTAGAGGCGCCGTGCAACGTCGGGGTCGGAGCTCTCTCGACAGCGCGTTCGCGTTTCTGCTCGTCGGGGCTTCGATTTCGTCCTGCGGGCAGACCGTCGTGCTCGAGGATCAGATCGCCGACGGCTCCTCGTCCCGCGACGGCTCGTCCAGCGACGGCTCGTCCAGCGACGCGAGCTGTTCCGGCAACCCGCCGCCGTTGTTCTTCAACCAGGAGATTCCCGACATCGTGATCGCCCTCGATCGCTCGTCGGCGATGAACGAGCCCTTCGGTGGCGACCCCAGCCAGCTCTACTCGGCCCTCAACGCCCTCCGTGCGGAGGTCCTGTACTTCGGGACGCAAACCTCGAACGGCCAACCCATCATCCGTTTCGCCCTCCTCGACTTTCCGGACAGCGCCCCCTACTGCAACGCGGCGCTCAATTGCTGTTCCAGCGACGTGACACCCATCGCCAGCGACAGCGCCTTCCTGGCAGCAGCGCCGCCGGTCTGCAATCCGCCCAACGACTGCTCTCAGCGCCCGACCGCTTATGCCCTGTCGAGGGCTCAAACCTTTCTGGAGATCGAGCCGCCGACGGGATCGCGCTATGTGCTGCTGGTGACCGACGGTCCGCCCAGCGGCTGCAGCACAGACCCCTGCAACGATGCCATCACGCAGGTCGGATCGCTCTCGAATTCGGGCATCAAGACCATCATCGTGAGCATCGGCGACGGGTCCAATACCTCCTGCCTCCTCGATCTCGCCAACGTCGAGGGGGCACAGGGGCCCCAGGGGGCGCCTTTCTTCTATCCAGCGTCCTCCCCGAGCGACCTCACCGCCGCTCTGTCGACGATAGTCGGCACGGCGGCGCAGGGAGCTTGTCGGTTGGATCTGACGACGATGCCTTTCGGCCCCGATCAGATCTCCGTGAAGTTCAACGGCGTTCCGGTCCAGCGGGATAACAACAATGGCTGGAGCCTGGGCGGAAACGGCGGATCGCGCGTGACCCTGAACGGTGCCGCCTGCCAGAAGCTGATACAGGACGGCACCTTCGGCCTCACGGTCTCCGACGGGTGCTCGGGCGGCCATTTCGGCGGGCAGACCCCGTAGGGAGCAGCGCCGCGGGCTATCCGAGCGCGGCTTCCAGATCGGCGATCAGATCGTCGACGTGCTCGATCCCGACGGAGAGGCGGATGAGGCCGTCGCCGATGCCGAGCGCGCGCCGGCGCTCGGGCGGGATGGAAGCGTGGGTCATGAGCGCGGGGTGCTCGGCCAGCGACTCGACGCCGCCCAGCGATTCGGCGCAGGTGAAGACCCGTAGGCCGCGCAGGAACCTGCGGGCGCGCGCCAGGACGCCGCGGGACCCGGCCTTGCCCCGCAAGACGAAGCTGACCATCCCGCCAAAGCCGGTCATCTGTCGCCGCGCCAGCGCGTGCTGCGGATGCGAGCGGAGGCCCGGGTAGAAGACGCGCTCCACCTCGGCGCGCGATTCGAGCCAGCGCGCGATCGCCAGGGCATTTTTCTGGTGGCGCTCCATGCGCACGGCGAGCGTCTTGGTGCCGCGCAACACCAGAAAGCTGTCGAAGGCCGGCTGGCTGCCGCCCATCGAATTCTGGATGAAGGCCAGGCGCGCCCGCAGGTCGGCATCGCGGCCGACCACCGCGCCGCCGACGACGTCGGAGTGGCCGTTCAGGTACTTGGTCGTGGAGTGCACCACCAGATCGGCGCCCAGATCGAGCGGCCGCTGGAAGAAGGGGGTCATGAAGGTGTTGTCGATGCACAGGCGGACCCCGCGCGCGCGGCAGATCCGGGCGACGGCGCGGATGTCGACCAGGCGCAGGAGCGGGTTGGTCGGCGTCTCGACCCAGCACAGACGGGTGCGCGGCCCGATGGCGGCGGCCACGGCGGCCGCGTCGCGCGCGTCGACGTAGGTGAAGGTGACGCCCAGGCGGCGAAAGATCTTGTCGAACAGCCGATAGGAGCCGCCGTAGAGATCGTCGCCGGCGACCACGTGGTCGCCGGCGTCCAGCAGCGCTGCCAGCACCGCCGTCGACGCCGCCACGCCGGCGTTGAACGCCAGCCCCCAGGCGCCGGCGCCCCCTTCGAGCGCGGCCAGGTTGCCCTCCAGCGCGAAGCGGGTCGGATTCTGAGTGCGCGAGTATTCGAAGCCGGTGTGCACGCCCGGACCCTTCTGCGCGTAGGTCGAGGTCAAGAAGACCGGCGTCATGACCGCCCCGGTGATCGGCTCCGGCCGCTGGCCGGCGTGCACCGCGAGCGTCTCGATCCGCTGGCCGGCGTGCACCGCTCGCTTCGCCATCCGCTGGGCGGCCGCCCTGTCGGGTCGGCTCACGTCTTGCGCTCGGCGAGGAACTCGATGAGATCGATCTTGGTGATGACGCCCACGATGGCGTCGCCGGTCTCGACGACCACGATCTGCGCGTCATTGAA
>JADGRB010000288.1 GCA_017881315.1 Pseudomonadota bacterium
CCGGCGCGGCCGGCGCGGGCGGCAGCGACCCGTGCGGCCCGAGCAATCCGGCGACCGTTCCGTTGCCGACGATCCCCGCCGGCACGTTCGATGTCACGAGCTACGGCGCCGTGGGAGACGGCACGACCGACGACACGTCGGCTCTGCAGGCCGCGCTCACCGCCGCGGGAACCGCGGGCGGCGGGACGGTGGTCGTGCCGTCGGGGACGTTCCTCTCCGGACCGATCGTCGTCGGCAGCAGCACGCGCCTCGAATTGTCGTCGGGGGCGGTCCTCAGGATGCTGCCGATGGCGAGCTACCCCTCCGCGGCGACCGCCTTCATCACGGCCGCCGGCAACGCCCACGACATCGCGCTCACCGGCGCGGGCACCATCGACGGGCAAGGCCAGGCCTGGTGGGATGCGTTCGCGAGCGACACGTCCATCTCGCGCCCACAGGAGGTCAGCCTCGGGCACGTGACGCGCGTGCAGGTGAGCGGGATCCGGCTTCAGAACTCGCCCGAGGAGCACATCTGGGTCAAGAGCGACACGGACGTCACGATCACCGGCATCACGATCTCGACGCTCGCGGTGTCCGGGAAGTCCCCGCCCAAGAACACCGACGGCGTCGACGTCACGGCGACCGGAATGTTCTTCTGCAACAACAACGTCGCCGACGGCGACGACAACATCGCCATGTCGGGGAGCAACCTCTACATCGGCTACTCGACGTTCGGCGTCGGCCACGGCTGCTCGATCGGCAGCATCACCAAGAACGGGGTCTCCGCCCTCACCGTCGACCACTTGACGATGAACGGGACGACCTCGGGCATCCGCATGAAGTCGGCGCGCGACCGGGGGGGCCTGGTCCAGAACCTCACCTATTCGAACATCACCATGACCAACGTGCAGAACCCGATCTACATCACGTCGTATTACCCCGACCTGCCGACCGATCCGAGCGCCGACACGGCGATGGCCGTCACGGCGACCACCCCGATCTGGCAGAACATCACGATCAAGAACGTCACCGTCACCGGCTCGACGAACGCGGGCATCCTCTGGGGCTTGCCCGAGATGAAGATCTCCAACCTCGTCTTCGACAACGTGAAGATCCAGGCGACGACGGGCATGGAGATCTTTCACGCGACCGGGATCTCCTTCACGAACGGCTCGACGGTCACGCCAAAATCCGGCGCCGCGGTCACGGTCTACGACGCCGCGGTCTCGGGGATCACCACCACCGCCTTCTAGGCTCAGCCAGGGAACTCCTTGGTCTCCGTGTTCCGATGGCCGCCCGCGAACACCGTCGGGCGCACTTTCGCGTCGTCGGGTGGAATCGGTTGATTGCGTGCGATCGGATCGTCTTTGAGCAGAGGATCGCCCTTCGCGGCGCCTCCGCGCGGTCCGATAGCCTCGCGCCATAAAATGGCCCGGAGTGTCTCCGCGCTGCGGCGCCCAGGCGCCTTCTCGACGAGGTCGGCCAGGCTCAAGGTGCCAGCCAGCTTGCCGTCGGCGTCGGTGACGACCAAGCGTGCCTTGCGCTCCTCGACCATCAGCTGTTCGGCGTCGCGAACGTCCGTCGTCTCGAGACAGGTGATCGCCGGGGAGCTCATCACGAGCGCCGCCGATGTGGTCTCGGGCGCGACTTTCTTGGCGAGCGCTCGCGTGGCCAAGTCACGATCGGTCACGACGCCGATGACCCGCTGGTGGGCGTCACAGATGGGCAAGAAGCCCACGCCGGCCTCCGCCATCACGGTCGCCGCCTTGAGGACACTGTCTGTCTGGGCCAGCCACTCGAGATTCCGGTTCATGATGTCGCTGCATTTCATGGCGAATCCTCCTCGGCCCTCCCGAACTGCAGCGCTCGTGCCAGCCTCTGCGGGCTCTTTTGCTCGATCGGATGGGTTGGCGGTCCGCAAAGATTGCGCCACGAGGGGTGGGATCGGCACCTTCTGCACGGCCCCGAGATCGCGCGGATGACCTGCTGGTGAGGGACAGGCAGCGGCAGCGGCTGCTGCCCGGCCTACGGGCAGGTCCCGGCGCCGTTCATGAACATGCAGGTCCCCGTGGTGCAGGTCCGCATGGCGACCGACCCCGTTCCGCAACAGGTCTCCCCGGTGCCGCCGCAAGGTTGGCAGGTCGTTCCCCCGCCCGTGGCGGCGGCACACTGGAACCCGGTATTGCAGGTGGCGGCGCCGCCGCCGGTCGCGGCGCAACACCTCTGGCCCGCGGCACCACACGGCTCGCATCTGGGCGCGGTGCCGCCGTCCGTGGTGACCTCCGCGCAAGCGAAGCCGGTGTTGCAGGTACCGCCGGCACCTCCGCAACACACGGCGCCCGACGCGCCGCAAGCGGCGCACATTCCGCCGGCGCCACCGGCCGTCGCGCCAACGCACTCGGCGCCCGACTGACAGACGGCGCCCGCACAGCAGATGTCGCCGACCGCGCCACAGACTACGCAAGTCCGAGGCATGCCCATACCCGGGTTGGCGCACCCGAGCCCCGCGTTGCAGGTGTTGCCTGCGCAACAGACACCACCGCTGGCACCGCAGGGCTCACAGGAGTTGGCTCCGCCCGCGACCGCCTGACAGGAGAGACCGGAGCCGCATTGCAGAGCCGCCGCCCCGCCGCAGCACGCTGCATTGACCGCGCCGCAGCCGACGCAGGTTCCTCCGGTACATCGCGTGCCCGAGGCGGTACAGCTCATGCCCGTACAACAGGTCTCGGTCAGGCCCCCGCAGATCGTGCCCCCCGTCGTCTGACAAGAGCCGTTCATGCAGGTCCCGGCGGCCATACCACCAACCCGGCAAGTCGCCGCGTTCGCCGTGCAGGTGCCCCCTGAGCAGCATCCGCCGTTGAGACAGCTGTTTGCCGCGCAGCAGGCTTGACCGGGTGACCCGCAGGTCGTCGTGGCGCCGCCAGCGCCGGCGGTGCCGGTCGTTCCGCCCCGACCTCCCGCTCCCGCACGACCCGCGGCTCCGCCCGTGCCCGTCGTCCCGGCCCGACCACCCGCTCCCGCACTACCCGCGGCTCCGCCCGTGCCCGTCGTCCCGGCTCGACCCGCGGCTCCGCCCGTGCCCGTTGTTCCGGCCCGACCACCCGCTCCCGCATTACCCGCGGCTCCGCCGGTGCCCGTCGTCCCGGCCCGACCACCCGCTCCCGCGCTTCCCGCGGCTCCGCCGGTGCCCGTCGTTCCCGCCCGACCGCCCGCTCCGGCCGTCCCGGTCCCGGCTGTCCCTCCGGTGCCATTGACTCCGGCCACCCCGCCCGTTCCGGTCGCACCGCCGATTCCTGCGGTACCCGTCGTTCCGCCGCTGGCGCCACCAACACCCGCATGACCACCGGTTCCCGCATGGCCCCCGGCCGCACCGCCCGGCCCGGCGTTGCCGCCCGCACCTGCGGTTCCGCCTCCACCGTTATCGCCGCCACATCCAAGCGCGCCAATCAAGATCGCAACGCAGGCGCTCCCAAACAACCGGCCGGTACGGATCATGTTCTACCCCCCAAAAAGATGTCGTTCCCGTTAGTGCCGCGAACGGACCAAGGTTGCCGAAAAATCGACAATCTGCTCCACAATGTCAAGCCCGATCACCGATTGGTCCGCGAATGCTGGTGCCCTGCGGTCCATCAGACCAGGCAGCTTTTTTGAATCGACCGTCAGGCGCCCAAAGGGAATGCGGTGCCTGATTCTCCAGCAATCGGGTACTAATCCGGTAGCGAGATCATCGTCGCGCGCCAAAATCAGGAGAAACATGACTCCCTTTCCCGTCCGGCTCTTCGCCACCGGATTGTGTCTCGTCTCGATCACCAGCCGCACCAGCCGCGATGCCAGTGCCAGCGAGGGTGGAAAATGTACTATCGCGACAAAAGGGGACACCGCGACTGCGCGCGCGTGCGCCAAGGGTGGACGGGCCGATGCGAAGAAGGTCATGAAAGAGATGGTCAAGCAGGCCAAGGCGAACGGTGAGAAGTTCGCCTGCGACAGCTGTCACAAGGACCTCGACAACTACGAGCTGACCAAGAACGCGACCGAAGACTTCAAGAAGCTCGAAGCCGCTGCCCCAACTAGGCTCGGCTCATGAGGTGGTTCAAAGACCTTCCTGTTCGCCGGAAGGTTCTGCTCTTCCTGAGCGGCGGAATGGTCTCGCTGGTGGCGGACGTATTCGTGTCGCACTTCTCTTGGAACAATCTCACCATGCGATGGACACAGACCATCCCTGTCGTCTACGGGCTCATCGCGGCCGTGGTGCTCGGAGTGGCGGCCGTGTTCCGGCTGTCGGCGGCAGCCGAGAATCTAGTCGAGAAGATCATCGGGGGCCTTGGAATCGGGGTCGGTTTGACCGGAGAGGTCCTTCACGGCCTCACCTTCCTCGATAATGTGAAAGGCGAGCCCAGGACAATCTTGGCGATAGGGAAGGCGATGTCGCTCTCGGCTCCGCCGTTTGCGCCGGCTGCGTTTGCGGGCGTCGGCCTTCTGCTCGTCACCCTTCGCAGCGTCGCTCCACGGGTGGAGGAGGCCCTGCGCTCCCGCCCGCCCGCTCCCGCGGAGCGATCGCCAGGCTAGGGGCCCGGGCCGTGCATCACCCTGTAGATCACCCGCTCGCAAAGATGGAAAGGACGCAGGCCAATCGGCGTGATGGGCGGTCGTCGGCTCACTTCGTACACGACGTGCAAATCGGAGGGCCGGAGATGGGGCAGCAAACGGCGGGGCTGCAGCATCCCGCGGTGGAGCATTGCAGCCCTGGCGTTCCGACCGGCAAGCAGGCGCCGCCGTATTCGCCCGCTTGAATACCGCCTTGTCCCCCGCTGCCGCTCGTTCCCGCGCCGCCGGCGGTGCCGGCTCCGCCGGATCTACCGCCCTGCGCGCCTCCTGCACCGCCTCCGCTCGCACCGCGCCCTCCACTCCCACCGCTTGAAGCCCCCGACCCACTGCCGCCGGCGCCGGCCGTTCCGGCGCTCGACGTGCCGCCCGTGCCGGTGCCGCCCGCGCCCGTCGTGCCCTGCTGGCACGAGACGTGCCAGGTGCAGCTCTCGGCGACACACAGACCGCAGCGCATTTCTTGATTGCCGATGCAACACGCGTCGTTCAGCGGGCAGACCGCGCCCTGGGGAAGCGGCGACGCGCAGACGGGGAGACCGGCGCAGGCCGGGCAAGCGACCGCTCCGGCGCCACCGCCTTGACCTCCGACACCGCCGCTGCCGGCTGACTGCCCGCCGCTCGCGTGACCGGCGGCGCCCGCTCGACCGCTACCGCCCGAGGCTCCCCCGGAGCCCGTCGGGGCACCGCCCTGGCCGCCGGCATGCGTGCCTCCGGCCCCCCCGATGGAGCCTCCGTCATTGCTGGCACCGGGACCGCTGCAAGCGGCGATCGCAAACACCGTCGCCAATAGGGCGGCGCGTCCATGGCTGCGCATCATGGTTGTCTCCTTAAGTTAGGTCGCGGCTACGCACGGTATCGTAGATCAGCGCCAACCACACGGGTGGGCTGATGAAGAATGAGGTCGTTGCTCCACGTGACCGGCCGTCGCCGACACCAGCGTCCTATTGAATGCCCTGCGCGCGCAGGATGATCTCCTGGATCGAGCAGGTCAGGCCGTCCGCGGACGGCACCGGAACCGAGACGTAGTCGTTCATTCCGCGCATCGCGAGCTTGCAATCGGCGTTGTCGGCCGACCCGAAGGTGATCACGCTGTTGGTGAAGATCACCTCGGACACCGGCGCCGACGAGTACTCCTCGATCACGAAGTAGGCGAGGTTCTGCGCCTGATTCATCATGTCGATGCTGTAGGTCACCACCTTGGCGGTCTGCACGTCGGTCACTGTTTGCGTCCAGACCGTTCCCGACAGCGCGAAGTCCATGTCCAGCGTATCGCCGACGTTCACGTTCATGGCCGGACCGCTGTAGCAACCCGTGTAACCGGGCTGGCTCCCGTTGGTGTTGACGTACTGGCCGGAGATCCACCAGCTCGAGTAGGCGCGCGGCTGCGTCACAGGGGCGCACGAATCGCCCCAGGTGAGCACGGGCTGGAGCACGCCGTTATTGATCGGATTGAAGTTGGCACCGTCCGGCTGAATCCCCGGCCAAAGGAACAGCGTTCCCGACGCCGGAGGCTCGGGCGGAACCACCATCGTGGTCTGCATCCGGACGATTTGGTGGCTCGCGTTGGCGCTGATGAGCACCGTCCCGTAGCCGCTGATGCGTCCCCCCGGCGCCTCCGGGCCGAGGCCGCCCGCGCCGCCGTTCCCCGCGCCCGCCGCGCCGCTCGTCCCGCCGCGAC
>JADGRB010000289.1 GCA_017881315.1 Pseudomonadota bacterium
GGCACCAACGGGAAGGCAGGCACGACCGGCACGGCGGGCACGACCGGCGCCGCTGGCACGACCGGCGCTGCAGGCACGACCGGTGCCGCGGGTACGACCGGCGCCGCGGGCACGACGGGTGCGGCCGGTACGACCGGCGCCGCAGGCACGACCGGTGCTGCGGGCACTACCGGCGCTGCAGGCACGACGGGCGCTGCGGGCACGACCGGTGCTGCGGGCGCGGGCGGCAGCCTGGGCTCGGGCTTGGTGCTCTGGTACAAATTCGACGAGTCGGCCGGCACGACGGCGGCCGATTCCTCCGGCAATGGGCACAACGGCACCGTCAGGACGACGGGCGGCGGATCCGCGTCGTTCTCGACGACGCACCAGGTGGGGACCGACTCCATCGATCTCATGGGCAGCAGCAGCACGGTCGGCGCTTACGTCTCGGTGCCGGCCAGCTTGAACGCGATGGGGGCGACGACGGCCGTGACGCTCGCCGCGTGGGTGAACCTCACGACCGATCTGGCATGGGGGCGCGTTTTCGACTTCAACAACAGCAGCACCACCGGCTACATGTTGCTGACCACGTACCAGAACGTGTCGACGCCCAACTCGGTGCGCTTCGCGATCTCGAAGACCGGCAACGGCGCCGGCGAACAGACGATCTCTTCGACGGGGCGACTGTCGACCGCGACGTGGCATCACATCGTCGTGGTGCTCGACGCGGGGAGCACCTACACGGGCACGCTGTACATCGACGGTGCGGTCGCTGGGACCAACGCCGCGATGACGTTCCGGCCCTCGGACCTCGGCAACACGCCGAACAACTGGATCGGGCGCTCTGCGTTCACCGTCGACCCGTACTTCAGCGGGTTCATCGACGACTTCCGCGTCTACAGCCGCGCGCTCAGCGCGTCCGAGATCACGGCGCTTTACGCCGTCCGCTGACAGGGTTGGGACGTCTGGACTAGGGTCTATTTGTGCGTACGCGCGGGACCGGCACCACCAAGGTCGCCCTCTGGCGGCGCGATTCGCTCGAGGTGATCACGTCGGATGTCGTCGCCGGCAAGAGTCCCGGACCCGAGCCGCCCGCCGAGTGGTCGACGCACCTCCGAAGACTGGTCGAGGCGTCGCAACTGCCGACGCAGGGCCCGCCCTGGTGGACGCCGACGAATGCCTACTTCGGAAACGTCGAGACCCGCACCGACACACCGGCCTACCACTGGGACGGCATGAAGCGACTCGGGCGCCGCGACCGTCCGCTCGTCTTCTTCCAGCTCACGCTCGCCGGGTGGGGGCACTTCGAGCTCTACGGACGGCCGCCGGAGCGCCTGCCGCCGGGGACCGCATTCTTCGCGGTGGTCCCCTCCCGTCATCGCTACTACCTGCCGACCGCATCCCCCGGCTGGACGTTTGGCTGGATCGGCATCTATCACCCTTACCTCATCCGCCGCATCGCCAAGCAGGTGGCGGCGACCGGTCCTGTGCTGCGCCTGTCTCCGTCGTCGTCGCTCACCGCCCTGGCCATCCGCCTCGTGCGTGGCGCCTTTCAAAAAGACTTTCGCGACAGGTTCGAGGTCGAGCTCGCCCTCTTCGAATTCACGCTCGCCTACGAGCGCCTGGCCCATCAAACGAGCGATCCGGCGGGCGAGCGCGAGCGGCTTCTCGAGGCTTTACGGAGCCGGGTGCTGGCCACGCCGCGCCGGCCGGTGAGCGTCGACGCGGTTGCGGCCGAGCACGGCATGAGCCGTAGCCACTTCAGCCACTTCTTCCATGAGCGCACCGGACTTTCCCCCGCCCGATTCATGACCGAGGTGCGCGTGCAGGAGGCCGCGCGCCTGCTGGTGGAAACGCGCGTCCCCCTCAAGCAGATTGCGGCCGAATGGGGATTCGCCAACGAGAACCACTTCGGAAAGGTGTTCCGCCGGTTCCAACACTCGAGCCCCGCGGTGTACCGGCGATCGGTAGCCTGACCAGCGCTATTCGCGGGGATCGGCGGCTCCGCGACCGATGCCGGCAGCGGTGCGACCGGGCCGCTGCGCATCAATGAATCCCGAAAGGACGTAGAGGGCGTTCGGCTCAAAGCTTGGCGTCGTACGAAGAGGAGGGCGGATCGACCGGCGCGCAGAACACGATGTCGTCGACGATGATGCGATCGTGGTCGCGAAACTGAACCCACTCGGGGCTGTCCGCCTCCGTCACCACGTCCTTGGCCTGGTCGACGAACTTGCCGCCGTTCTTGAGCTCGACGGTGACGGCCCGGTGGAGCTTCACCGACGCTTCCAGTACATCAATCACGTCACAACGATCCATGAGATGACCCATGCCAGAAAATCTAGGTCGCGCGGCGCTGAACGCAACATAGACACTTGTGCACCCGCCCAGGCGACTCATTTTTCTATTCATGCCAACCAACACCACACTCGAGAAAGCGAAGCGCGACCTTTCGGCGGGCAAGAGCGCCTCGACCGCAGCGGGGGAGTTCGTGCGCGAGGAAATCGATCACATCCGCCAGGGGAAACACGGCGCCCGTTCGACGAAACAGGCGATCGCAATCGGTCTGTCCAAGGCGCGGCGAGCCGGCGTGCCGCTCAAACCACCGCGGAGTGGGCGCACGTCGGCGCGGACCCAACGCTCGGCGAAACTCGCCTACGACGAAGGGCAAGGTCGGCGGGTGCCACGTGCCTTTTCGGCGCGGCGCGGACCGGCGGTGGAGCGCGCCCTCAAACGGGAGGGCCGGGTGGCAGCCTCGCCCGAGGCGCTCGCCCGCCAGGCGCGTGGCGCCGCGAAAAGGCGAACGAGCGCCGATCGCTCGCGCGCGGCAAAGCAGGCGGTCGCGACCAAGGGATCGCGTGGACGTTCCGTTGCGGCCAAGCGCGCCGCTGCAACCCGTAAGCGCAGACACAGAGGGTGAGGCCTCGAACATGGGTCCCAGGGTGATCAATGCTGTGTTGTCGGTGTGCCTGATCGCTTCGGCGTCGCTCGCGGCCTGTACCCGCGTCCCTGAAAGCACGTCGTCGGGATCGGCCGGAAGCGCGGGGAGCACGGTGGGCGAAGACGTGAAAGGCGTGGCCAAGGCGAGCGAGAAGGCGGCGAAGGATATCGGCCACGCCACGGTCGACCTCGGCGACAAGGCCCGCAAGAGCCTGGAGGACGCTACGGACAAGGCTGGCGGAGAGGGCCAGGGGGCTTGGATCACGACGAAGGTAAAGGGGGAGCTGACCCGCGTCGGCCTCGACCCTCTACACGTGCACGTCGACACGGCTGGCCAGATCGTAACGCTCTCTGGGACGGTCGAGTCGGCGGCCGACGCACGCAAGGCGGTGAGCGCGGCCAAGGCCGTGAAAGGTGTGCTTGGTGTCAAAGACCATCTGTTCGTGAACCCTGCCCAACGTTAGCGAGCCGGTTCACTTCCAAGCCAGCGCCTCGACAAGCCCAGCGCCTCGACCAACTTAACCATTGCCGGGGCTCCTGCGTCCTTCTGTCGATGCGTTGGCCAGGTTGGTTGGTGCTGGTGGTGATGGGTCTCGGCGGGTGTGGGGTCTCCTTCCCGCGTCCGATGACCGCCGCGGACATCGCCAACCTCGACTCGGGTGACGCGCTCATCGCCTACCTCGCGCAACGCGACGCCAGCCCGGCTGTTTGTGACCTCCGGTCGACGGGCCCCCACGTGACCCGGTTCGATCGGGACATGGCGACGGTGCTGGTTCGGGGCCTCGACGACGGCAAAGTGGATCTGTCGCTCGGGCACGCCTGCATCGACGCGGCCCTGGAGAGCGGATCGCAGGAGATCGCGGCGCAGCTCATCGACGCCGTCGCTCGCGGCACCCATTCGCTCGCGACCGACCGCGCCCTCGAGACGTCGCCGGCTCTGCAGGCGCGGCTCGCGATCCTGCAGGCCGTCTACCTCGAAAGGCCCAGCGGAAAAGACGGCGATCCGAAGACGATGGACGGCATCTTCGATGCCCTCCGCCGGAAGTTCTGGGGCGGGCGCTTCGGCCCGGTCGCGGCACGATCCCTCAACGAGCTCCTGGGCGTGGTCGACCTCGAACGGGGACGATACGGTGGACGGCCGGTCGACCTCGCGACGATCGACGGCCTCGCCGCGCGCGGGGACGAAACCCTGCTACGGCGATTCGCGGATCGACTACCCGCCGCGGATCTGCGTGCCCTGGCGCAGCGGCGGCTCATCCGATTGCGGATCGCCGCCTCGCCCTTCCCCGAAGTCCGGGCACAAGCCGCGGCGGTCGAGGCGCGGGTCATGCAGCAGGGGGTCAACCGCGTCTCTCTGATCGACCAGCCCGTCGTCCGCGCTTCGCTCGACGGCAAAAAGCTGCCGGCGCGCAACGTGCTCGTGCGGCAGGACCTCTCGCGCCAGTCGGCGACGCTCTTCGGCTACCTGACGGGCGGCGGGCTGTCGGTCCTTCCCAATCTGTCGCTGGGCGGCGCGCTCTGGGTGCAGGTGACAGGGCTGTCGCGCCCGATCACCGTATGCGGCGCGCCGCGGTCCTACGATCCGACGCCCTGTATCGGGGGAGACGACGTCACGATCGAGAATCCCCTGGCGGGCTCCGATCACGACGGGACCTTTCGCTTCCGGGACAAGGCCAGCGAGGCCGAGGTCGTGGGCCTGACGCGCGCGGGAGATTCGTTCCCGCTCGCGATCGACGTCGGGGGCCATCCGCTCGTCTCCTTCAGCTGGCCGCTCCGCTTCGAACGGCCGAAGAATCTGGTCTTCTCCGCCAAGGACGGTCGCGGGCCGACCCTGCAGGTGGTGGTCACGCACCCCGATCCGATCCTCTATCTGTTCGGGGTGTCGAGCGACGGCCTCTTTTACCGTGCCGTGGTCGAAAAGAACGACCTCACCACGTTTCACCTGGTCTCGCGTGGAGCGACCGGAACGGCAGGGATGGACGGGTCGAGCGGCAGCGATGGCTCCGCCGGCGTCGATGGAAGCTCGGCCAGCTGCCCCTCGTCTTCGGGGGGCGACGGCAGCCGGGGTGGCGACGGAACGGCGGGAGGTAACGGTGGTCCGGGCGGCAATGGCGGCGACGGCGGCGACGTCCTCGTGCAGCTCCAATGTGGCCGGGTGGCCTGCTCGGCCGACGACGTCGCTCTGCTGCGGCGGGCAGTCCTCAGCCAGGGGGGTCCCGGCGGTCGCGGCGGCGCCGCAGGTCCCGGCGGAAAGGGAGGGCGCGGTGGCTCGGGCGGCTCGGGGACCAGCTGCTTCGATCCTTCGACCAACACGAGCGGCAGCGTGGGCGGAGGGAGCAACGGCATGAGCGGCAGCGACGGCTCTTCGGGCAGTCCAGGGCCGGATGGATTCCCCGGACGACCGGGCGTGGTCCGCGTCGAGGTGGTGGCGTCGTCGCACCCGTGACCCTCCAATTGGGCTAAAATCCCGGGGAGGGCGATGGGCTCGACTCGACAAAGGTGCGGACACCAGGAACACCATCTTATTCCCCCCGACCAGTGCACGGCGACTGCCTACCTGACCAAGTCGCGCGATGGCCAGGTCGATCCGGCATTCAGCTGGGGAACCTTCAAAGCCTCGCAAGAACGCAGCGCCACCTTCACGTCCGTGCCGTGATCCGAACCGTCCGCATCGACGTTTCGGCGACGGGCCCAGGGCGGACGGTTCACCAAGGCGATGCGCTGCCGTGGCTGCGCGCCGCGGGCACGCTTGCCGCCGCCAGCATCGTCACGTCGTTGCCGGACGCTTCCGAGCTGCCGGCCCTGGGATTCGACGGGTGGCGTCGCTGGTTCGACGAGGCGGCGGTGCTGACCATGCAATGCGTGCCCGATGAAGGCGTGGCGATCTTCTTCCAGAGTGACGTGAACCGAGCCGGGGTCTGGGTCGACAAAGGGGCCATGGTGTCGCGCGCCGCGGAGCGCGCCGGGATGATCATGCTCTTCCACAAGATCGTCTGCCGCAAACCGGCTGGTACGCTCACGTATGGCCGGGCCAGCTACTCGCACCTGCTCGGTTTCGCGCGCGTGCTCCGGCCGACGCTCCGCCGCGCCACGCCCGACGTGCTGCCCGATGGCGGTGTTCAGCCGGGCGTCAAGGCGATGGGCGTGCTTGCCTGCGTGGACGCGTGCCGGTTCGTGATCACCGCGACGACCACGCGCACGATCGTCGATCCGTTCTGCGGTTGGGGAACCGTCCTCGCGGTGGCCAACGCACTCGGGCTGGACGCCATCGGGGTCGATCTGTCCGCGCGGATGTGCAGGCGCGCCCGGCGCCTCTCCGTCACCGTTGGCCGGTGAGCCTCTC
>JADGRB010000051.1 GCA_017881315.1 Pseudomonadota bacterium
CACCCGAACCGGTGACACCACCCGAGGCGGTCACACCGCCCGAACCGGTGACGCCGCCCGTTGACGCGCTGCCGCCGGCGCCGGCCGCACCGCTCGTGCCGCCGCCCTGCCCATTGCCCGACCCGCCGGTCGAGGTTCCCCCCGAGCCGCTGGATTGGCTCCCGCCGCTCCCGCTCGACCCACCCGTCGAGGGCGAGCACGCAATCCCCGCGAGCCAGAGCGACGTGACCAGAATGCCAAGCGAAATACGGCGCGCCATGAAGGCCTCCTCAAGTCGATCGCGATGCGGCTACCCCAAGCAAAGGGCGAACCCTCTATGCCTACCTGTTGCGGCTCAACAAGAAGTGTAAGGAATAAGTATTCATGGCACGCTCGCCCCATCCGAAGACGTCGACGGCGCCACCCGCCGCCCAGCGTCGCCTGCCCGAGCCCACGATGAAGATTCTCTCGTCCCTGCTGATCTCGCTCTTCTTTGCCTCGGCCTTGACCTTGTCTTCGGCGCGGGCGCGCGCGGACGATCTCACGACGATCAAGAATCCCGGCGGCGGAAAGATCGTGTATGGGCCTCTGACCGGGAAGCAGTCTCTGCAGCAAGGGATGATCTCCGTGCTCCGCACGGTGCACGGTCATTTCGGTGAGCGGCCTCAGGTCGGCAAGTTCTTCCAGGCTCGCGACGGTCAGTCGATCGCGACCTTCTTCCACGTGATGGAGCGAACCCACCGCCCGACCCCGAGAGCAGTCTCCGGGCTCGTCATCGTCGCCATGCTGGAAGGTGGCTCACCGGCCGCCGCCGTGCTGTATGACGACTCCGCGCGCTTTCCCGAAACCGAGGCCTCGATGGTGAAGACGCTCACCGCCGCGTGGCGCTCCGCTTCGAAGGGGGCTGCCGCGCGCGCCCCATCGAATTCCGCGCAGCCGCGGGGCGTGGCGCACGGTGGCTATGGGGCTCAGCCGTTGACGCCGACCACTGGCGGAGATCGCAGCGCCGCTATCAGCCTCCCGGTGGGTTGGCGCCTCAACGGCGTCAAGCAAGGCCGCTTGAGCGCCCAGGGCCCAAACGGCGAGATGGTGGACTTCGCCATGGTTTTCAACGTTCGGGATCAGGCGGGCGGCGGCTACCCAGGGCGAGGCATGCCGCTCGTCTATCCGCGCACTGGCGATCTGTTCCAAGCGTTCGTGAGCGTGACCAACCAGATGCGCCGGAACATGCGAGCGCCGGAAGCAGCCTACAACCTCATTCAGGCCCGACAGATTCCCCCACCGCCAGGCGGTGCCCGGGCCATTCAGGCCGCGTTCGAGGTCGATCTTCACGATGGACAGGGACTCCGCGCGGGCACGGCCCGCGTCGTAGCTGCCTATCCGCGCAACCTTCCGACGTGGACCCTCGACGTCTCCATGTCGAACATGCCGAAGGCGGTCGCCGACGCCGAGGGACCGATGATGGTCGCGATCCTCGAGAGCTATACCCAGGACGCCGGGCGCATCATGCAGCAAGCGCACGACTACGTCGAGAAGGGCCACAAAGACATGGCGCAAGAGCAGGTGAAGATGAAGCAGCATTGGGCTGACATCGACCGGCAGGGCGAGGCGTTCGACAAGCACATGACTGACATCGACCGGCGCGGCCAGGCGTTCGACGAGCACATGGACGGCGGCGATCGACAGGCCAAGGCGTTCCAGAACTACATCTTCGATCGCACGGAGCTGCAGGATAGCGAGCGCCGCGAGCGCGGCGCGATCGGGAACGCGGACGCGGACGCTCTGATCAAGGCCGACCCGGAGCGCTTCCAGGCCGTCCCCACCCAGGACTTCATCAGCGGTGTCGACTACTAGTCAAACGTCGGATTGACCCCGATCTCGAAAAGCGACGAGCAGAACGATCGAGATCTCGTCGCGCAGGCGACTACAAGAGCGAAAACGGATACGTGATCACCTGGCTCATGTTTGACGCCGGGAACCGCAGGCCGCCCAGCACGCCCTTGATGCAGCCGGTGAGCCCACCCTTGTGCAAGATGACGGGCGCCTCGACCTGCACGCCCTTCACGGCGCCCGTGCGCTCGATGCGGAATTTTACGGTGACGCGGCCCGGGACGAAGGTGTACTCGTCTGGCCGCGCGCGGGTGACGCAACGGAGCACGGCGTCCTCCTTCGTGCGGAAGCGAGCGTCGATCTCGTCCTGCGACAGCTCGCGCCCGTCGGCGTCCTTCGAGAAGTCGAGGCGCTGGTTCTCGGTCCGCGACAGATCCTCGCCCTGCCATACGATCTTGAGGTCGGCGGCGCGCAGCTTGACGGGTTCGGGCTCTTCGATGGGCTGACGCCGCCCGCCGCTCGAAGCCGGCGTCGGTGAAGAGAGCGCGCCGAACACGTCCGAGGGCGGCACCTCCGTGGTCGAGGAGCCGCCCGGCGCAAGCGGGGCGCGGTCTTCGGGCGGCGGCGGTGGCGGAGCGAAGGCCGGGGACGCGCCCTCGTCCACAGGCGCTTCGCCCGACGGCGCCGACGCGACGAAGACCTCGTTGCGCGCGAGGCGCCGCACGCCGCGCCGCCGCCGCCGCCGCTCCTTCCCCGCCTTGGCGGGCTCGCCGGCCGCAGCGGCGACCGGCGCCCGAGGCGCCTGCAGGGACTGCCGCCAGTAGAGGACGCCGGCGAGGCCCGCGGCGGCGAGGACGAGCAGCAGCAAGAATCCCTTCAATGTCCTGGACCGAGAATCTATCAAATGCTCCGCCAGATGGGAGCCCGACGGTCGGTCTAGAGACCCGTTGGGGCACGAATCGGTCTCATTTTTTCGCCGCGGAGACGGTGAAGTAGAACGTCGCGCCCTCGTCGACCGTGCCTTCCGCCCAGATGCGACCGCCGTGCCGATCGATGACCCGGGCCACCGTGGCGAGCCCGATGCCGGTGCCAGGGAACTCTGCGCCGCTGTGCAGCCGTTGAAATGGTCGAAACAGGCGCTCGACGTAGGACATGTTGAATCCGGCACCGTTGTCCCGAACGAAGTAGACGCGATCCGAGGTTCGATCGTCCGTGCCGAACGCGATCTGCGGTCGCTCGACCTTGCCGGTGAATTTCCAGGCGTTGCCGATCAGGTTGTCGAGAACGATCCGGAACAGATTGCGATCGACGAGGTCCACGATCCCGTCTCGAATATCGATGGCGACGCTTCGCCCGGGTTCGCGCGCCTGGAGCTCCAGGACCACCAGGCGGGCGAGGCTCGACAGATCGACGTCGGTGCGGTCCAAGCTCGCCTGTCCGATGCGGGAGAGGGCCAGCATATCGTCGATCAGCTCCGACATTCGTTGGGCGCCGGCGCGAATGCGTTGAAGGTAGCCTTGTCCCTTGTCGCCCAGCTTGCCGCGTTGGTCCTCGAGGAGCGCCACGCTGAACCCATCGATGGCGCGCAAGGGCGCGCGCAGGTCGTGCGAGACCGAGTAGCTGAAGGACTCCAGCTCGCGGTTTTTCCGCTCGAGCTCCTCGACCAGGGTCGCGCGCGTTTCGGAGAGCTCCTTGGTGGCGCGCGCCTCGACGGCCTTCATCGCCTTGTGGAGCAGGTCCTCCCGGGTGCGCCGATTTTCGTCCTCCAGCTGCTTGCGGCGGATCTGGGCGCGCACGCGCGCCTTCAAGATCTCGGGGTCGCTCGACTTGGTGATGTAGTCGTCGGCCCCGGCGCCGAGGCCCTCGACCATCTCCTGCCGACCCCCGACCGCCGACAGCATGATGAGCGGCACGTCGCGGTTCGGCGGCGCCGACTTCATCCGGCGGCAAGTCTCGAGGCCGCCGAGACCCGGCATCAGGCGATCGAGCAGGATGCAGTCGACCGGCTGGACAGCCAGAAGCGCGAGCGCCTCTTCCCCCGATCGCCCGAGAATGACGTCGTACCCTTCGTCGCGCAACGTGTGGGCCAGCGCCTCGCGGTAGTCCGCGCTGTCGTCGACCGCGAGAATCCTCTTTGGACCGAGGAGACTGGCCGTCTGGTCGGTCGGACGTCGGGAGGTGGTGTTGCGCAGAACGGCGGTGAGCCTGGCGAGGACGACCGAGATGTCCTGGTCCTTGCGGACGAAGGCGTCCGCGCCCGCGTCGAGCGCCAGCAGCTCGGCGCCCTGGTCCTCGGAGGCCGTGAGCAGGAGGCAGGGGACGCCGCGCGACGCCGCGTCCTGGCGGATCCGGCGGATGACGGTCGCGCCGTCGATGCCCGGCAGCACGCCGTCGACGACGATCGCATCTGGCCGCTGGCTGCCCGCCAGGCGCAGACCGTCCTCGCCGCTCGGCGCCGTGAGGACCGCGTATCCCGCAGACTCGAGCGCCCGGCCGAGCTCGTCGCGGAAGGTCGCGCTGTCGTCGATCACCAGGACCGTCGTCGCCTCCGGCTCGGAAGAAATCCGGCGGCCCAGGAGCTCCCGGACCTTCGCGATCACATAGTCCCTGTCGTAGGGTTTGCCGACGTACTCGTCCGCGCCGGTCTCGAGCCCCCGGATTCGATCCTGGACCTCGGCCTCGGTCGAGAGCATCAAGATCGGCATTCCGGCGGCTTCCGGCGACGCTCGAATTTCCCGCAGCAGGTCCACGCCGTCTCCGTCCGGAAGCAACACGTCCAAGATGACCGCGGTCACCGGCTCGTGTTTCAGGGCCTGGCGTGCCTCGGCCAGCGTCGCGCAGCCGAGGGGCCGGAAGCCGGCGGCCTCGAAGGCCTCCGCGAGGTCCATTCGCACCGTGAGGCTATCATCGATGATCAGGACGGCTTCGCTCACGCCGACCTCGATCCCGAGGACGTGTGCGCGAGTCTCACCAGGGTGGGACCGATCTCGCCGAGAGGGAGCACCCGCTCGGCGGCGCCCAGCAGCACCGCCTCCCGCGGCATGCCGTAAACGACCGAGGTCGCCTCATCTTGGGCGATGGTCAGGCCGCCCGCTCGGCGGATGGCCAGCAAGCCCGCCGCGCCGTCTCGCCCCATGCCGGTCAGCAAGCAGGCGCCCGCGCCCGCGCCGACCTCGAGCGCGACGGATTCGAATAGCACATCGACCGAGGGCCGGCAGGAGTGCCGCGCCGGTGTCGTGGTGAGACGCAGACGCCCATCCTTGATCGTCAGGTGCCGATCGGGAGGCGCCATGACGACCCGGCCGGGGCCTGCGTGCAGTGGCTCTCCGTCGGTGGCGAAGGCGACGCGCTGGTCGATCTGCCCGTCCAGCCATTCGGCGAACGATTGGCCGAAGGGTGCGCCGATGTGCAGAACCAGCAGCACAGACAAGGGCAAGTCGGGCGGCAGCGCCCGCAGCAGCTCCACGACTGCGGCGGGACCTCCCGTCGAGGCGCCGACCGCCACGACAGACAGGCTCGACGTTGCCGCGGAGAGCTTGGGGGCGAGGTCCATCGCCGCCGTCATCCGGCCGCGGATGTGCGTGATGACCCGGATGCGGGCGACCATCTTCAAGGTCGAGAGGAATTTCCTCTCCCACGCCCCCTCGTCGTCGTCGGCCGACGGCTTCTCCAGCACGTCGACCGCACCGGACGCCAGCGCTTGGTAGGTCTGGAACAGATCGCCGCGGTTGATGGATGAGGAGACGATCAGGATCGGGGTGGGCACGTGGGCCATGATCTGCTCGGTGGCGTGGAGCCCGCTCATCACCGGCAGGAGCATGTCCATGGTGATGACGTCGGGGCGCAGCGCCAGGCATAGCTCCACCGCTCGCTGGCCGTCGGTGGCCTCACCGACCACGGTGATCTCGGGATCGGTCCCCAGCACTTCGACCAGACGGTTGCGCACGGTGATCGAGTCTTCCACCACCAGGACCCGGATCTTGGCGGACATCTATCGGACCAGCTTTCGGATCAGCGCCAGCAGTTGGCCCTGATCGAAGTCGCCTTTGACCACGTATCCGCCCGCGCCGCACTCCGCGCCGCGCTGCCGATCGGCGGCGGCGTTCCGCGAGGTCACCAGAATCGCTGGGATCTCGCGCAGCGCCGGATCCGCGCGGATCGTGGCCACGAAGGCGAACCCGTCCATGCCCGGCATCTCGACATCGACCAGAAAGAGTTGGTAGCGGCGCCCGCGCGCCTTCTGGAGGCCGTCCTCCGCGGAGGTCGCCAGATCAACCTCGTAGCCGGCGGATTCGAGAATGCTCTGTTCCAGCATGCGGGTGGTGAGTGAATCGTCGATCACCAGAACAGCGGCTGGGGCCGGCGCGTCTTCGCTCGCCCCGCGCGCGTCCTCCAGACGAAAGGCGGCGGCCACCAGCTCCACCGGATCGAGCACCAGCTGCGGCGTTCCCTCCGCGTCGATGGCAGCCCCCACCACGATCGGATCGATCTCGGCGAACGCCGGGAGTGGCCGCAAGATGATGCTCGCCGTCCCCAGCAGGCGATCGACGCCGATCGCCGCCAGAGCCGTTGCACCGTTCACCACCACCGCCGGGCGTGCGCCGCCGTTCCATCTCGGCGCGCCCTGGCCGCGCAGCGGAAGCGAGAGGTGGACGAACGGAATCACCTGGCCGTCGTGAACGACGGTTTCGCGATCCCCGATCCGGGCCACCTCGCCCGGCGCGAGTCGAACCGTTCGCTGGACCGCATCGAGGGGAATCGCGACCGAGCTACCGTCGACCTCGACCAGCAGCACCGCCAGCGAGGACAGCGAGAGCGGAACGGCCAGCTCGAACGACGTCCCGCGGTCGGGATCGGTCTGCATCGTCACGTCGCCCCCGAGCTGGGCGGCCGCCTCCCGCACCACGTCGAGGCCGATGCCGCGGCCCGACAGCTCGGTCACCGCCGAGGAGGTGGTGAGTCCTCCCTTGAGCAGCAGCTTGAGCAGCGCGCCCGCATCGGGCGGCCCGGTCCCCGGGGCAAGCAGACCCCTTCGTTGCGCCGCGCGCTGGACCGCCTCGAGGTCGACGCCCCGACCATCGTCGCGACAGACGAAGACCACCCGGTTTCCACGTCGGAGGACCTCGATCTCCACCCGTCCGGCGGCTGGCTTGCCGGCTTTGGTGCGCGTGGCGGCGGGCTCGATGCCATGGGCGACGGCATTGCGGACCAGCTGGACCAACGCCCCCTGGACCGCGGCGAGCACCCGGGTGTCGAGGCGCACCTCGCCGCCCTTGGCCTCGAAGGTGGTCTGCCTGCCCAGGGATTGCGCGACGTCGCGCGCGGTCCGTTCCAGCGACACGAACAGCATGCCGGCGGGGGCGAGGCGCAGCTTCTCGACGGCGTCGCGAACCTCGTTCGTCTCGCGCTCGGCCTGATCGACCGCGCCGGTGAGCTGTCGATCGAAGTCGGAGACCAGCTCGCCGAGCTCGGTCGCGACCGACTTCAGCCGGCAAGCCGATGTCCCGTCGCTGCCGTCGCTGGCCGAGATCCGCTCCGCCAGCAGGTCGGCCAGGTGGCGCGCGCGTGCCACGGTGCCGAGCGCGCGCCGCATGGTTCGAAGCTGCAGCCCGGTCTCCGCGACACCGTCGAGGAGGGCGTCGATCTCCGTCACGTCTGCCCGCACCATCCGGAAGACCTCGTCGACGGATCCGCGCACCGGTGCTGCATCGGCCCTGGGCGCCGGGGCATCGATGGCGGTCACCGCGGCCGAGATCGCGTCGATGAGCGTCAGGACCTGGTTGGTACGCTCGCGGGGGACGGGCAGCCGCGTCTCCCGAAGGTCGGCGAAGGCGTTTTCGATGGCGTGCGCGTGCTCGGCGATCGCCGGCTGCTTGACGACGCGGGCCGCCCCCTTGAGCGTGTGCGCCAATCGCAACAGGCCCGCGACGATCCCGGGCGTGGCGCCCTTTTCCAGCTGCAAGACGCCGCGCCCGAGCCCGTCGACGAGCTCGCGCGCCTCGATGCGGAAATACCGATAGGGGTCGCGTTCCACGGTCTAGGCGGCCTGCCGCTGAATCAGACGTCCCAGCTCCTTCGACAGGCCGTTCAGTTGCGACGAGGTCTGCAGCGTCTGACTCGAGCTGGCCTCGGTCTCCTTGGCCGCCTGCGATACGCTGGCGATCGCCAGATTGACCTGCTCGACGGCGGACGACTGCTGCTTGGTGCTGAGCTCGATCTCCTTGGCCGCCTCGCGGGTGGTCGCCACCAGCCCGGCGATCTGCTTGAAGGAGCTGGCGACCTCGTTGAACTGCCGCGTGCCGGCGTCGACCGCTTTCGAGCCGCCCTCGGTCGCCATCACGGTGGTGTTGACCGCCGCCCGGATGTCTTCGACCAGCCCGCGGATGTCCTTGGTCGATCCGCCCACCCGATCGGCCAGCTTGCGGATCTCGTCGGCGACGACCGCGAATCGCCGCCCCATCTCTCCCGCGCCCGCCGCTTCGATGGTGGCGTTGATGGCGAGGATGTTGGTCTGATCGGCCAGTTCGTTGATGATCTCTATGATGCTGCCGATCTGCTGCGACTTCTTGCCGAGCTCGATCATGTGCCCCACGATGACGTCCACCTGCCGCTTGATGGTGGCGACCGATTCGTGCGTCTTCTGGACGGTGTCGTCGCCGTTGCGGGCCGCGGTGGCGGTTTCGGTGGCGACCCGCGCCACCCGCTGCGCGCTCTCGGCGATCTGGCGGGAGGTCGCCAGGAGCTCGTTGATCGTCATGGTGATTTCGGCCGTCGCCGCCGCCTGTTCCTTGGCCCCCATCACCTGCTGGGCGGCAGCTGACTGGAGCTCGGCGGAGGAGCTCTGAACGTGCCGGACGGCGGAGCCGATCTGGACCGTCAACACGCGGGTGAGCAGGAAACCAACTGCCATCGACAGGACCAGGCAGAGCAGGGTGCCGAGGCCAATGGTGGTCCGCGCGCCGGCGGCCGAAGCTTCCACATTGTTGGCGCGCTGCTTGAGCAGCTGCCGCTCTTCCTGCTCCATCTGCGTCAGGATCCGCCGCAGGTCGTCCATGAACCGTTTTCCGCGTCCGCTGGCGATCATCTTCTGCGCCGGCTCGAAACCGACCTTCCTCCGGAGATCGATCGATTTGTCGAGCTCGACCAGCTTGGACGCGATGACGGACTCGACTTCGTCGAGGTGCCTCTGCTGAGAGGCGTTGTCTGTCGTGAGGTCCCGCAGGTCTTTGACGGCCTTGGGAATAGCGACCAGCGCTTCGGTGTAGGGCTCGAGGAACGCCTCGTCGCCCGTGATCACGAAGCCGCGCTGACCGGTTTCGGCGTCCTTGAGCAGGCCGAGGACGCCGGCGACATGCTCGAGCACGTTGTGGGAATGCGCGACCAGGTAACTGGTGTCCGTGAGCGCCTCGATGCTGCGATAGGCCACGATCCCGATGGCCGCCAGCAGCACGAAGGTCGCCCCGAAGCCCGCCGCCACCTTTTTTCCAAACGTCCACATGTCAGGTCTCCTTGGTCCGGCCCCTGTTCGAGATCTGGGCCGTGATGGTTTCGGTCAGCGACGCGACACTTATCAACCCGCGTTGGGCGTCACCGATCCGCACCAGGTCTGGTACGGGCGCGCCCGGGGCTTCGTCCTGTCGGCAAGAGATGTCGGTGGAAACTACTTCCCGGTGGCCGTCGAAGTCGTCGAACGCCAGCCCGAAGAGTGGTCCGGCGCCGACCAGGAGCAGCCAGCGCGTCGGCGCGCCGATCGCGCCCCGCCCGAGCAGCGCGCCCAGGCTGTAGACAGGCGCCAGGTTCCCGCGCAGGCCCACCAACCCCAGTGGGGCGCGGGCGCCGGCCGGCGTCCGGCGCGGCAGCGGAACGATCTTGCGATCCACGACCAACCCGCTGATGTCGCGCAATCGAACGGCGTAGGGGTCGCCGCCCACCCGGATGGCGAGGAGCCGCTCGACCTCCTGCGGCGCGATCCGAACCGGATCGGCAAAGCTTCGATCGAAAGCGCGGGCCAGGTCCGTGGCGTTGCGCCCGCCGCCCAGGTGGCGGTTCATGGGGCACCGCCGGCGGCCAGCAGCTCGGCGCGACAGAGCGCGATCAGGCCCGCGCGGCCAAACCCGCCGCCGAACATCGCGAGCCGCGTCGGATCTTCCCGCGCGAGGAGCACCATGGCCTCGGCGAGCTCGCGGCGGGCCGTCACCCGATCGTCGGCCCGACGCGCCAGAAGGCCGAGCTGGAGGTGGGGCAGCGCGAAGCCCGGCGCCAGCTGGGCGGCGGCGCGCGCGTGATCGACGGCCCCAGGGGCGTCGCCGGCTCTCTCACGACAAAGGGCCGTGAGGTAGTGCGCGCCGGCGCTCAGGTCATCGAGCGCGAGCACCTCGTCGCAGAGCCGCTCCGCCGCCACCAGATCGCCGCCGTGGGTGAGCAGCACCGCCTGCAGGAGCAGTGCGTCCGCGCGGCGCGCGGCGGGCGGCGCCAGCGCGGCCAGGGCCGCCCGCGCGTCGTCGAACCGCTCCTGTCCGATCAGCTCGACGGCGCGATCGAGCCCGCCACCGACCGGCATGGCGGGAGGGACCTCCCGGACCTTCTCGGTCGGCAGATCGGTCAACGACCGGACGTGCTCGGAGGAACGCTGGATGGCCTCCACCCAGCCGTCGCGAGCCGGGAGATCGGGATCGATCGAGAAGAGATCGGGCGGGGTATCGCGTTCGGCGGGGTTGCCTTTCTGGTAGTAGAACGTTTCGTGCGTGTGCTTCATGCGGAAGTCCTGAGATAGGCCCCGCAGCGTCTCGGCGGAGCCCAGGAACAGGTAGCCGCCGGGGACCAAGCTGCGCGCGATGCGAGCGAGCACGGCCCGCGCCATCTCCGGCGCGAAGTACATGAGGACGTTGCGGCAGAATACGAGGTCGAAGGCTTCCGACGACCACAGCCCCGGCTCGGGCTCGGCCAGGTTGCGCTCTTCGAAGGTCACCGCGGCCCGGATCTCCGGGGCGAGAATCAGGTGGCTCCCTTCCGCGCGAAAGTAGCGGGCGCGCACGGCGTCCGGGGTCTCGCGGAGCGACCAGGTCGAATAGCGCCCGGCGGCGGCCCGTTCCAGCACCGCGGGGTTGGCGTCGACACCGCGGATCGAGACTTCATAGCCCGCCAGATCGACGTGCTCGCGGGCGCAGATGGCCAGGCTGTAGGCCTCCTCGCCGGAGGCGCACCCCGCCGACAAGATGTTGAGCCGGCGATCCGCCGATCGGGCGCGCGCGCGCTCGGGCAGGACGATCTCCCTGAGCGCGTTGAACTGCTCCACGTTCCGGAAGAAATAGGTCTCGGCGATCGTCAGCTCTCGCGCGAGGGCTCTCGGCTCGTCACGCGCGGTTGTGGTCTCTTCGAGGTGGGTCAGGTAGACGGCGGCCGGTCGTCCGGTCGCGGCGATCCGGCGGCGGAGGACCTCCGCCAATGCTCCGAGCCGTCCGTCGTCGAAATGCAGGCCCAGCCGCCCACGCACGGCGCTCCGAAAGCGCTCCACGTCCGGCGCCGAGAGCTGCGCGGCCGCGCTCACCGCGGAGCCGCCTGCACCGAAATGGTGTCCCAGACCGACTCGGGAACGAGATGGCTGGCATGCAGAACGACGAGGAGCTCGGCATCGAGCGCGCCCAGCGCCGACACGACCTCGTGGCCGGCGTCTCGCAGGAGCGGCGGGAGCTCGGCCAGCGACGCGGCGGGAATCGTGCGCACGCCCAGCACGTCTTCCACGGCCAGCGCGACCCGCCGCGCGTCGAGTCGAAGCAGGACCAGACGGGTCGACCGCGGCGCATCGGTCGCACCGAGCAACGCGCCCGCGTCCACCACCGGCGTCGGCACGCCGCGAATGATCGACAGCCCCTGGACGAACGAGGGGGACGTCAGCGACTCGATCGGCATCGGCCGCATCGTCTCTTGGACGTACGCGAGCGGCAGCGCGCAGAACCAACCCCGCACGCGGCAAAGAAGCGACGGGCCGACGGGCGAAGTTGCGGGAGACAGCATGCGGATGAACCGAGCATTCGGCGCGCGCGGGTCAGCTCTTGCTCTGGCGCAGCGACGCCGCGACCAGTCGGCGAAGGCCGGGGACGTCGATCGGTTTGTCGATGCGCTCGTTGGGTACTCGCTCCAGGAAGGCGGTCGCACCGGGGGTGAACGCGCCGCCGCTCATGAACACCACCCGTGCGGCGATTGCGGGGTGGAGACGGAGCAGGGTGTCGTAGAACTCCATGCCGTTCATCTCGGGCATCATCAGGTCGCAGAGAATCGTGTCGTACGTTTCGCCGGCAGCGATGCGCGCCAGCGCCTCGCGCGCACGCGACACGACCGTCACCAGGTGCGGCTTGAGCAACCGCGGCAACACCCGACCGATCGCCGGCTCGTCTTCGATGACGAGGACCGTGGCGCGACCTTCTTCCGGCGGGACACTCTCGGTCTGGACCGGGATCTCGGCGGTCGCTCCGGTGCGCGCCCGGCGCAAAGCGACCCGGAAGGTCGTCCCCTCTCCGAGCCGACTCTTGACCTCGATTCGCCCGCCCAGCGCGGTCAGGATCCGATGGCAGATCGACAACCCCAGCCCGGTACCGACGCCCACCGGTTTGGTCGTGAAGAAGACATCGAAGATGCGGGGAAGTACCTCGGGCCGGATGCCGGCGCCCGTATCGGTGATGTCAATGGTGACCATCCCGTCCTCGTAGCGGGTGGTGAGGGTGATGGTGTTGTGCTCGGGCCGACCCTCGGGGATGGACTGCGCGGCGTTGACCAGCAAGTTGAGGAACACCTGGCCGAGTCGCGCCGCGTTGCCGTCCACCTGGGGCACGGTCCCGAAGCGACACTCCACCTTCGCGCGCAGCTGCAACTCGGTGTGCGCCATTCGGAGCGACGATTCGAGCACCTTGTGGAGGTCGACGGCTTCCCGGCGATCCGCGTCGGGATGCGAGAACACCCGTAGATCGCGGGTGATGAGGCGGACGCGCTCCGCGCCCTCTTCGGCGTCGGTCGCGGCCTGGCGAAACGAGGCGGCGGTGGCCGCGATGAAGTCGGCGCGGTCGGCGCTCCGGCAGGGGGCCAGGAGCTCGCCCACCAGGGCTTCGCAGTCCTGTTTGAGGATCTGGAGATTTCCGGTCACCACCGACAAAGGATTGTTGATCTCGTGCGCGACGCCCGCTGCCAGGATCCCAACCGACGCCATGCGATCGGAGATCAGCAACTGTTCCTCGATCCTGCGCCGTTCGGCGCGCGAATCGGCATCGCGGAGCTCACGTTCGATCGCCACCACCAGGCGGCGCAGGTGGCCCTTGAGGAGAAAATCGTGCACGCCGGCCCGCATCGCCTCGACGGCGGTATCTTCTCCAATCGTCCCCGAGACGATGATGAATGGGACATCCAGATTCAGCTTGCGCACCAAGGCGAAGGCTTCCGGACCACCAAAGCCGGGGATCGAATAGTCCGAGATGATGACGTCCCAGCGCTCCTCGGTGAGGGCCGCATTGAGCTCGGCGGCCGTTTGGACCCACCGGGTGATCGGGAGATAGCCCCCGCGCTCGAGCTCGAGGATCACCAGCTCCACGTCGTACGGGTCGTCCTCGACCAGCAACGCCCGGAGCTCCTTCGGGGGCGAACCCGCTAGAGCAGACTGGTTGGGACCGAGCGGTGTCCGCACGACCTCCGGGAGGATCTTCGGGCGCTGCGGGGGTAGCGGCTTCAGGTCCAAGAGGTCGCACTCCGGGAGGCCCGGCGGACGATCAACGTGAAAGGCAGTTGCACGTGCGAGATGACGTTCATGGTCATGGAGAGCAATCGCGGCGGCATTGTCGCTCCAGCGGGCCAAGACAACGACCGCAACACGCGCACGCCGCGCAACTAAATCTAGCACGCCACGGCGTGATTGCACGACGTGTTCCGTGCTCATCAATGTGACGTTTGTAAATATGGTCGGTTGCGCGGCGCGGTTTGGCGGGCGCAAACAACAAGGATGTTGAGCCTTCAGGTGAGATGGCGCTTGGTCGACGCGGGTTGCCCAACGTTGAACGTTTTTCGGGACGATCCGGCGGTGCCGTTCCGGCACGGCGGAAAGAGCACCTCGCCAAAGTGACAGCTTCCGCGGATGAGGTGGATGCGACTGAGCTCGCTGCGTGAGCGCAGGGAGCTGGTCTGGAGGTTGCAAGCTCTACGGCAAAGACAAAGGGAGGACCGGAGATGCTGTTGCGCGATCGAAAAGGAACCGATTCATTCCGCTTGATGCCCCCGCACCGCGATCACCGATACCTCGCACCCGTTCTCGCGGCCGCTGGAGTCCTGGGCGGTGTCGCGATCGGTCCCTCTGCGCGCGCCGACAGCACGACCCTGGATTCGAGCGACTTCACGCTCGTCCTGTCGCGAATCGACGGCTCGGGCAATTTCGTGGCGCTTGACGACAGCGAGCGCGCAGCCTTCTTCAGCCAAGCGCGCTGCGCGTGCCCGACGAGCTACGGCGTCAGCTTGTCCTTGACCAGTACGGGTGCCGGCAAGCTCGCGACGACCGACACCCTGCAGGCGCAGGTCATGATCGGCAGCGATTGCGACAACGTCAGCGCCACCGCGTGTCCGTCGTTTGGCTCGACGCTGACCCTCACGTCGAGCTCGACAGCGACCAGCGAAACCCTCTCGACCAGCGACGTTTTCAACACGGTGGCGAGCGGCGTGACATGTTCGGCGCTCCCGGCATCCGGCAGCTATCTCTGGGCGATCGTACGCGCCAACGGTACGCGTCTCAGCAGTGAGCCGTCACTCTCGATCAGCATCGGCGGCAGCGGCCCGACGGCGCCCACCGGCGTCAAGGCCGAGACCGCCGACAGCGGCCTGCTGGTGTCGTGGACGGCTCCAAGCAGCACCAGTTCACTCACCGGCTACCAGGTGCTCTGTTCACCAGGGCCGAGCTCCGCGTCCGCCGCGGCGTTCGACAATTGTGCGGCTGATATGCCATCGGGCGGTAGCGGACCATTCTCGACGCTCGACGCCAGCCTCGTCTGCTCCGGTCTCGTCAGCGTCGGAACGAACTCCGTCCGCGTCAAAAGTTTGAGCAACGGCACCGCGTACCAGGTAGCCGTCGTCTCGATCGGGAGCGACGGTACCTCGAGCGCCGCCTCCGATTCTGCGGAGGGAACCCCCGGCCCGACCTTGGGCTTCGACGACATCTACAAGGCGGCGGGGGGCACCGGCGCGGCCGGCTGCGCGCTCGCAGGAGGCGCTTCGCCTCCCGGTGGATGGGGACTGGCTCTCATGATCGCGGTCTTGCTGATGTGTCGCCGGAGACGCTTGGCCGCTCGAAGCGTCGGCATCCTGGCGGCGTTGGCCCTGTTCGCGAACGAGGGCGGGGCACTCGGCGCATTCCCGGAAGATGGTGACCCCAGCTCACCCCGGCTCGGGCTCGCCCTCAGCGGTGACGAGCCTCCCGTGAGCGAGTCGACCCGTGCGTGGAATCTCGAGCTGCGCTTCGGCCCGTATTATCCCGATACCGATACCGAGTTTGCCGACCGCGGTCAGGCGGCACGTCCCTTCGCCGAGGTCTTCGGCACGCACAAAGGGCTCATGTTCGGCCTGGAGATCGATCATCACCTATCACACCGAGGGGGAACCTGGGCGGTGGGCGTGGGGGCTTCCTACTACAGCGCCACGGCCGCCGCGCTGGCGGCTGACCAAACGACACGAACCGGGGACGAGACCAGCCTGCGTCTCATCCCGCTCAGCCTGCTGGCTGTGTACCGGGCCGACCTGCTGCGCACGCAGTTTGGCTGGCCGCTCATCCCCTATGCCAAGCTCGGGCTCGGCTGCGGCCTCTGGTGGTTGAGCGACACGTCGAAGACCAGCGCGACCGCAGGGGCGACCTTCGGCTGGAACGCCGCGGCGGGGGTCAGCCTCGATCTCTCCTTCGTCGATCCCGAGGCTGCCCACACCATGGACCTGGAGACGGGCGTCAATCAGTTCGCGATCTTCTTCGAGGTCGCCCGTGCCGCGCTCGACGGCTTTGGCTCGTCATCCGTGCTGCGAGTCGGTGACACGACCTGGATCGGCGGCTTGATGATGGAGATGTGATGCTACGGCGAAGACCGATGCGGCGAGCCCACGCCGCTTACATCGAGGCGGGGCCCGGGGGCATACAGTCGGTCTGATCGGGCAGACACATCCCCGACGGGCACGGCGTGTCGTTGCTCTGGTTGCAGCTCCCGCTCCCGTCGCAGGCGGGGGTCATGAGCGTGTCGACGGGGCAGGACGGCGACCCGCACACCGTGCCCTGCGGTTGAGGGCCGTTCGCCACGCACTTGGGGCTCCCCGACTTGCACGAGATCGCTCCGACCTCGCAGGGATTCGGGCGGGTGCAGGTGCCGCCAGCGGTGCACGAGACACAGCTCCCCGCGCTGCAGACCATATCCATCCCGCACGAGGTTCCGTCGGAGACGGCGTTCCCGGTGTCGTGGCAGGACATCGTGCCCGTCTGGCAGCTGGTGGTCCCCGTGTCACACGGGTTGGTGGGTGTACAGCTCACCCCGCTGGTGCAGGAGGTGCACGTTCCGCCGTTGCACACCTTGTTCGTCCCGCACGACGTCCCGTCCGCGGCGTTCCCGGCCACCGTGCAAACGGAGGTGCCGGTCGAGCAGGACGTCATACCCGTCTTGCAAAGGTTGCTTGGCTGGCAGCTCATGCCGGCGGTGCAGGAGGCGCACGTTCCAGCACTGCACACCTTGTTGGTTCCGCACGACGTCCCGTCCGCGACATTCCCGGACGCCACGCAGGCGGAGGTGCCGGTCGAGCAGGACGTCACACCGGTCTTGCAAAGGGTGCTCGGCTGGCAGGTGGTGCCAGCGGTGCAGGCGCCGCAGGTTCCGTTGTCGCACACTTTGTTGGTCCCACACGACGTCCCGTTCGCGACGTTCCCGGTCTCCGTGCAGACCGAGGTGCCTGTCGCGCATGACGTCGCGCCCGTCTTGCAGGCGTTGCTCGGCTGGCAGGTGGTGCCAGCGGTGCAGGCGCCGCAGGTCCCAGCGTTGCACACCTTGTTGGTTCCGCAGGTGGTGCCGTTGGCAAGATTCTGCCCCGTGTCCGAACAGGTGATCGCGGGCGAGCAGGCCGTGATGCCGGCATGGCAGACGTTGGACGCCGTGCAGGCGAGCCCCGCGGTGCAGGCCACGCACGTTCCCCCGCTGCAGACCATGTTGGTTCCGCAAGAGGTTCCGTTCGCGACGTTTCCCGATTGCGTGCAGACCGGCGCGCCGCTGCTGCAAACGGTGGTACCCGTTCGGCAAGGTGCGCTGGAGATCGAACAGCTCGCGCCGACCTGGCAGCTCACGCAGATCCCGGTGGTCCCGCAGACCTTGTTCGTTCCACAGCTCGTCCCGGCGGCGACCAGCTTGCTGCTGTCGTTGCAGACCGGCGTTCCCGTCCCGCAGGCGAGCGTCCCCTGGTGACAGGCGTTCGTGGGCACGCAGGCTGCGCCGTCCTGGCAGGCCACGCACTGGCCGGCCAGACAGACCATCCCGCTGCCGCACGAGGTGCCGTTCGGCTGGTCCCCGGCCGCCTTGCAGACCGGCGCGCCCGTCGTGCAGGCGATGGCTCCGATGCTACAGGGCTGGCCCGAAAGGGAACAGCTGTTGCCGGCCGCGCACGCGACGCAAGTGCCGCCGCTGCAAACCAGGTCCGTCCCGCACGCCGTCCCGTTGGCCTGGGGCTGCTGCGTGTCGGTGCAGGTCGCCACGCCTGCCGAGCAGGTGATCTGACCGGCGTGACAGAGGTTGGGGGGCGTGCACGCACCGCCCGCGGTACAGGAGAGGACGTCCTGGCCCCCGTCCGTCGGGTGACCGCCGCTGCCACTGCCGCCGCCACCGCCGGAGGCGGCGCGACCGCCCACCCCCCCGGTGTTGTGGAGACCGCCCGTGCCGCCCGTGCTCGACCCGCCGTCCGGCACGAGCGGAAATTGGCGGAGACCGCACCCGAGCCCCGCACACCCGAACAGCACCGCCATCAACAGCCATGATCGCAACATCGTGTCTCCTGACTCAGAAGCGAAGCACGCAGCCTAAACCCCGAACGCCGAGCTCCGGCACGCAAGCGAACGCCCCGGGGACGCCGGAGCTCTCCGAGTTCCCTCCGTTACCCGACGAGAACCTGAACAGCACGGCCGACGTGGCCGCCAGCGCGGCGGCGCTCGCGAACCCGACGACCGACAGCGTGAGCGCCGTGCCGTACGAATCCTTGAGCGGCTTGCAGGCCGCGTTGAGAGCGGCGGTCCCGCAGTCCTGGACCACGGCGCCCCCCTCGACCGACGTGTGGCTGTTGAACGCGTCGCGCTTGCTGGCGGCGTTGAACGCCTCCGCTGTCCCGAGCGCGAGCGCGCCAAGAGCGACGCCGCCCGTGATCCAGGCGGCGATCCGCTCGCTTCGGGCTCGCTGACCCGCCGGAGGCGGCGGCGCCGTCGACAGGTTCATCTCCGCGCTCGACGCGGGGCGCGGCGCTTCGAGTGATGTCGCCAGCGCCACCTGCCTCGCCGGCTCGGGCGCCAGGGTGAACGTGCGCTGCTCGCGATGACCCCCGCGGATCGTGATTGTCTCGTGCGCGAGCTGGTACCCAGCGGCGCGGACCTCCACGTCGACCGGCCCCTTCGGAAGACGGATCGAGGACCCGGCCAGCGATCTGTCGATCGGTTTGCCGTTGAGGAGGATGTCGGCCTCCGCCGGCGACACCGTGAGAGCCAGCTCACCGACGTTCGCCGCGGCGGCGTCGAGCTGGCGCACGAGGGTTGCCCTGTTCTTGGCGATCCACGGGTGGTCCGGGCTGGCCAGAGCCTCGAGGAGGTGGCGCTGCGCATCCACGTACCGCGCCAGCTCGAGCTCGCAAAGCCCCAGCTGAGCGGCCGTTCGTGGCGTTCGGGAGATCTGGTAGGCCTTCTCGAACAGCGGCAGCGCCCTGGCGGTCTGGTCGTGCGCGCGCAGCTCGACCCCCTGGTGAATGAGTGCTTCGGCCTGCTCGGAGTTTGTCTCCGCCGCCGCGGGTCGCGCGGACAGCGCCGCCAGGCCCGTGATCATCGCCGCCACCCCCAGCGCCCATTTCGTTCTCATGCCGGTGCCTCGCTCGTGCATGTGTTCAGTCCAGAAGCGGAACGCCGTTGTGCATGCGAACAAGGCCGCCTTCGCGTGCCCGCGGCGTCGCCGCGGGGGCCGGAGCGACGACCTTGGAGGTGGGCGACTCCGCCGTCGCCGTCGCCGTCGCCGGCCGCGCGCGGCGCGCGACCGACTTGGGCCGCTCGAGCGTGGCGTCCGCTCGGGGCGAGATCGTACGGTCTGCCGCCAGCTTCGCGGGCTCGGGCTCTCTCTTCTCGACCGTGGCGGGCGCTGCAGCTGGAGCTACAGGCATCGGCTCCGCCTTCTCGAGGGTGGCGGGCGGCGCGGCGGGAGCCGCGGGCGCGGGCTCCGTCTTCTCGGCGGTGGTGGGCGGCAGGGCTGGAGCCACGGGCGCGGGCTCCGTCTGCTCGGCGGTGGTGGGTGGCGCGGCTGGAGCCACGGGCGCCGGCTCCATATTTTCGAGGGTGGCGGCTGGAGCCGCGGGCGCGGACTTCGTCTTCTCGGCGGTGGTGGGCGGCGCGGCTGGCGGGACTGAAATAGGCCTCGAAACGGAGTGGCCAGGCCGGACCACGACGAGCAGCGCGAGGCCGAAGAGAGCGATCCCAGACGCCACGACGATCCGTCGGTGCTTGGCGGTGAAGCTGGAGACCGCCTGCCAGTCGACTGCCGGGAAGGCACGAGCGGGCGACGAAGGCGAGCCCTCCCCGGGGCTCTGATCCGCGTCGTCTTCGAGGCGCCAACTCTCGGCGTCGGCGCCGACCCGGTCGGTCCCGAAACTGTCGCTCTCGAGGGACTCGAGGTCATCTTCCGGGATCTCATGCGCATCCGGCGCGACGAACCAGGGGCCGGTCTCCGCCTGGTGCTCCGGAACGAGGGTGCTCACGAACGGACTCGGCGTCGCCGCCTCCAGGGCGATGGCGGGCGACGAAGGCGGTCGGCGGCGCTTGAGCGGCGCAGGCGTCGCCGGCGACACCGCGAACGGTCGCAGCGCGCGCGCGAGATCCTCCACCGATGGGAAGCGCGCCTCCGGATCGGCGCTCATCGCTCGCAGCACCACGGCATCCAGGTCAACGGAGATCTCGGGCTGTCGAGCGCGGGCAGACGGGGGACGACCGGTCGCGATCGTCTGGAGCAGCTGCTGCAGATTGTCGGCGGCGTAGGGCGGCTCGCCGGTCAGCGTCTCGTAGAGGATGGCCCCGAGCGCGTACTGATCGCTCGCCGGACCCGCCGCCCGATGATCGGCGACCAGCTCGGGGGCGAGATACATCGGCGTCCCGATCCCATTCCAGGTCGGCGGACCGGGCGCGTCCTCCTGGCCCGTCCCGTCCTCGTCCGTGGCCACGCCGAAGTCGAGCAGCATTGGATGAAGGAGTCCCTCGCGGACGGCGAGGAAGATGTTCGACGGCTTGAGATCCCGATGGATGACGCCAGCCCGATGCGCGGCCGCGAGGGCGTCGCAGACCGGGCCGAGAACATCGATCGCCTCGCCGACCGACATCGGGCCCGAACGGTGGAGCCGGCGCGCGAGGTCCTCGCCCTCCAAGAGGTCCATCACCAGGTAGACGCCCTCCGGCGCCTCGCCGCTGGCGATGACGGCGACGACGTGCGGGTGCGGAACCCGGGCGGTCAGCTTCGCTTCGTTGAGGAATCGGGCGCGCGCGGTCGGCTTGCCGGCCAGGGCGGCGGCGAGCAGCTTGATCGCCACGGGCTTCCCGTCGGCAACGCGCGCGCCCTCGTAGACGGCGCCCATCGATCCGATACCGAGCCGGCGCCCGATCTCGTATCCCCCGATCCGAGTTCCGGGCGCGAGGGCAGCGGGCCCGCTCTCCTCCGGCAAAGATGCTGCGTCCGTTACTTCCGGAACGCCTTCTGCGGTAGCGCTTCTGTCCTGTGCCACGGGCGTTGCTACGTGCGGAAGGTAGCGGCGTTCGTCAAGGCGCCCAGAGAATCGTTCATCGAGCCGCTTTCACCGTCCATCCGAGGTCTCCTATTCGGCTATTTCCTGGAATAGCCCCCTAGCATTGCGAATTCCGGGGCAACTTTGTCAAGGAAGTCGAGCGGGGAGAACCAGACGGTCCCATCCATCCTCCCGATCTCGCGGGCCCTGAGCACGCCTTCGCGAAGACCAGAGTTTGTCGGTGCGAGGCCGTGGGTCGCGCGCCTCCATCTGGAATATCCAGAATGATTACATAAAATTAACTCATGGCGCGGCCACCGGCGACGGCACGGGTTGGCGACG
>JADGRB010000052.1 GCA_017881315.1 Pseudomonadota bacterium
GAGCGGCGCGCCCCCGCGCTCCCTGTCCCCATTGTCCTGCAACCTGGCGCGCGCCGCTCCCGGGCTTTCCTTTACGAACTGGTTTGTGGCCTCTTCCCGTTCACGGGGTCGACTGCGCCTCGGCAAACACCGCGTCCACCGAGAGCAGCGTCAGCCGATCGCGCAGCCACAGCGAGATGTCGGCGATGTCGAGCGCGCCCAGAAAGAGTCCCCGGTTGCACACGATCGGCAGGTGCCACTGGCGCTGCGCGCACATGCTCCGCAGCGCCGTCCCGACCGTGTCGGTTTCGTGCAGCGGCTCGGTGCACGGCGACATGACGGCCTCGATAGGAATCGCCCGCAGGTCGTCGCACTCGGCGGAGGCCTGGGTCAGGATGTCCCGGTCGGTCACCACCCCGACCGGCCGGTGGTTCTGCACCACCACCGCCGCGCCACGGGTGCGGCGTCGCATCGCCTCGATGGCGGTCGTGACCGCCGCCTCCGGGGACAGCGTGAGCGCCGGCCCGCGCGGGATGTCGATCACCCGCACGTCGAGCCGCACGGTGGGCAGGCCCAGCGCCTGGCCGCTCGCCGGATCGTCCTCGTCGGATTCGCTCGCTTCGCTGATCTTGAGCACGTCGAAATCGAACATCGTCGCTGGCCTCCTCTGACCCGGCGATGATGCCCGACGCGGGGCGGACCAGCGGTTACGGTCGCGCCACGATTTGGCGACGCGCTTCGGGCTCGGTGCCCGGCGCCGACACCGGTGGGCGGCGCTCGCTCGGCGGCGCGCCGAAACCACAGCGGAGCTGGATGCGTCGGCGATCGGCGCCGACATAACCGATGCCGACGAAGAACGCGCACCGCCCGCAGTCCTCGATGACGCGCGCGTAGTACTGGGTGCCGTCGGTGCGCAGGTGAATCGGGCAGCCGATCGCGCGCAGCGAGAAATCGTCGTCGACGGGCAGCGCGCGGGTTCCGGCGCAGCGGCAACGCCAGGAAGGCAGGCCGAATTCGCGCAACGTCCGCCATTGCTCGGGCTGGTCGGACAGGGACTCGCCGCGAAGCACGATGAGGGGCAGGCCGGCGCGCGGCTCGATCCGGTTGCGGAGACGGCTGCCGCCCTCCAGCTGAACGACCAGCTGGATGCCGCCGTTCTCATCGGTCAGCAGGGCGTCGGCCCGGGTGCCGTTCGGCAACCGCGCGTCGATCTCCACGTGCTTGATCGAGGGCTCGAGCGGCCGCCAGGACTTCTCCCCGCAGGTCCCGCAGTGACGCAGCACGGTTGGGGCCGGCCCCTGGCCTGCGAGCCAGCTGTTGATCACTCTGCGGAGCGTGCGCTTGGCTGCCGACATGTGACCGGGGGAAGCGAAGATGCCACAACCAGGATACAGCCGTGTGACAAATGCGTTACAAACGTCATCGGGGACTTTCCCTTGGCACTGGGCGGTGTTGGACGTCGGGTCCGGGTTCCGGGCCGGCGGAATCGACCCCCGGCAGCGTGAACCAGAAAGTGGCGCCCTGGCCGGGCGTGCTCTCCACGCCAATGGTCCCGGCCATCGCCTCGACCAGGTGCTTGACGATCGACAGGCCGAGCCCCGTGCCGCCCATGTCGCGCGAGCGGCCGCTGTCGACGCGGTAGAAGCGTTCGAACAGACGCGGCAGGTGTCGCGGCTCGATGCCAAAACCAGAATCGGCGATCTCCACCCGCAAGGTGCCGTCGCCGAGCGCGGCGCGCAGCCGCACGCGGGTGCCGGGCCCGCAGTACTTGACGGCGTTGTCGAGCAGGTTGGTGAAGACCTGTTCGAGGCCCTTGCGATCGGCGCGCGCGGCCGGCAAATCCGACGGGATGTCGTTGGTGACCTCGATCCCCTTTTCCTCGACGCGCGGGCGCAGGAGGGCCAGCACCTGGTCCGAGACCACGCGCAGCGAAACCGGCGTCGCCTCGGGCCGGTATTCCTTGGATTCGATGCGCGACAGATCCAGCAGATCCTCGACCAGCGCGCCCAGGCGCTGCGCGTTCCGATCGATGATGTCGACGAAGCGGTCGGAGGCGGTGGGATCGCGGGCCAGCGTGTGGCGGAGCGTGTCGACCGCCGAGCGGACGGCCGTGATCGGCGTGCGCAGCTCGTGCGAAACGTTGGCGACGAAGTCCTTTCGCAGGGTCTCGAGCCGGCGGATCTCGCTCACGTCGACGAACACCGCCAGCAGGCCCTGCGGCTTGCGGTTCAGGCTGGGCAGGGAGGCGGCGTGCACCAGCAGGCGGCGGGGCTTGGGTCCGGTGGTCTCGATCTCACCCGAGACCGAGCCCTGGCCAAGCTGCGCGCGCTCGAGGATCGACTGCAGGTCGGCGTTGCGGATCAGCTCCAGGGCCGCCCGCCCCTCGGCGTCGGCCCCCAGCGAGAGCGTGGCGCGCAGGGCCGGATTGACCAGGATCATCCGACTCTCGCCGTCGAGCACCAGCACGCCCTCTTGCATCGACTCCAGGATCACGCCCAGCAGATCGCGCTCGGTGCGCAGCGCCGTGAGCGTCGAGGCGAGGCTGGCCGCCATCCCGTCGAGCGCGCGACCGAGCTCCGCGATCTCGTCGGTGCCGGCCGGCCGCATCCGCACGTCGAGGTCGCCGGCCGCCATTCGCCGGGCCGCCTCGGTCATGAGGCGGAGCGCGCGCGAGAGCATCTGCGCGGCGGCGCTCGAGAGCACCACGGCCACGACCAGCGCGAGCGCCAGCGAGGCCCAGAGGATGTGGCGCAGGCGCGCGATCGCGGCGTCGACCTCGTCGAGCGGGACCGCCAGCCGCGCGGCGCCGCGCGCCCCGTTCGGGAGCGTCATCGGGATCGCCGCGTACATGAGCCGCTGGTGGATGGTGGCGCTGTAGCGGGTCGACGACTGGGCGCCGCCCGCCAGCGCGGCCGCGACCTCCGGGCGATCGCGGTGGTTCTCCACGTGCTCGAGGCCGGCCAGCGACACCTCGGAATCGCCGAGCACCGTCCCGGCGGCGTCGATGAAGGTGACGCGCCCGTGGGCCCGCGGCCCGAGCTGGTCGGCCAGGGCGTCCCAGCTTGCGCGTTCCAGATCCCGCTGCTCGCGGGCGGCCAGCTCGACCAGCGCCAGCCGCACGTAGAGATCGCCGCGGATCCGCTCCAGCAGATTCGCCTCGACGGCGGGGCGCAGATAGAGCTCTCCGGTCATGACCGAGACCGCGATCAGGGCCAGCGATACCGCGAACAGCTTGCCGCGGATGTTGAGCTTCATGGCTCGTCGTCGGGCGCGCCGGCCGCGCCGATCGCCGCCGCGTGATCGGCCGCCGGGGTGAAGCGATAGCCGACGCCGCGCACGGTCTCGATGTACGGGCCGGCGCTGCCCAGCTTTTCGCGCAGGCGTTTGACGTGGGTGTCGACCGTGCGGGTGGTGACCTCGCCGCTCATGCCCCAGACGTCGTCGAGCAGCGCCGGGCGAGATTGCACGCGTCCGCGCCGCTCCAGCAGCGTCGAGAGCAGGCGCAGCTCCAGCGCGGTGAGCGTCACCTCTTCGTCGTCGACCCAGACGCGGTGGGCGTCCCGATCGACCCGGAGCTTGGCGAACACCATCACGCCGTGCTCGCCGCCGGTGGGTCCGGGCGTGGTGCGCCGCAGGACCGCATCCACCCGCAGCAGCAGCTCTCGCAGGCTGTAGGGCTTGACCACATAGTCGTCGGCCCCCAGCTCGAAACCGACCACCCGATCGACCTCGTCGCCCTTGGCGGTCACCATCACGATGGGGAGATCACGGGTCAGCGGATCGCTCTTGAGGCGCCGGCAGATCTCGACGCCCGAGACGTCCGGCAGCATCAGGTCGAGCAGCAACAGATCGGGCCGGTGCTCGGTGACCGCCGCGAGCGCGTCCTTCCCGCCACCGACGATGATCGCGGTGTGGCCGGCCTGGCGCAGGTTGTAGGCCAGCACCTCCTGCAGATCCTTTTCGTCTTCGACCACCAGGATGCGCGCCATGACCGATTGCCGGGGGTTCTACCACTCCTGCCGCATCGGAGCTGCTACCCTGGCGGGGATGGGTCGGGCGACCGGAGGCCATGGCCGAAAAAGCGGCTAGCCCGGTCGGTCGCCCGCGGGGTGGGCTCGCGCATCGGGTCGGTCGGGTCTTGGTGGCGCTGGTGGCCGGCGCGCTGGCGCTTTCGGTGGCGGTTCCGCTGGTCGTGCGCGGGCCGATCGCGCGCTGGGCGCTGGCGCGTGCCACCGCCTCGCGTTGCGGATCGTTCGCGATCGGCGGCGGCCATCTCGGGTGGGCGGCCATCTGGGAGCTGGCGCTCGGGCAGCCGATCGCGATCGTGCTCGACGACCTGCGGATCACCGGTCCCGACGGCCGGGTGGTGGTCGCGGCCGCGCGTCTCGGAGCCACCCTCGAGGTGCACGCGCTGCCCTGGCGAATCGTCGTCGACGACGCCCTCATCGCGCGGGGGCAGTGGCGGCTCGCGATCGGGCCCGGCACCATCGGGACCGCCGACGCCTTCCGGACGGTGCCGGACGCTGGGCGGGCGGCCTGCCTCGACCCCACGGCGGCCCGCGTGCCCCGACCGGCCGGCGCGGGCGGGGGATCGGTGTCGATTCGTGCCCTCGAGATCGAGGACGTCGACATCGAGCTCGACTTCCCGACCTGGGGGCTGTCGCTCTCGCGCGCCAACGCCGCCGGCACGCTCTCCGCCGGGGGCGACGGCCCTCCGATCCTCTTCGACGCGCGCGACGGGGTCGCGACGGCCGGCACGCTGCGCATCGGGCGCCTCGGCGCGACCTGGACCACGCGCGTTCCGTTCGATGCCGTCGCGATCGAGCGGGTCGCCGTCGCGCCCGACGCGCCGACCGATCTGCAGTTGCTGGTGGCCGGTGCGCGGACCGGCCGTGCGCGGCTCTCGGGCCGTGCGCTGTTTCAAAATATTTTTCCCACCCGGCTCGGCGTGCCGCCGACCAAGTCGCCCGGCCTGGACGTCGCGGCGCGCTGGACCGGCATCGGCGCGGTACTGCCCCTGCTGGAGGCCGATTGGCGCCCGCCCCCCGCCTGGGCCGCGCACCTCGACGGCGATCTCGCGATCGACGTGAAGGGCCCGTTCACGGAGCTCGCCGTCACGTTCGCGGCCGACGGCGGCGGCAACCACCTGGCCGCGCACCTGACCCACGGCTCCGCCGATCTCACGCTCGCGCTGGCGGGCGTCGACACCCGCTGGATGCTCGATCCGGCGCTGACGCCGCTCCTGGGCGGGTTCCTGCACGGGCACTTCAACGCCACCGCACGCCTCGCGCCGACGCTGGCGGGCATGGAGGCCGAGATCGCCGACGCCGATCTGCGCCTCGATCGGCGCCGCGCGCCCTCGGGTCCGCGGCGTTTCGAGCTGCGCATCGGGCGGCGGCGGCGGGCCCCCGGCACGACCGACACGCTCTACGCCACGATCGGCCGGGTGAGCCTGGCGGACGCGATCCTGAAGCTGGAGGATCTGCGTGTCGATTGGACCGGCCTCTCCGCGCGGGCCGACGCGCTGGTGGCGTTTCCGGGCGCGGCGTCCACGGCGGTCGGTCGTCCCCGCTCCCGCGTCGACGCGCACGGCACGCTGGCGGTGGCCGCGCTCGAGGACTGGATTCCGGGCGGCGCCGCGACCGGGCCGCTGCGCCTGTCGGCGACCTTGCGGGGGACGCTCGAGCGCGTCGACCTCAGGTTGTCATTTCCTCCACCGTCGACCGTCGGTCTCTTTGGTCAGCGCTTCGTCTTGCCGGCGCGCCTCGACGCCGCGATGGTGTCGGACGTCGGCTGGAGCGTGCCCCGCTTCCGGCTGCGGCGCGTGGGGGGGGGCGAGGCCGAGATCGGCGGGCGCCTCGGCGAAGGCGGACGCCTCGCCGCCACCTTGCGAGTTCACGGCTACCCCGTCGCCGATCTACCGGGTTTGGATCGGGCCGGGTTGCCCGGCGCGCTCGGCGGTACCCTGGGCGCGGATCTCTCCCTGTCGGGCGCGCTCGAACGACCGACGCTGGAAGGGCGGATCGGCGTGACGTCGCTGGCGCTCGACCGGCGGCGGTTGGGGGACGCCCGAGCCAAGCTGCGCCTCGGTCCCGATCGCGGCACCGCCGACCTCACGATCGATCCCGGCGTGGTGGTGCACGCGACGATCCGCCGCCGACCGACGTTGGCGGTCGAGGCCAAGCTGGCGCTCACCGAACGGGCGCTCGGGCCCTGGCTGCCGGCGCCGCTGACCGGCGCGCCGCTGGCCGCCTCCGGGGAGGCCAAGGTCTCGTACGCGGCCGGCGCGCCGCTGACGGCCGACGGTTCCTTTCGATTGTCGGGGCCCGGCCTGAACAAGATCGAGCTCGGCGGCCGCGCGCGCGGCGCCGACGCCCAGGCGCACTTGACCGGTGAGATCGAGCTTGGCCGCTGGCCACTCCTGTGGTCGCGCTATCTCAAGACCGCGACGGGAACGGCGGCCGTCGATCTCACGGTGGCCTCCGCGCCGAAGCGACCGCGCGTCTCCGGGAAGGTGCGCATCGCGCGGGACTTCGTGCTGCGAACGTCGCGCTGGCCGGCGCCCTTCACGCTGCCCGCGGGCGGAGAGCTGGACTTCGACGGCGGCACGCTGGCCACCACCGGGCTCTCGATCGACACGCCGGGGCTGCACGGAAAAGTGGCCGGCCGCGCAACGCTCGATCCGGACGACGCCGACAAGTCGACGGTCGCGCTGTCGCTGGCGGCCGAGCTCGACGCCGCGCGCTTTCCGGTGCGGCTCCCGGCGGGCGCCTCCGCGACCGGTCGGGCGGTGGTCGATGCCAGGGTGACCGGCACGCTCGGCGCGTCTTCGGGCGCCGGCCCGTCGTCGGGGCCGCGAATCGACGGCCAGGCGCGCTTCGACGATCTGACGATCCACCCGCCGGCGGGGCTCCCCACCCTGCGCGCGCGTGGCGTCGTCGAGGCGCACGGCGACACGCTCCGCACCCTCGGGCTGCACATCGACATCGCGGGCGTGGGCACCGTGACGGTCGGGCGTCCCGCGTCGCCCGGGCAGGCGGAGCTGGTGTCGTTTTCGCCGCTGCGGTTCGGTCATATCGACCTGCCGTTTTTCGGCGAGAACCTCGCGGTCGGCGGTCCGACCTCCTCGCTGGAGATCCCCGATCTCGACGCGGACGTTCGGCTGACCGGCGACGCGCAAGGCGAGCTCAGGCTCGCGGGCGAGGTGGCGGTGGCCGGCGGGTCGTACGATCCCAAGCGCGGCGCCGCGAAAAGTCCCAAGGCCCGCGCGTCGGGCCCCTGGTATCACGCGCTGCCGCCCCACCTGACGCTCGATCTCCTGCTGCACGGACCCCACAAGGCGATCCGGGTCGCGGTTCCGGTGCTGCCGGACGTCACCGTCGATTTCCAGTGCCACCTCGTCGCCACCAATCGCAGCGCCACTTTGGGCGGTCGCCTGCGCGGGGACGGCGCCTACGGCCGCGCGGCCGTGGCGATCTACGACTGGTTCACGCCCGGCGATCTACGCCGATGTCAGATAGGGACCCCGTGAGCGGCGTCATGTGGCCGTCGCCCGATTCAGACTTACCTTGATGAACGTAGGCCAACCAAAGGAGAGCTCACGTGCGACGACTGTTTGCTGTGTTGGGGTTGCTGATGGTGCTGAGCGCCACCGCGTCGAGCTGCTACGTGACGCCGGTGCGGCGGGAGCGCTGTCAGGGTGGCTACTGGGTCGAGGGGCACCGGGGCCCCCGCGGCCGCTGGCACGAGGGTCATTGGCGCTGCCCGGGCGTGATTGAAATCGAATAACAGACGTCACGAATCGCGCCGTCACTCCTCCGGCAAGGGGATGTATTCGCGATCGTCGCCGGGAACCTTGCCGAAGCGGCCCGACTTCCAGTCGGCCTTGGCGCGCTCGATCCGCTCGCGGGTGCTGGCCACGAAATTCCAGTAGATGTGGCGCTGGCCGTCGAGCGGCGCGCCGCCGATCAAGACGAAGCGGCTCGGGGCGAGGGCGCGCACCGACGTCGCGCCGGGCTCGAAGATGGCCATCGCGCCCGGCGCGAGGGCGCGCCCGCCGCAGTCGATGGATCCCTCGACGACGTAGAGGGCGCGTTCCGGGTGCTCGTCGGGGAGGGGCAGGGTGGCGCCGTCTTCGAGCGTCCCGGCCACGTACAGGGTCGGCGAGCAGAGCACCACCGGCGAGGAGGCGCCGTAGGCGGTGCCGGCCACCACGTCGAGCGCCGCGCCGGCGCGCGCGATGTGCGGGATGCTGGCGGCGGGATGGTGCGTGAAGTGGGGCGCCGCTTCTTCATCCGAGGTGGGGAGCGCGATCCACGATTGGATGCCGTGCGAGGTGCTGCCGCTGTGCCTCAGCTCGTCGCCCGTCCGTTCGGAGTGGACGATGCCGCGCCCGGCGAGCATCCAGTTCACGTCGCCCGGCCGGATCGGCTGATGCGAACCGAGGCTGTCCCGGTGGACGATCTCGCCGGCGAAGAGATAGGTCAGCGTCGCCAGCCCGATGTGCGGGTGGGGCCGCACGTCCATGCCCTGGCCGGGCGGGAGCACGGCCGGGCCCATGTGATCGAAGAGGATGAAGGGGCCGACCAGGCGCCGCTCTGCCGACGGCAGCGCGCGCCGGACGGAGAAGCCGCCCAGATCGCGGAGCCGCGCTTCGATGACCAGGGGATCGACGGAGGGGCGCGCGCTCATGGAACGGACCGTCGTTATAGTATGGCGGCGGTTTGCCTCCTGGAGGTCACGAATGTCTGCCCCCGCTGTCGCTCGGTTCTTGGTCGTCACGCTCTTGGGTGGTGCGCTCTGCGGCGCGTGCACCCGTCAACCACCGTCGCCCGAGCAAGACGCGGCGCCGGATCGGCCAGCGGCGCCGGCCGCGCCCGCCGTTCGAGACGCGGCCCCCGAGGTGGTCGACGCCGCGCCGGATTTGAGCGGCCCGCACGCCGCGAGATCGCACCACCCGCCCGCGGCGGCCCCGGGCGGATCGGGTGGGTTCAAGATCGAGGGAAACATCTCCAAGCCCGACGCGGAGAAGACCCTGGGCGGTGGCAAGGCGAAGCTGCGCGGCTGCTACGAGAAGGAGCACGCCAAGAACGCGGCCCTGCACGGCAAGGTGAGCTTCCGCCTGACCATCGACGAGCGGGGCCGGGTGTCGCTGGGCGAGGTGGTCACCTCGACCCTAGGCGGTGGCGATCCGGAGATGTGCATGATCGAGGCGTTGCGCGATCTGAAGTTCGCGCCGCCCGCCGGCGGGGGCCAATCCAAGCTCAGCTTCCAGATGACCTTCGGACGGTGAGGCTGGTCTTGTCCCGGTTGAGGCGCGCCGCGACGCCGCGGACCATGCCGCGCGAACCGAGGCGAAGCATCTGCAGCGCCACCTTGTTGAGCAGGCCGGGCACCGCGACCGCCTTTCCCGCCATCATCGCCCGGTAGGCGTGCGCGGCGACTTCCGGGGCGCTCATCACGCGCATCTGGAACAGCCGCGAGCGATCGTTGCCCGAGACCTTGCCGAACTCCGTCGCGGTCGCGCCGGGGCAGCTCACGGTCGCGGTCACGCCGGTGCCGTGCAGCTCGTACGAGAGGGCTTCGGTGAACGAGTTCACGAAGGCCTTGGTGGCGTAGTAGACCGACATGAATGGCCCCGGTTGAAACCCGGCGGTCGATCCCAGGTTCAAGATGCGGCCGCTCTTGCGGGCGACCATCCCGGGCAGGAGCAGCCCGGTCAGGTGAACCAGCGAGGTCACGTTGACCTGCACCATGGCCAGCTCGCGCAGCAGGTCGCGCTCGACGAAGGGGCCGGTGGTCCCGAAGCCGGCGTTGTTGACCAGAAACTCGATCTCGACGTTGCGGCGCTTGAGCTCGTCGACGATCCGCTGCGGCGCCCCGGGGTCGCCGAGATCGGCGGGGATGACCCGGGCGACCACGCCGCGCTCGGTCGCCAGGCGGGTCGCGAGCGCCTCCAGCTGATCCTTGCGGCGCGCCACCAGCACCACGTCGTGCTTGTCGGACGCGAACAGCTGCGCCAGCTCCAGTCCCAGCCCCGCGGACGCGCCGGTGATGAGTGCCGTTTTCGTCATCGATCGATTGCGCTAGATACTAACGGGAAATGCGCCCGCTCGCTCGCCATGTCGTCGCGCCGCTGGCGATCGCCGCCGGGCTGGGCTCGGCCCCCGGGTGTGCGCCGGCCGCGTCCCAGGGCGCGCTGGATCGCATCCGCGCGCGGGGTGAGCTTCAGTGGGGCGCCGACGAGCAGGGGGGAGAGCCGTACGTCTACGAGGATCGCAACGGCGCCCTGGTCGGCTTCGAGGTCGATCTCGCGGACGCGCTGGCCGCGGCGCTGGGCGTTCGCGCGCGCCTGGTCCAGAACGACTGGTCGACGCTGATTCCGTCGCTCGAGCGCGGCACCTTCGACATCGCGCTCAACGGCATCGAGGTGACGCCGGCCCGCGCGGCGGAGGTGGCTTTCACCCGCCCGTACTACGTCTTCTCGGAACGGCTGGTGGCTCGGCGCGGCGACGCGCGCATCGGCGATCTGGCGTCGCTGCGCGGCCTACGGGTGGGAACGCTCGCGAGCAGCCTGGCCTGGGATCTGCTGCGCGCGGCCGGCGCCGTCGCCTTGCCGTACGAGGGGGTCGATGAGCCATTCGTCGATCTCGAGCAGGGGCGCACCGACGCGGTCTTGCTCGACGACATCATCGTCGCCCGCTACGCCGGGCGGCATCCGTCGCTCGCGATCGTGGGCGACGTCGCCGAGGGTCGCTACGCCATCGCGCTTCGTCCGGTCGACGACGAGCTGCGTGTGGCGCTCGATCAGGCGCTGGCCCAAACCATCGCCTCGGGCGCCTGGCGCAAGGCCCTGGCGCGCTGGGGGCTCGACGGAGATCGCCAGGCGGCGCTCGCGGTGGCGCCGACGCCCGCCCGACCCGGACCGGTCGGGCCTGGCCCCGCGTCCCGGGCGCCCGGCGCGTCGTCGCGGCGGCCACTCACCGCGCGCCAGATGCTGCTGTTCGTCGAGGGCGCGCTGGTGACGTTGCTGATCTCGCTCGCCGCCATGGCGATCGCGGCCCCGCTCGGGCTGGCGCTGACGCTGCTGCGCCTGGAGAGCCGCCGCGCGCGCCCGTTCGCGACCGCCTACGTCGAGATCGTCCGCGGCACCCCGGTGCTGCTGCAGCTTTATCTCCTCTACTACGGCCTGGCGGGGCTGATCTCGCTCGGGCCCTGGACCGCCGCCATCCTCGGCCTCGGGCTCAACTACGCCGCCTACGAGGCGGAGATCTACCGCGGCGCCATCGCGGCCGTCCCGCGCGGCCAGTGGGAGGCCGCCCTCGCGCTCGGCACCTCGCGCCAAATGGCGCTGCGGGAGATCATCTTGCCGCAGGCGCTGCGGCTGGCCGTCCCGGGTGTGACCAACGATTTCATCTCCCTGCTCAAGGACAGCTCGCTGGTCTCGGTGCTCACCGTCGTCGAGCTGACCAAGCGCATGACGATCACCGCCGTCGACGATCGCGGCTGGTTGCTGCCGGGTGCGCTCTGCGCCGCGTTTTACTTCCTTCTCGGCTATCCGTTCGCGCGGCTGGCGCGCCGACTGGAGCGGCGATGATCACCGATCCGGTCCCCCGCACCGAGGCGCGACGCCGCGAGTACGACAAGAGCGACGCGCTCGCGACGATGCCGCTGCCGCCCGGCCCGCCGCTGCAGGAGCTCACCCGGGCGCTCGCGGCGGCGATGGCGGGCGGCGAGCCGGCGCCCGTGCGGCGCGCCGGCTCCGCCTTGCTCGAGGCGCTGGCGGCTTTCTACAACGTGCCGGTGCCGCCCCTGCGGGTGCTGGGGGTGCGCCCGCACCGCGTGACCGCCGGGGTCTGCACCTATCAACTGTTCGGCGACTACACGCTCTCGACGCAACGGATCCGGGTCTGGATGCGCACCGCCATCCGCGAAAAGGTCTCCAGCCCGAAGGCGCTGCTCAACACCCTCCTGCACGAGTTCTGCCACCACCTCGACTGCACGCGCCTGGCCTGCCCGCAGAGTTTCCACACGCGCGGCTTCTTCGCCCGCATCGATCACCTCTACCACCACGCCTTGGCCACGCCACCCGCGGCGCGGGGCCCGTTGCGCTGGATCAAACGTGGATCGGTCTTCGCGATCGACTGGCGGCGATTGGCGCGCCGGTAGGCTACGGAGGGGCGCGCCTAGGGCTGCCGCTGCTCGAGCGCCTGCTCGGCGGTCCGGCGGAATCGGCCGTGCGGGTACTCTCGCAAATACTCCGTCGCGAAGGTGGTCGCGCTCGGGCTCCGGCTGGCGGCGGCGGCTTCGATCGAGAGCGCCACGGCCTCCTCCGAGAGCGCGCCGCGGGGATACGTCTTCAGATACTGGGCCAGCAAGGTGGCCGCGCGCCGGGCGTCGTGATCGGTGCGCAGCGCCCGAATCGCGTCCACGACCAGCGACGGATCCTCGGACCGGTCCTGGTCCTGGATCCGGCCCGGGTGCGACCGGAGGGCCGGCCTCGGAACGGAACGCGTCGCCGGTGCGGGGGCGGGGCTACGCGCGGCCGCTGCCTCCGGTTCGGCCTCGCTCGGGTCGAGCCCCCTTGGCCGGGCGGGCTCTGCCGCGCGCCGGTGCGGGCGGTAGACCGGCGCGGTTGCCAGCGTTTCCACCGGCCCGGCGCTCCGGAACGTCCGCAGCCCGCGCGCAATCCAGCCGTGGCCGAAGGTCGCCGCCGCCGTCACGCCGGCCACCAGCAACACGCCGATCACCACCACCGGACGCAAGAACATCACCGCGCCACGCCGGTGGGTACGCTGTCGATCGAGAACCCGCTCCAGCACCCGGCGTTGCTGGAGCAGCGACGGCTCGAAGGGCGAGCTGGCCTTGATCACGTCGACCAGGATCGCCTCGGCAGATCCCGGTATCACCTTCTTGTCGCGCAAGCGTTCCACTAGCTCTTCCCCTCCCTCGACGTTTTCCCCGACGCCCCGATGGCCGCGAGCAACTTCTTCCGCGCGCGGTGAATCCGCGCCCTGACCGTATTGATCGACACCCGGTGGATCGCCGCGATCTCTTCGCCGGTATAGCCGTCTATCTCGAAGAGAACGAAGGTCGTTCGGAGCGGCTCGCTCAGCTCCGCCAGCAACCCCTCGAGCCGCGCCTGGCGCTCGCGGGTCTCCAGCGCCATCACCGGCGTCGGTCCGGGCGAGGCCATGCGATGCGAAAGCGGGATGCTCCGCTTGAAGACGTTCTTGATCCAGCGCAGGCGGCGAAAATCGCGCACCTGATGGGCGGCGATCCGATACAGCCAACCGGCCAGATTTCTTCCGTCGAAATCGTGGAGGCGCCGATAGACGACGACGAAAACTTCCTGCACCAGGTCGTCGTGGTCGGACGCGGGCGCCCCGAGGGCGCGAATCCAGCGTGCCACGTCGCCGAACCAGGCCTCGTAGACGGCGTTGAAGTCGCCGGCATCAAACGTCCGAGCCGGTGGATCCACGGCGCCGATTTGACCGTCCGCCCAGACGTTTGTTTGAATGGGGTCCTGCTTGAGAGCCATCGACGAACTCATAAGTCTATACCAGTAAGGGGACGGTAAGAACGTTATGGTGCGTCGCGCGACATGATTCGGCCCCTTCATCGCGTCGTCTCTTGCGCCGCGTTAGTCGCTTTGTCGCTCGTTTGCTCAGCTGCCGCCGACGCGCAGCCCGCCGCCGTCGCGGAACCCGTCGCTCCCGCTGCGCCGTTGATCTCGGCGAGCGGCGCCTGTCCCAGCCTGGAGATGATCTCGGCGGCGGTGGCGGCGCTCATTCCCAATGGCGGTCTCGATTCATTGCCACGCTCCGCGGCGGTCGAGGTCTTTGACCTGGGCGACAGTTACCGCGTCGAGGTGGTGGCGGAGAGCGTTCTCCGGGTTCGGGTCTTTCGCGACGTCGGCCACGACTGCGAGCAGCGCGCCCGATTCGCGGCGGTGTTCATCGTTCTCACGTTGTTGCCGCCCGAGCTGGTGATCGACGTTCAACCGCCGCCGCCGACCTCATCGTCGCCGCCTCTGCAACCGGTCGCGCCGGTCGTCGAGACTCCACCGCGGCGCTTCAGATTGGAGATAGGGGCGGTGCTGGATCTGGCGCCCGCGTTTTTCGACGCGCCACAGATCATCGCCGTGGGCGGCGAGCTGCGCATCGCGCGACGTTTCGGAACGCTGGCGGGCGTGCTCGGCCTCGGCCTGGAGCCGCGGGCGAGCTTCGCGAAGGGCGGGCTCCTGGGGCGCGAGAGCCGGATCCCCCTGGAGCTCGGCCTGCGCGTTCCGTGGCCGCTCGGCGCCTGGGAGCTCGACGGTGAGGCGGCGATCGCGGCGGCGATCTTTCACGCCGAGGGGCTCGATACGTCGACGCCGCAGCAGGGGACGCGGCTCGATCTCGGGGCGCGCCTCGGCCTCCAGGCGCGGCTCGGGCGTCCTTCGTCGCGGGCCGTTCCGTTCGTGGGCGTTCACGCGCTGGTCTTCCCCCGTCCCTACCAGATCGCGACGACGCCGCAGGGCTCCTTGGGCTCCATGCCGGCGTTTTGGCTGGGCGCCACGCTGGGCCTCTCCGTCTCGCTCTGAGGCGGTTGCTCTATTGACCGTCGGGCGCGTCGGAGGGGATCCGGGTCGGCATGTTCGCCGCGACGCCGTCGCCGAGCGTGACGTCGTTGCCCGAGCCGGAGGCATCCAAGGCGCGGCCGCCGCTCGCGCTGTCGTCGAAGGTCCAGTAGGCGACCAAGCCGGGCACCGAGGCGGGCGCGCTGTGTTGCATGTCGGCCTGGATGTCGCTCGCCGAGCGGACCAGGTTCCAGACGCGGATCTCGTCCAGCTGTCCGGCGAATAGCTCGCTTGTTCCATCGAGAGTTCCCAGCCAGACCGAGGTCGGCGTCCGGACGTCGGTGGCCGTCATCTCGGCGTCGGCAACGGCGCCGTCGACGTAGAGCGTGTTGACCGTCAGATCGAAGCTCCAGGCGATGTGGTGCCAGGTGTTGGCCGGCGGCAGGGTGGGGGCCCCGACCAGCACGCGGTCGACGTAGGTCCGCCAGACGGCCAGCGCGCCGTCGTGAATACCGATCTGGACGCCGTTGCTGAGGTCGAGCCGCATCACCAGGAAGTCGGCGGTGGTGGTGGCGGTGGGCGCCGGATAGTTGACCCACATCTCGACCGTCTGAACCGCGCCCGCCGCCGGAAAGCCACCATTGGCCGCGGTCGCATAGGACGTCACGCCATCGAAGCTCAGCGCCAGATTGCTGCCGCCGAACGGCGAAACGGTCGTTGCGCCGGCTCCGCAGCCGCACGCCAGCCACAGCAACGGGATCATCATCGGCACCGGCCCCGGCACCGACCGCACGCGCGACATTCCACTACACTACCGATTGCGGCAATGGTGATCGACTAGTATGAGACGAATCGTGGTCGGCTGGGGCGCCAGGCTCGTCGCAGTTGCCGCGCTGGGCACCGCCGCGGCGCCGGCCTGCGCGCGGCGCCTGGACCTGGGCAGCGAGTTTCTCTGGTCCGCTCAGCACGAAACCGGGGACCTGAGCGAATGGCTGCTCGACGGAAAGGGCGGCTCGGCCGCGGACATGCCCGACACCGCCATCGCCGTGTCGACCGACTTCGCGCACAGCGGACAATATTCGGTGAAGCTGAGCAACGCAGCGGTCTCCGACTACGAGGCCGTGCGCCTGTGGCGTTCCGACGACTATCCAGAAGAGGCTTACTACAGCGCCTGGTACTACCTTCCGCGCGCCTCCCAGACCACCAACGACTGGACCATCATGCAGATCCGCGCGCCGGTGCCGGGGGATCCGACGGTCATCTCTCTGTTCCTCGACGTCGACCTTCGGAGCCTCCCCGGCGGCGACATGATCCTGACCGTCTTCGATCACCGACCGCAGTTCCTGCGCGCGGCCACGCCGGATCCGGCGGTTCCGGTTCCCATCGGAAGCTGGTTTCAGATCGAAACCTTCTTTCGCAACGCCACCGACGACACCGGGCGCTTCATGCTCTGGCAGAACGGCCAGCTCCTCTACGATCTTCATCGGCCGAGCGGGTTCAATCAGACGGTCTATTTCACCCCTTGCAGCGTCAGCGAGAATCTTTCACCGACGGATTCGGTCATCTACCTCGACGATGCGGCGGTCAGCGTGGAGCGAGTAGGTTCGGCGACCACACCCTAGCCACGGGGTCAGCGGCCTGAAGTCATCCGTTCTGACGAGCCGTGGGCACACGCGCGCGCGACGTGCTAGGGCAGGTCGCCAGGATGCGGCGGTGACTCTTCGGGCTGCGGCGTGCCCGCCCTTCCCTTGGATGCACGCGGAGGGGTATCCTGGCTGCCTGTGACCCGTCCCCCGATTGGAGTCCAAGGACGCTGGTTTGCCTTGGCCGCGTTGCTCGCGACCGCCTGTGGAGGCCCTTCGGGTCAGGGCACCGGAAACGACGCCGCGATGTCGCAAGGTGGATCAGGCGGCTCGGGTGGAACGGCGACCGGGTCGGGCGGAGCGGCCGGCACGACCGGAGCGGCCGGCACGACCGGTGTGGCCGGCACGACCGGTGTGGCCGGTACGACCGGAGCGGCCGGCACGACCGCTTTCGTCCCGGCCGCGCATCCGGCGCTGCCCCAGGTTGTCGATCTCGACCGCGCGATCCTGCGGACGCCCAAGGTGCAGCTCATCGCCTATTCGAGCGACACCGGCGCCGTCGACGTCGAGGCCTTCCTGCAGGAGCTGACCCACAGCAGCTACTGGGCCGACACCACCTCCGAGTACGGCGTCGGCCCGCTCACGATCTTGCCGACCATCCGGCTCACCACCGCCCCGCCGGCCACGATCACCGATACCACGCTTCGTGCCACGCTGACGGCCAACACCTCCGGCGCGAATCCGATCTGGGGCCCCGCCGATCCGAGCACGATCTACCTGTTCGCGTTTTCGCCGGCCACGATCGAGAGCGTGACGGGCGGGTCCTGCTGCACGGATTACGACGGCTATCACACCGAACTGACCTCGGGCGCGACCACGGTGCCCTACGCGGTGAGCTGCGCTTGCCCCGGCTTCGACGGGCCGAACGTCACCGATCTCCAGGAGCGCACCATCGACATCAGCCACGAGCTGGTCGAGACGGCGACCGATCCTTTCCCCAACGTGCAGCCGGGTTATCGAGAAGAGGACAACGCGGACATCATCTGGAGCCTGGTGTCGGGGGGCGAGATCGGGGACATGTGCGAATTCAACGACGACGCGAACTTCGTCCCGCCGGGCTCCGCCTACATGATTCAGCGCAGCTGGTCGAACGCGGCGGCCGCGCTCGTGCAAAACCCGTGTGTCCCCCACACGAACAGCCAGCCCTACTTCAACAGCTTCCCCGCGCTCGACACGATCGCTTACGCGCCGGGAGGCACCGGCTTTACCACCCAGGGCGTCAACATCCCGATCGGGCAGAGCAAGACCATCGCCATCAACCTCTTCAGCACCGCCCCGACGGGGGGACCGTGGACGGTACGCATCTACGACTACGATCAGGCGGTGGTCGGGACCAGCAAGCCCTACCTGACCCTGACGTTGGACAAGAACACCGGCCAGAACGGCGACACGCTGCATTTGACGATCGCGCCCAAGACAGCCGACGCGCAGCTGGGCGGAGAAGCGTTCATCATCTTCTCGGATCTCGGCAAGCCCGGCGACGCCAACTTTCAGAGCAACCTGACGATGGCGCTGGTCACCAACTAGACGCCTCAGTTCACGAAGGCCACGCCGCGATAGACCGTGCCGTAGGTGGGTCCCGTGACCGTGGTGAAGGATTCGGTGGCCACCGCGCCCGTCAACGTCGTGGCGGACAGCTGGTCGGTGATCACCACGACCTTGTTCGGATCGGCGCCGTTGTCGCCGGAGGTGCTCGACGTCGAGGTCGTGGCCCACAAGGTGACCTGGTCGCCGCTCACGACACCCGTCAGGTTGCGCAGTCCAACCGTGGTCACGTTCGGATATTGGCCGTCCGGGCCGTCGAGGTTGCTGTCGACCACGCCGATCAGACCCAGGGTCAGCACGTAGTCCAGCTGCCAAACACCGCTGACCAGGCTCCACTTCTCGAGGCCGGCATGGGTTGCCACGTCGGTGGCGTTGCCCGAGCCCTCGTCGCTGACGTACATCGTCGTGGCGTTGGCGAAGAACACGGCGAAGGGCGTGAAGTTGCCCCCCGTCGCTTTGGCGGAGTCGGTCGGGAAGCCCGGGACGACGCCGATCGTCGCCGCGGCCGCGCCTGCGACGGTGGGAAGCGAAGGCACGGTGTAGACGGTGTCGATGCCGTTGCTGCCGCTGCCCTTGGTGAAGTAGAGCGCCCCACCGAACTCGGTCACGCCGCGGAAGTTGTCGTCCTTGCCGGGCTTGTCGGGCTTGGCGGTGCCGAAGGTGAACTGGAGCAGCGGGTTGACCTCGGCCGAATTGCCGACGGGGATGGCGACGCTCGAGGACGCTCCGTCGATCGGGGTGACCACCTCGAGGCCGGTCGTCTCGGTGACGTCCGGATTCGTGCCGTTGGTCGGACCGAAAGCCGCCGCGTTGCCGTTGTTGGCGTTCCCCACTGAGTAGTAAAGGCCGTTGCTGCCGAGCAGCGCCGAGCGGCCATTGTTTCCGCCGTAGTTGATGGTCGGCGTGTACGAGAAGTGGCCGCTGCCATCCATCGAGACGATCGTGCGGGCGAACGCATAGCTCGAGCCGAAGGCGAAGCTCACCGGGTTCGTCGGATCCTGCCCCGGGACGGCGTCGGCGTTCGACACGTCCAGCGCACCGACCCCCGGACCGGCATAGCCCACGAACACGAGGTGGGGCCCGCTGCCGTCGGTGGTGACGTGGAGACCGACCTCCGACTTCGACGGGAAGCTGGTGACCACCTGATTGGTCGGGACGGTGACCTTGCTCAGGACCAGGCCGCTGGTCGGATCGATGTCGGTCAACTGGATCGCGGAGGTCACGCCGAAGCTGGCGTCCACGGACTCATTGTTCCAGACGGTCAGGTAGTTGTTGCCGGCGATCGCGGTCGAGGTCGCGGTGGCCGAGCCGGCGAGCGGCGTCCCGATCGCGAGCGAGGCGACGGCGCCCTGGGTCCGATCGTAGGTGCTGCTGCTGATGACCAGCGAATTGTGAACGAGCAGCGTGCCGGGCTCGCAGGTCACGACGAGCGACAGCGTGGCGGGGCACCCCGAGGTTCCATCCCCGTCGGAGGCGGTGACGGTCAGGGTGACCGGGCCGGGCGCGTCGCAGACGAAGGTCGGCGTCGCCGAGGTGGGGTCGCTGAAGGACCCGGAAGGCGCCGTCCAGGAATAGGTGAGCGGCGAGGGGGCGCTGTCGGCATCGTGCGCGGCGATCGCCAGCGCCACGGGGAAGCCCACGGCCACGTCCGCCGGGTTCGCCGAGATGCCGTCCGCGACCGGGCAGAAGTTGAAGGTGCCGCCGACGGACACGCTGCCGGTCTTGGCCGGCTGGTGGCAGTCGAGGGTGACGACGACCTTCGCGACGTTCCCCGCCGTCACGTCGAAGGTCCCGCTCCCGCCGCAGGTCGTCGTGCCGTCCGTGCCGGTGGCGCTGAGCGTGATCGTGAATCCGTTGCCGGCCGGAAGGCCTCCGATGACCGCAGAGAGCGTGGCGCTCGAACCGACGTTGATCGTACCCGACTTCGAGAAGCTGTTCGGGCCGCTGATGGAGTAGCTCACGCTCGTCAGCGTGACGCCGCCGTGCACGAGGGCGATGTCGACCGACCCCAGCCCGCCGTTGTTCGCGTCCGAAGGCGAACGCTCGCCACAGCTTCCCGCGGCGAACGCGGTGAACGAAAGGATCGCCAGAACCGGCACTCTGCGGATTGTTCGAAACAAGGTCCCCTCCGGGTAGTGAAGTCCGGCGGTGCACATACAAACTTCGCGCCAGCGAAACTGGGAGGTACGGATCCGCTAACTCAGCGTGATCTCTGAGCGCGCGGTACGCGAGCTAGCGACGAACGGATCGGGGTCTCCGAAGTTCGAACAGCTCGTTCCGAATTTCGGTGACCAAGAGGTTCTCGGCGCCGACGGGCAGAGAAGGAGAGCGACCCGGCGGCCCACCGAGGTGCGGCTGGAAATTCCGCGGACATGGAACCGGTTGACGCCGTGGCCGCAGATGGCTTAAGTACGCACAGCATTTGAGAAACGCCCAGGTAGCTCAACTGGTAGAGCAACGGACTGAAAATCCGTGTGTAGACAGTTCGACTCTGTCCCTGGGCACAAGCAGAGAGGGCGTGCGCAACGCCGACGGGAGCCTGCCGGCCATCCAGTAACTTCCGAGCGCCGCCGGCGGCCGGTCCTCGGTGCTCGTCCCCCTTGATCCCCGGCGCGCTCTCGGGGCAGCATCGCCTGCATGACACCAAGCTCCTCCCGATCCCGAGTCGTCCCGATGGTGGTCTCATTGTCGCTCTCGGCGCTCGCCTTCGCCGCCTGCGGTCCCTCCATTGACCCGGCCGCCAAGGCCGACATCGATCGCCGGATAGCGGCACTCGCACCTGGCACTCAGAACATCGCGGCCCCGACCGCTTTCGCGCCGCGCCCATTCGTGGTCGGGCAATGGACGCAGTACAAGCTCATCGATGGCAACGGACAGCCGTCGTTCATGACCACCAAGATCGTGGGCGCGGACGGCGACGCCTTCTGGATCGAAAGCGCACGCGACAGTTACGTCGGCAAGACCGTCACCAAGATGCTGTTGTTCATCGGCGATCGAATGAACCCACAGTCGATCGATATCCGAGCCGTCAGAATGCGCGACAAGAACGGCCGCGTGACCGACGTCGACCCCCAGGTGCTTCAGTTCATGAAGGCGTCCTTCCAGGGAGCGGTCAGCATGCTGGTCGTCTCCTGGCAGGGGCAGCCTCAGGAGGACGCCGCCGTCCCTGCCGGCGCATTCGCCGGCTGTTTCAAGATGCAGACCGACGCGAGCTGGGGGCCCTGGCACGCCGCTTCGCTCTCCTGGTCGCACCCGGCCGTGCCCATCTCGGGCGTGGTCAGAAGCCAAGGAATCGATCACCCGACCACCATGGAACTGGTCGCCTTCGGGGACAGCGGCGCGACCAGCGAGCTTCCCTGAGG
>JADGRB010000290.1 GCA_017881315.1 Pseudomonadota bacterium
GCTGCTCACGCTGTTCTTGATGGCGCTCACGCCGGCCATCTGCGAAGAGGCGCTGTTCCGTGGCCCCATCCTGCGCGGTCTCCGGACGCGATTTTCACCGGCGGCGACCGCAATCCTGACCGGCCTCCTCTTCGGCATCTACCACGTCGACGCCTGGCGCCTCATCCCCACCGCCCTGCTTGGCGTCGCGCTGTCCGGGATCGCGCTCGCCGCCGACTCGATCATCCCCGCGATGGCGGCTCACTTCACCAACAACGCTTGTCTGATCCTGCTCGCGCGCCTGCATGCCGACGACACCTCGGGCCTCTCCCGCAACGCCAAGGTCGGCTGGGGACTGGCCGGCGCGGTCGTCTTCTCGATCGGTGCCGTGCTGGTCGCGCGCGCTACCAAGACGCGACGCGATATGTAGCCTACTTCACCGACTTTTTCTTCTTCGTAGGCCTTCCTATGCTACAAACGGCAAGATGTCCGTGGCCGAAGAAAAGCAAACCATCGCGCTGCTCAGGAAGTGTGACGTGCTGGCAGAAACCCCGGCGGATGCCATGCAGGCGCTCTTGCCGGGGCTGACCGTCGGCAGCTACCGCCCGCGCCAGGTGATCTACCTGCCCGGCGATCGCGCCCAGGGCGTCCACTTTCTCACCACCGGGCGCATCAAGATCTCCAAGGTTACGCGCGACGGCAAGGAGCTGACCCTTGCTTACCGCAACGAGGGCGATTTCTTCGGCGAGCCATGCCTGCTCGACGGCGGACCGCGCGAGGAGATGGCCGAGGCGATGGATGCTTCGGTCACGGTCGAGATCCCGCGGGAGCTCCTCGACACCCTGCTCAGAAACGACGGCGGAGCGGCCTACAAGTTCGCCCGCGCTCTCATCGTGAGGCGGAAGGATCTGGAGACCCGCGTCGAGCAGCTGATATTCAAGGATGTGGGCGCCAAGCTGGCCGAGCTGCTGCTGAACCTCGGACAGGAGCATGGCATCTCCGACGAGCGCGGCATCGTCGTCGGCCTCAAGATCACCCATCAGGAGATGGCGAACCTGATCGGCTCCACGCGAGAGACCGTCTCGCTGACCCTGTCTCAATTCAAACGCAAAGGCCTCATCCAGACCGACGGCCGCCGCGTAATTCTCACCGACCTCGAAGGCCTACGCGCCCTCGCCTAGCGCCGCATTCTGTTACCAGCCGCCGCGGCGGGATCGGCCGCCACCGCCACCGCCACCGCTGCCACCGCCATATTCGCCGCCACCGCCGCCACCGCGACCGCCGCCTCCACCCCGGCCACCCCCGCCGCCGTAGCCACCGCCGCCGCCTCCTCCTCCGCCGTAACCACCGCCGCCGCCCCCCCCGCTGCGGGGCTCGCGCGCGCGGGCTTCGCTCACGTTGATGGCGCGCCCCTGGATCTCGCGGCCGCTCAGCGACGAGATCGCCGCGGAGGCTTCGTCGTCGCTGCCCATCTCGACGAAGGCAAACCCGCGCGGGCGTCCGGTGTCTCGGTCCATCACGACTTTCACCTCGACCACGTTCCGTCCCCCCTCGGCGAAAGCCTCGCGCAGCTCAGGCTCCGTGACGTTGTACGACAAATTTCCAACGTATAATCTGGTTCCCATCTCGTTCTCCTTCGTTACGCTGATTCGGCGGTTCGGCGCGTTTCGGGCACCAACTAGAGGGAAATCACAGCCGCCGTCCACGGGCCAGGAAGCGCAGCGTGCCGGACGCGAAACGTCGACGGCAACGGGCGAGCCTGCTCGGGCTCCGGAACCCTGGGCCCGGGCCAAGCTTCGAAGATGGAAACGGGGGGCGACGAACGAGACACGGACAAAGACCCGGAAAGACCCTTCGATCCTAGCAAGCACGGGAAGCAGTGTCGAGTGGGACCGGGCCGGTGTCAGGCGGGCGAACGGAGGCGTCGGCGGGCGGAGCCCGCGCTTCAGGCGCCGCGCCGGAGCGCGTCGACCACCGCGTCACCGGCCGTCGTCGTCGAGGCCGGCGCCGAGCCCGAGATCGCGAGATCCGCGGTCCAGATGCCGCGATCGATGGCGACGGCCACGGCCGCCTCGACGGCCCGCGCCTCGGCTTCGAGTCCCAAGGAATGGCGGAGAAGCAGCGCGATGCTCAGGATCGTCGCGTAGGGATTCGCGATCCCCTTGCCCGCGATGTCGGGCGCAGAGCCGTGGATCGGCTCGTAGAGTCCCCGCTTGCCTTCGCCGAGCGACGCCGACGGCAGCATCCCCATCGAGCCCGCCAGCATCGACGCCTCGTCGGTCAGGATGTCGCCGAACATGTTCTCGGTGACGATGACGTCGAAATCGGCGGGACGGCGGATGAGGTGCATCGCGCAGGCATCGACCAGCATGTGGGAGAGGACCACGTCGGGAAACTCGTCCTTCATCACCCGCACGGTGACCTCGCGCCACAGGCGCGACGTCTCGAGGACGTTCGCCTTGTCGACCGAGGTGAGCTTCTTGCGGCGCCCGCGCGCGATGCGTGCCGCGGTCCGGACGATCCGCTCGACCTCGGGGACCGTGTAGACGCAGGTGTCGACGGCCCGATCGCCGTCGCGCAGCTTGTCACCGAAATAGCTCCCGCCGGTCAGCTCCCGCACCACCAGCATGTCGACGCCCACCAGGAGCTCCGGACGCAGCGGCGAGGCGTGCAAGAGCTTGGGATTCACGGCCACCGGACGCAGGTTGGCGTAGAGGCCCAACGCCTTCCGGATGGCGAGCAGCCCCTGCTCCGGGCGGACCTTGGCGCGCGGATCGTCCCACTTGGGGCCACCCACCGCCCCCAGCAGAACCGCATCGGCCGCGCGCGCCACCTCCAGCGTCTCGGGCGGCAACGCCGACCCCGTCGCGTCGATCGCCGCGCCGCCGATCAGGGCCTCGCGCAGGGTGAAGGTATGCCCCCACTTTTCGCTCACCACCGCCAGCACGCGTTTGGCCTCGCCGACCACCTCGGGGCCAATCCCGTCACCTGGCAAAACCGCAATGGCAGCGCGCATTTTTACGACTCCTTCAGGTTTGCGGAAGGGGCGGACCATACAGGCTCCAATCGCGGGAGAGCAACTCAGAAACGCGCGATCGGGTAGCGGCGGCCGGGGCCGAAGGACTTGCCCGTGATCTTGAGACCTGGGGCCATCTGGCGGCGTTTGTATTCGCTCTGCTGGACACGCCGGACGACATCCCCCGCCACCGCGGCGTCGAAGCCCTGGGCGACCAGCGCGCGCAGATCGAGCCCCCGCGCCACATGGGCTTCCAGGATTGCGTCGAGAAGATCATAGGGGGGCAAGACGTCCTGGTCGGTCTGGTCGGGACGCAGCTCCGCCGAGGGGGCCTTGGTGAGGGTGGCTTCGGGGATGAGCGGCGCCTCGGCGTTGAAAGCATGGGCCAGGCGATAGACCAGGGTCTTCGGGACGTCGCTGATGACCGCCAACCCACCGGCCATATCGCCGTAGAGCGTGCAGTAGCCGGTGGCGATCTCGCTCTTGTTGCCGGTGCTGAGCAGCAGCCGGCCCTGCCGGTTGGAGAGCGCCATCAAGATCGCGCCGCGTACGCGCGCCTGCAGATTCTGGGCGGTCAGATCCGCCGCGGCGGCCGCCACCTCGGGCGCGGTGGCTGGCGCGAAGGCGTCGAGCGCCGGGGCCAAGGCGTCGAGGTAAGCGGCGAACATCGGCTCGATCGAGACCACGGTGAACTCGATGCCCAGATTCTTCGCGAGCGCCTCCGCGTCGCGCAAAGATCCGGGCGACGAATAGCGGGACGGCATCGCGACGCCGAGCACGTTCACCGGTCCCAGGGCGCGCGCGGCGATGCCGGCCACCAGCGCCGAATCGATCCCCCCCGAAAGGCCCAGGAGCGCGCGCGAGAAACCGCAGCGGCGGGCGTAGTCACGGGTCCCGAGCGCGAGCGCCGCCAGCGCCGACCGCTCGTCGGAGGGATCAAACGGCCGGCGGTCGCCGGCGCCGGCGGCGAGGTCGACGAGGACCAGGTCGGCGGCGTGCTCCGCGCCGTGCGCCAAGACTTCTCCGGCGGCATCGAACGCCAGGCTGGCCCCGTCGAACACCAGGTCGTCCTGCCCGCCGACCTGATTGACGAAGAGCAGCGGCCGCTGCCATCTGCGCGCCGTCGCGGCCAGCATGCGCGGGCGCAGGTGTCGCTTCTCGATGGTGTAGGGCGACGCCGAGATGTTGATGAGGATCTCCGCGCCGCCGCGCACGAGGGCCTCGATCGGATCGCTGCGGTAGCGGCGATGCGGCCAGAAATCGGCGTCGTTCCAGATGTCCTCACAGATCGAGATGCCGAGGCGACGGCCCCGAAACGGCACCGTCGCCACCTCGGTCGCCGGATCGAAGTAGCGCCATTCGTCGAAGACGTCGTAGGTCGGAAGCAGCGACTTGCGGGCGACGTGCGCGACGCGGCCGCCCTCGATGAGCGCGGCGCTGTTGGAGAGACCATGTCCCGCCTCCGACGCCAATCGTTCGGGGAACCCGACCAGCACCGCCGTCTCGAAGCCCACCAGCGCGGCCGCCAGCGCCCGCAACGAATCGTGGGCGGCCTCGACGAAGGCCGGGCGCTCGAGCAGATCCTTGGGGGGATAGCCGCACAGGCAAAGCTCGGGGAAGACCGCCAGCGCCGCGCCGCGCCCCTGGGCCTGCAAGGTGGCCTCCAGCACCAGACGGCGGTTCCCCTCGAAATCACCGAGGGTCGGATTGACTTGTGCAAGGGCGATCTTCACACCGCCGATTCTACAAGGCGTCAGGCCGGCGCAGGCCGAAACGCGTGATAAAATGAATCCGTGACCACCGCGAGTGAGGTGATCGCGCGGCCTCCCACCCGCCTCGATCTCGTCGCCTCGGCGATGCGCCCCCTCGATATTCCGCGGGCGAACCGGATCTACGTCAACCGCAACTTGCGCCTCGACAAGATCGAGATGGTCGGCTTCGACATGGACTACACGCTGGCGCTCTACAACCAGCCCCGGATCGAGGAGCTGTCGATGCGGGCCACGCTCCACAAGCTGGTCACCGCCAAGGGATACCCGGAGGCGATCCTGGGCCTCGCCTACGATCCGACGCTGGCGGTCCGCGGTCTGGTCATCGACCGGGAGAACGGCAACATCTTCAAACCCGATCGCTACGGCTTTCCCGGACGCGCGCGACACGGACTCGCCAGCATCGACCGCGAGCACGCCGTGGATCTCTATCAAGGGGAACGGACACGCCTCTCCAATCGGCGCTATGCCTGGATCGACTCGCTCTTCGCGCTCCCCGAGGCGGTGCTCTACGGTTGCCTGGTCGACTACTTCGACCGCCACCAGCTCGCCGGCAAACCCAGCTACAGCACCATCTGGGAGAACATTCGGGAGTGCATCGATCTCGCCCACCGCGATGGATCGATCAAGACCGTCGTGGGCGACGAGCTCGCCGGTTACGTCGAGCGCGACGACGCGCTGGCCGAGACGCTGCACAAGTTTCGATCCTCCGGCAAACGCCTGTTCCTTCTCACCAACTCCGCCTGGGACTACACCTCGCGGGTCATGAGCTACCTGCTCGACGGGGCACCGAAGCGCGTCGGGGAGTCATCGACGCCCGCCCCCTATCCCTCTCCTTATCCCTCCTGGAGGCACTACTTCGACGTCATCGTCGTGAGCGCCGGCAAACCAGAGTTCTTCACCGAGGAGCACACCTTCGTCGATCTCGACGCCGGGGGAGAGCCGCTGCGGAAGGCCTCCGCGGGACCGTTTCAGCGCGGCCGCATCTACATGGGCGGCAACATCAAGGACTTCCAGGAGCGCGCGCGCGCCAGCGGCGACCGCGTGCTCTTCGTGGGCGATCACATCTACGGCGACATGTTGCGTTCGCGCAAATCTTCCAACTGGCGCACGGCGATGGTGCTGCAGGAGCTCGAGCACGAGGTGACCACGCACGATCGGATCCGGCCGGAGCTGTCGCGCCTCGATCGCCTCGACGCCGAGCTCATCCACCTGGACGGGGAGCTGAACGAGCGACAGGTCGCGCTGCGGGCCCTGCAGAAGATCGAGGACGACCCGTCGACCGACGAGCCGGTGTCGGCCGCCAAACGAACGATCAAGGAGGCGATCGAAAAGCTGCGCCGCGACCTACGCGCGGCGAAGATCCAGCATCGCACGCTGGAATCGAGCATCTTCTGCCGACCGCGGACCGAATCCTTGCCGGCGTTCGGATCGCCGAAGAGGCGGTAGAAGGCGAGCCG
>JADGRB010000053.1 GCA_017881315.1 Pseudomonadota bacterium
GTACGCGGGTCCCGGCCATTGGAACGACCCCGACATGTTGGAGGTCGGCAGAGGGATGTCGGCTGACGAGGACCGGTCGCACTTCGGCATGTGGGCGATGCTGGCGGCGCCGCTCATCGCCGGTAACGACATCCGCTCGATGAGCGCCACGACCAAGGCCATCCTGACCAACGCCGACGTCGTCGCCGTGGACCAGGACCCGCTTGGCAAGCAGGCGACGCTGGTGGCCACCCCGGGCTCGAACCTTCAGGTGTGGTCGAAGCAACTCACCGGAACCAACGCGCGCGCGGTCGCGCTCTTCAACCGATCGGGCGCCGCGGCGTCGATCGCCGTGACCTGGAGCCAGATCGGTCTTCCAGCCGGCTCAGCGACGGTCCGGGACCTCTACGCCCAGAAGGATCTCGGCGCTTCCAGCGACACGTACACGGCGACCAGCGTGCCCACGCACGGCGTCGTCATGCTCAAGATCGTCAGCGGACCCTAACGCGCGACTGGACCGGCGTCGCCAGCTGCGCGCCCGGCTCAGGAGGATCCACGTGTGTGGTGAATTCTCGTGAGGGTTCGACCCGTCGGTTCTGCGGCAGGAGGACGCTGTTTCGCAGGAGATCGACCATGAACGCCGGGACGGTGGGGCGGTGCTGAATCTTGCGCTTGATCCGTCCGATCCCGTGCGCCGCCAGGGCGGCGACATCGGTTGCGAGCGCATAAGGAAGGCTGTGATTCTTGGCGAAGAACCGGCTCCTCGACTTGAACCAGTACTCCGGCAGCGGACCCGTTCGCCCTCGCTCGGTGACCCCGGTGCTCTGACCGGCGATGTGCATGACGCGACTTTGGGGAACGTACCAGGTTTGCCAGCCGGCTCGGCTCGCCTTGAGACAGAAGTCGAGCTCCTCGAAGTAAAGGAAGTAGTTCTCGTCGAGCCCGCCCAGGTTCTCGACCACACGCCGCCTGACCATCATCGACGCGCCGGGGACCCAGTCCACCCGTTCGGGCACTTCGCCCATGCGCCGTGCCACGACACGCCTCTTCAACAACCTGGTCACCAGTCCCAGGCCGAGCCCTTCGTCGATCTCGCTCCAGACACTTGGAAAACGAAAGGCATAGGGCCACACCGTTCCATCTTCGAACTGCAACCGGCTCCCGGCGATGCCGACGTCGTCATGCTCTTCCAGGAACCGCACCAGCGCCGCGATGGCTCCGGGCAGGACCGCGGCGTCGGGATTCAGCAGGAGGAAGTAGTCCGGGACCGGGCCATTGGCGAATGCATGGCGAAACCCGAGATTGTTCCCGTAGGAGAACCCTCCGTTGTGGTCGGAGGTCACGAGCGTCGCCCACCCGGCCCAGGCGTTGCGTTCGATGGCGCATTTCAGCGCCGGCCCATCGCCCGAAGCGTTGTCGACGACAAAGGCGCGCACGTCGAGGTCCGGTGCGGCCGCCCGCTCGCGCGCCAGCGCCCGCAGCGACTCCTCGACGAGCTCGGCGGTCTTGTAGCTGACCGTGATGACCAGGACCGACGGCCGCTTTGCGCCGCCGGTCACCGGTGAAGAACCGACGGGTGCGGGGCGTGGTGGAGGTGGAGAGGGCAACGGAGTCAGACAACGCCCGAGGTGAGCGGCCAACAGCTCGACCCGCGGCTCCTGGAGCATGCTCGAATGTCCTCCGCTCGTCGTGACCGACTCCAGGCCGCCGCGGGCAAAACGCCCCCAGCCGAGCAGAGGATCCTCAAACTGGTCCGCCGCGGGCAGGTCGTCGTCGGACCCCTCGGAGGCCTTGACGAGCACGACGCGATTCGCGTGGATGACCCGCGAGGTGTGGCGTGACCTGGCGGCGACATAGATCTGGCGCACCGTCAGCGACGGCACCCAGGTCGGCCAGGCCAAGCCTCGGGACGAGAGCGCCCGGAGCAAGCGAATCCGGAGCCCGACCGAGACTGTGCTGAGGTACTCCGCAATCTCGTACCGCGTGGCGGCGCCGATCTTCCGGATCGCGGCCCGGGTCGCCCCGCCAACGTCCACGGCGGAGCCGATCTGCTTGGTCTCGTCCGGCCGGAGCAGGCCCTCCAGCCGATGCCACCGCCTGCTGGCATTTATCCAGGCTCGCGGGAGCGCCGTCGGTTCGACGGCTTCGAGCAGGACGACCAGCTCGACCTCCTCCCCTTCGCGTTCGAGCTGCGAGGCCATGGCGAACGAAACTACGCCGCCGGCGCATAGCCCGCCGAGATAGTAAGGGCCGCTCGGTTGACGTCGCCGCACCTCACTCACGTAGGATGCGGCCATCGCGACGATGCTGGTGTCGGCCATCGGAACCCCCGGCACCCGGCGGGGAGGGATCCCGTACACGGTGAATTGGCTCGGCATCCGCTGGGCCAGATTTCTGTAGAGCAGCGTTTCGCCGTCCCCGTCGTGAACGAGGAAGATGCACTTGGGCCCCCCGCGCTTGAGCTCGACGAGCGTGCTCGCCCCGCTGGGCTTCGCCGCGTCGACGCCTTTCGAACCGACAGACCGTTCGACAACGGCCGCGAGCGACTCGACCGTCGGAGATTCGATGATCTGGGACAGGGGAACCTCCACCCCGAATCGCGCCCTCACTTCCGCGATGAGCATCACCGCGAGCAAGGAGTGACCACCGATCTCGAAGAAGTCGTCACGCGCGCCGATGGGCTTCCGCTTCAAGAGCTCCTGCCACATGCCGGCCAGCGCGATCTCGACGGGGCCGGTCGGCTCTCGAAATCCCGCGCTCGCTGGCATGTCCGCGGGGGAAGGCAGGGCCTTGCGATCGATCTTTCCATTCGACGACAGCGGAAGAGCGCGGAGGGCGATGACGTGCGAGGGCACCATGAAGTCCGGGAGCCGGGACGCCAGCTCTTCCTTGATCGCCCGCACGTCGACGGAGGCTTCCGGTTGACAGACGACGTAGGCCACCAGCGACTTCTGCGCCGCACCGTCCAGATAGGTCGCGCAGAGCGCATCGCGAACGCCGGGCAGAGCGCGAGTCGCCGCCTCGACCTCCCCCAGCTCGACGCGGAACCCTCGAATCTTCACCTGAAAGTCGGTACGCCCGAGAAACTCCATCGTCCCGTCGTCCCAGTAGCGCGCCAGATCTCCCGTCCGATACATCCGTTGGCCCGTCACGAACGGATCGGCTACGAACCGTTCGTCGGTGAGCGCGGGCCGATTCAGGTAGCCTTCGGCCAGGCACACGCCGCCGATGTAAAGATCTCCCGCGATGCCGACCGGCAGCGGCCGCAGGTGTCCGTCGAGGATGTAGTACCGCGCGTTCTGGATGGGGACCCCGTAGGGAATCGAGGTCCAGCGGGGATCGACTTCTTCGACCGGAAAGAAGTTGGACCAGATCGCGGCCTCCGTCGCTCCGCCGAGAGCTTTGACCTCGACGCCCGGGAACACCTGCTGCAAGACCCCGGGCAACGAGACCGGGATCCAGTCGCCCGACAGCATGACGAGACGTAGCCTGGAGGCCGCGGCGCGCTCGGGGAAGAAAGGGACCAGTCGAGAAAGCGCCGCGGGTGCCGAATCCCAGATCGTGACGCCCCCCTCGCATAGATGGCGCGCCAGAGCGGCCGGTTCACTGAGCAGCGCCGCCGATCCGATCTCGATCGACGCTCCCGCGCCCAAGGCCCCGAACACGTCGTAGACAGACAGATCGAAGCTGGGCGAGGTCACGAACAGCAGGCGATCGGCCGGGCCAACCTGGAACGTCCGGGAGACCCAATCCAGTGTGTTGACGACCGCTCGATGCGTGAGGACGACGCCCTTGGGCTGCCCGGTGCTGCCCGAGGTGTAGATGACGTAACAAACGTCCCCGGCGGTCGCCGGGCAGCTCGGGCGATCGGAGGAAGCCGATCGGATCTCCGGACCGTCGATCACGACCAAGGGCCTCGTTGGCCCGCACATCGAGGCCAGCCCGGGCGACACCAACACCGCGGCACAATCGGCGTCCTCGAGCATGAAGCGCGCACGATCCTCGGGATAGCTCGGATCGACGGGCACGTAGGCGCATCCCGCCTTGGCGATCCCCAGCATCGCGATCACCAGCTCGACCCCGCGCTCCGCCACCAATCCACAGAAGTCACCGGGGCGGACCCCGCGAGCCTGTAGCGCGTTCGCCACCCGGTTTGCGCCCCGCTCCACCTCGGCAAAGCTGGTCGTCCGGCCCTCGAAGATGAGGGCGACCGCATCCGGCCGGTGATCGGCCTGAGCTTCGAACAAGTCGTGAATGCGGAGCGCGTCCGGGAAGGGCCTGGAGGTCGAATTCCAGTCGTAGATCTGCCGTTTGCGCTGGGCCTCGTCGAGCACGTCGACCCGGGCCAAAGGCCGATCCGGAAGAGCGGCGACGGCGGTCGCGACGGAGAGCATCTGGCCGGCGATGGCGGCCAGATGCCGACGATCGATGTGCCCGTCGGACCTCAGCACCGCCCCGAGCGGTCCCACGGTCAGGCCGAGGCGAGCACCTGGAGGAGGCTCGCCGCCGTCGAGCAGGAGGGCCACCGGCGAGATCTCGCCGCGTCGGAGGTCCGGTTGATCGCGCAGCGCTGGATGGCGCGCGACCAGGTCGCGCAGGAAGGCGGGTCGCTTCGACAATTGCCCGCGCCGCTCCGAGAACTGGGTCACCAGGGAGGAGAATCCACGCGCGGCGTCGATGGCCACCCGCAGGGGCACGCTCGGAAAGAGGAGCCCTCCCGCGGGGGATAGCTCCTCGCGCAGCCGGCCGTCGACGTAGGCGATGTCGAACGCGTCGTCACGAATGAGGCAAGAGAGCGTGAACGCGAAGAGTGCGGAGATCGCGTCCGTCCGCTGCCCGTCGAATCGCCGCAGGAAGGGCTCGGGCAGCTCGATCTCGAAGGAACACGCCTGCTGCCCCGTCGTGGTCTCGAATGGCAACGAGGGCGGCGCTCGCCGCGACAGCGCCGCCACGAAGAACCCTTCGGCCTCGGCCACCTTGCGCGAGAGCGCGGCCGGGATGGGGAGCGGAGCCGGGGTCAACGTTCCGCCGGGCAGCAGGCCCAGGGCTTCCGCAGCTTCGAGCGGGGAGAGCGCATCACCGGTCAAGCTGGTGAATCGCCGTAACCGCAACGCACCGTCGCGGCAGGCCACCACGATTCCGCCCTCGCCGATCTCGATCACCGAACCGGCAGCTCCCGCTCCGCGAGCGACAGAGGCCTCTTTGACGACGACGGCGCGGTCGCCGCGACGAGCCTTGGCGCTGCCGAAGCGGTTGGTGTATTGGCCGAAATCGCAGGCCCGCACCAGGCGATCGACCTCCGCGGCGGATTTCGTCCAGTCGATCACGCACAGCTCAGGTGGTCGATCGTGCCGCGAGTAGAGCAGCCGCGCGACCTCGGCAGACTGGGGTGTCCCGGCCAGCTCCCGGGTTTCGATCCGACGAACGAGCGCCCGGAAACTCTCCAGCGCCAGCGCCGAGTTCCCCATGTTGAGGGAGACCGAGGTCTCTCGCGGATCGAGCTTCACCTCGCGCCGCTCGACGATGTCACCCTCGTCCAGCCCGGCGGTGAGGTGGTGCCAAACGATGGCATGGCTCGCCTCGCCATTGAGCAGCGCCCAGGTGGAACCGTTCATGCCCGCATAGCGAGGCAGCGGCCCATCGTGGTAGTTGAGGGCCGCCAGGCGCACCTTGGCCAGGTCGTCGGGCGCGATCAGCGCCGGGTGGGTGACGGAGAGCAGCACGTCCACGGGCTCGCGACTCAGCAGTTCGGGGTAGTCCGCCCGTCCGATGACCCGCACACCGCTCTCTTCAGCCCAACGCACGAGCTGAGGCGCCACGGTCACGACTCCGGCGATGCGGTGCCCCCGCTCCCGAAGTACCTCCGCGCAGTGAACGAGCAGCGGTTCCTCGCCCAGGAGTAAAAAGGAGACGGGGACCGAGACCACCCTATGATTCTGGCCCCCAGCGCCCGGTGCTGGCGAGGGTAATCCCGACCGTTCGGCGCTCGTCGCCCCAGGCGGAGCTTGGTGGGGCCTCGAATTTGGTGCGTCGTCGTCGGAGGTACGCAAGGGCGGGGACCACACTCTTCAATAACAACGAGTGCAATCTGACGGCCAAACAATCGGCCGTGTTCGCGACGCCGCCGGTTCAGGCGTCGTCGGCAATCCCTGCACGAAAGCGTCCGAACCCGCGCAGGTTCTGCGCCAGTCCCAGCTCATCCGGGCCGGCAGACCGACGAAACGCACGTCAGGACTATGTCCCATACTAGAAGCGAAAACGCTCATGCAAGCGATGTTGTTCACGGGCCCCGATCGGCCTCTGTCTCTTGCCGAGACGGCGCAACCTCGGCCGGACGAAAACCAGGTCCTGATTCGGGTGAGCGCCTGTGCGGTTTGTCGGACCGATCTGCATATCCTCGACGGTGAGCTTCCGAAACCGAAGTTGCCCCTCATTCTCGGCCACGAGATCGTGGGCGTGGTCGCCGCGAAGGGCGCGCGGGTGGATCGGTTTTCCGTGGGCGAACGGGTGGGCGTTCCCTGGCTCGGGTGGACCTGCGGCGCTTGCGACTTCTGCCGCTCGGAGCGGGAGAATCTGTGCGACCAAGCGCGCTTCACCGGCTACCAGATCGATGGCGGCTTTGCCGAGTTTGCGGTGGCCGATCAACGTTTCTGCTTCACCCTCCCCGTCGGTCTTTCGGACGTGGATACGACGCCGCTCCTCTGCGCGGGCCTGATCGGCTATCGATCGTTGCGACTGGCGGGTGCCGCAAAGCGCCTCGGGTTGTACGGTTTCGGCGCAGCCGCCCACATCATCGCGCAGGTGGCCAGATATCAGGGCCAGGAGATCTACGCCTTCACACGTCCCGGCGACGCGAACGCCGAGCGGTTCGCTCGCGATCTCGGCGCGTCGTGGACCGGTGGCTCCGATGCGACGCCCCCTGCGCCGCTCGACGCCGCGTTGATCTTCGCGCCCGTCGGAGCCTTGGTGCCAGCCGCGCTACGCGCCGTCGCCAAAGGTGGAACCGTCGTCTGCGCTGGCATCCACATGAGCGACATCCCGAGTTTTCCCTACTCTGACCTGTGGGGAGAACGAACGGTTCGCTCGGTCGCGAACCTGACCCGAAGAGACGCAGAGGAGTTTCTCCCACTGGCGCCGAGGATCCCGATCAAGACCCGAACCACCACCTATCCGTTGGCGAAGGCAAATGAGGCGCTCGATGACCTGCGCCACGGCCGGATCGAAGGTGCCGCGGTCCTGGTTCCCCCACACCCGTGATCCGGTCACTCACCGTCGGGTCAACGGAGATGCAGGCTTGGAAGCATTCCACCAACCCCCACCGAGCGCCACGAAGAGCGCGACGGTGTCTTGAAGCCGTTGCGCCTCGGCCTGCACGAAACCGATTCGGCTCTGCAGGTACTGGGTGTTGGCCGTGAGGACCTGCAGATAGTTCGCGAGACCCGACTGATAGTTGATTTGCACCAGGTGAAACGCCGCCTCGGCCGCCTGGTAGGCCTCGCTGTCGGCGTTCAACGTCTCGGCGTCGTACTCGAGGGCGCGCAAGCTATCTGCAACCTGGGCGAAGGCCGACAGGACGGTCTGGCGGTAGCTCGCCAGGCCCGCGTCCCGAGCATCGGCTGCCGCCTTGCGCTGGTACCAGAGCGCGCCTCCCTTGAAGATCGGCTGCGCGAGAGCCGCGGCCACGCTCCAGAAGACGCTACCGCTCGAGAACAGGTCCGCGGCCGAGGTGTTGTTAGCTCCATAGCTCCCGCTCAAGGTCAGGTTCGGCAACATCGCCGCGGTGGCCACCCCGATTTGAGCGGTGACACTGTGCAGCTGCGCCTCGGCGACCAGGATGTCGGGACGCTGACGAACCAGCTCCGACGGCAGACTGAGCGGAATCGCGCCCGGTAGCTTGAACTCCTCCAGCGCGATCGCCGGAGGCCTCCACTCCACCGGCATCCGGCCGGTGAGAGCGGCGACCAGATGCTCCGCCTGCTCCACCTTCTCCTGCAAGGGGGGCAAGGTCGCACGCGTGCTCGCCACTTGGCTCTTCAGACTGAGGGCGCTCGCGTAGGCGACGGTGCCGGCCTGCGCTTGTGCATCGGTGAGCCGGACTTGCTCCTCTTCCAGCGCGATGAGCTCCTTCGTGGCGTCGATCTCGGCTCGATAGGCCGCCGACGCGATGAGGGTGTTGACCACGTTGCCGGAGAGGATCAGGTAGGCGCCGATGACCGTGTAGCGCTGGGCCTCGACCTGGGCGCGGAGACCTTCCACGGTGCGCCGCTGGCCACCCCAGGCGTCCAGGGTGTAGCTGACGCTGCCGGACAGCGTGAACAGATTGAAGACGCTCGGCGGCAGCGACGATCCGACCCGGGCCGGGCTGTATTGTTGCCGACCGGCGCTGGCCCCGGCGTCGACCTGCGGGAAGAACACCCCGTATCCAGCCCGCAGCGTGTTCTGGCTCTTGCGCAAGGTCGCCTGGGCCGCCTCCAGCGAGGGGTTGTTGGCCAGCGCGTCGGCGACGATCGCGTCGAGTCGCGCGCAACCGAAGAGGTGCCACCAATCGGCGGCCAGCGTGTTCGACCGCTCGATGCGCTGCGCGCTGCCGCCAGCGGCCGCGGTGACTCCCGGCGTCGGCTCGACGGTGTAGCCGGTGGTCTTGGGAGCTTCTGGACGGACGTAGTTGGGTCCGACCGCGCAGCTCGCGGCGAGGACGCAGGTGGCCGCCAGGACGCGCATGGCTTCAGCTCGTGGCGACATAGACGTCCACCAGCTGGCCCGGGTAGAGGCCCACGCCCGGCGGCGGCATGAATCGGAAGATGATCGGCAACACCCGCAGATCGACGCGCTCCGTGCGCTCGTTCGAGAGCTGGATCTTGGGCGAGACGTAGGGCTGCACGCGCACGAATTCCAAGGGAACGCTCACGCTCGTTCCCCGGATGAACATCTTGGCCTGCATCTGCGATCCCGGGGGCAGCCGGGGGATCAGGATCTCGTCGATGTAGCAGCGCACCCCGAGGTACCCCGCCGAGCTCCCCATCACCATCGCCGGAGCGATGGCCTGGGTGTAGGTGTCGTACGATCCCTGGGAAGAGATGTAGCTGCCCACCGAGGTCCGGATGGAAAGGACGATGCCATCCGACGGCGCCTTGACCGTGTACTTGGCGAGCAGCGCCGACGACGACGCCACCGCCTTCGACAGGGCCTCCACCTGCTTCTCCTGGTTGCGGACGTCGTAGACCCAGGCGCCGGCTCTGGTCAGCTCGTACTGGCGCGTGACGACCCCCAGATTCGCGCGGGCGACCTTGACCGCATTCTTCGCGTTGTCGAGGACGTCCTTGCTCACCGACCTCGCGTCGATCTCGACGGAGCGGAGCTGCTTGTCCAGCTGATCCTGGGCGCTCTTGAGACCCGCGGTCGCCATCTCGACCTGGGCGCTCGCGACCTGCAGGTTCTCCTTGCGGGGCTGCGCCTTCAGCTCGTCGAGGAGCGCGTGGCTCGCATCCACCTGTGACTTCTGCTGCTCGACCAGGGCGCGCTGGATTGAATCGTCGATCGCGAAGAGCGGTGTCCCCTGTTTCACGCGCTGCCCTTCGCTCACGAAGACCTTCGCGATCGTCCCCGCCACCTCGGGATAGATGTTGATGTTCGCTCCGTTCGACAGGTAACTCTCGACGATCCCGTTGGCGTAGATGCCATGGCCGTAAGGATTGGGAGCCGGGTTGAACGCCGGGGGCAGCGGGTGCCTCGGCCGCGCGTAGACGTAGGCGCTGACCAGACCGGCCACGATCCCCAGGCCGACCAGCGAGAATATGATCTTGTTACGCACGATTCTCTCCCTTGTTGAATCCAACGACGCGACCGTCCTCCATGGCCATGATCCGGTCCGCATATTCGAAGATGCGGTTGTCGTGGGTGACGATGAGGATGCAGCGCTTCTCGTTGAGCACTTCCTTCTTCACGAACTCGATGATCTTTCGCCCCGTATCGCCGTCGAGCGACGCCGTCGGCTCGTCGAAGATCAAGATGTCGGGCGCGCTCACGATCGCGCGCGCGATGGCGACGCGTTGTTGCTCCCCGCCGGAGAGCTTGTTGGGCGGCAGCGCGGCGCGGCCGGTCAGCCCGACGACCTCCAGGCAGTGCATCGCCTCCCCGATCGCCTCGTTCCAGTTCCGCCTCTTGAGGATGAGCGGGATCGCCACGTTCTCGACGGTCGTGAGCCGCGGAAAGAGGTGGTAGTCCTGGAACACGAACCCGACCGTGTTGAGGCGAAAGTCGGCGATGTGGTTGTCGTCGAGCGCCCACAGATCGACGTCCTCCACCTGGACGTTTCCCACGTTGGGCCGCAGGATTCCGGAGATCATGCTGAGCAGCGTGGTCTTGCCGCTTCCCGATGGGCCGACGATATAGAGGATCTCGTTGTGCCTCGCCTCGAAGCTGACCTCGCGGACGGCGTAGGTGCGCGTATCACCCTCGCCGAACCATTTGGACAAGCCTCGCGCCTCTATCGCCACGTCATGCATGTCAGCCTCGGAAGATCTCGAACGGTTCGACCCTGAGCACCTTGCGCACCGCGATCACGCTGGAGATCCCGGCGATGACCACAACCATGCCGAACGCCAGGCCGAGGTTCCGCATCGTGACGATCGAGGCGTAGTCCTTGAGCCTCACCTTCGCGAGCGCGATGATGAAGGCGCAGAGCCCGACGCCCAGGCCGTACCCGGCCAGCGCCGTGACCCCGGCCTGCAGCAGAATCATCGCCACCAGCTCGCGCCCCTTGGCGCCGATGGCCTTGAGGGCCCCGAACTTGTCGAGGTTCTCGAGTGTGAAGGTGTAGAACGCCTGACCAGAAATCGACAGGCCCACCACGAAGCTGATGATCGTCATGATGAGGATGTTGATCCCCATGCCGGTGCGCCACATGTAGAAGCTCGTGTTGCGAGCGACGAACTCGGTCTCGGTGACCGCGCGGTAGCCGAGGCGCTCCACTTCGTCCTTGATGTGCGGGATGGCCGCGGGGCTGGCCGGCTCGACCAGGACGTACGAGATCGTGTAGCGCATCGACGGGATGTACTGGATGGCGCGGCTGAACGTGGTGTAGAGGGTCGGGACACCGAACAGACCGCTGGCGGGAACCTTGGCGACGCCGACGATGACGCCCCGGTTGTCGTTGATCTCGAACTCGGTTCCCACCTTCGGGTTGTGGAGCTTGGGCAGCTCCTCGTCGGCGACCACGATGAAGCCGTTCTCCGCGTAGATGTCCTCGATGTGACCCTGGATCAGCGCCGGTCGCCCGTACAGGCTGGTGTCGTCGAGCCCGAGGACGGTGACCCCCTGATAGGTCCCGTCACCGAGGCGCGCCAGACCGGCCCCCGAATAGAACGGAACCGCATACTTGACACCCGAGATGCTCCGAACGGCGTTCAGGACGTAGTCGGGCATGGGGATGCTGCTCGCCACCGTGTTGACGGCGCGATCCATGACCCACATCTTCGCGCCCGTGTTCACGACGGTCGCCGACGCCTTCATCATCATGCCGGCGAACATCGAGGTCACGTTGACCATCAAGAAGACCGCGAAGGTGATTCCGATGAGGAGGGCGGCGAACTTCCCCTTGTCGTTTACCAGTAGCTTGTAGGCAATCTTCAGAATACCGCGCACGTGCGTTGGTACTTCAAGCGGTGGGCCAACCGAGGGAGGGCAGCTTGGGGCCCCTGCCAGGCTGGGATCGTGCAGGATTTGCGTCGAGAGCCTCGGGCGACGCAAACCCGGCGTCGATTCAGGGGATGCGGTTGGGGACCGCGGCCCCCCGCTCGAACAGGGTGATGCTTTGCAGGGTGGTGGTCGCGATGTCACGCAGGGCGTGGTCCGTGAAGAAGGCTTGGTGTCCCGTGACGATGACGTTGGGCAGGGTGAGCAGACGGGCAAACGTGTCGTCCTGAACGATTTCGGACGAATGGTCTTCGAAGAAGAGACGCTCCTCTTCTTCATAGACGTCGATGGCGAGACCTCGCAGGCGTCCGGTCTTGAGCGCCTCGATGATCGCGACCGTATCGATCAAGGCCCCGCGGCTGGTGTTCACGACCAGGGCGTTCTGTCGCATCATGGCGATGCGGCGGGCGTCGAGCAGGTGACGGGTGTCCGGGGTGAGCGGACAGTGAAGCGTGACCACATCCGCAGCGCGCAAGAGCTCTTCGAGGGGCACGTAGCGCACGCCGAGCGCTTCGCACGCTGGATCGGGGGTGAGGTCGCAGGCCAGCATGGTGACGCCGAATCCCGAGAGGACGCGCGCCACCGTGGCGCCGATCTTCCCCGTGCCCACGATCCCGACCGTGCTGCCGTGCAGCTCCGTTCCCAGGAGACCGTCGAGCGCGAAGTTGCCGTCGCGCACCCGGTTGAGCGCACGGTGGATCTTGCGCTCGAACGTCAAGATCAGCGCCAGCGTATGCTCGGCCACGGCGTAGGGTGAATAGCCGGGGACTCGCGCCACGGCGATCCCCAGCCGGCGCGCCGTTCCCAGGTCGACGTTGTTGAAGCCCGCGCACCGGAGGGCAACCAGGCGCGTCTGACCGGCGGCCAGCGTGGCCAGCACCGCGCCGTCGACGCGATCGTTGACGAACACGCACAGGGCGGGGTAACCCGCGCCGATCGGCGCCGTCTCAGGCGAGAGGCGTGCTTCGAGAAAGACGAGCTCGTGCGAAACCTCGGCCCGGGCGTTGGCTTCGAGCAGAGAATCTCGATCGTATCGCTTTGCGCTGAACACCCCCACCCGCATCCGTGACCCTCCTAAAGAAGATCTTCACCTCGCGCTTCCGGTCTAATCGCTCGGCAAAGATCATCCGTCATCGCGCACGGCGCTGCGCGCCGATTTGGGCGCGCTCTCGTACTCGTGCAGCTTGTACTGAATCTTCCGGACGCTGATATTCAGGATCTTGCCGGCTTCACTGGTAGACCCGCCGGTGGATTCGAGCGTCTTGATGATCGCGTAGCGTTCGATCTCGTCCATCGTCGCGCCCGGAATCTGCAGCCCCGGACGCGCCTTGGCCGGGGCGAACTGGGCCGGCAGGTCGGCCAGCGTGATCTCGGCCGACTGGGCCAACACGACCGCGCGCTCGACGACGTTTTCCAGCTCCCGGACGTTGCCTGGCCAGGCGTAGCCCGCCATGCACTCCAGCGCCTCCGCCGTGAACGCGCGCACCTCCTTGCCGTTCTCCTTGGCGTACCGATGCAGGAAGTGCGACGCCAGCAGCGGAACGTCCGACGGGCGATCGCGGAGGGTCGGCATCTCCAGGTTGATGACGTTCAGCCGGTAGTAGAGATCTTCGCGGAACTTTCCTTCAGCCACCATCTGCTTGAGATCTCGGTTGGTCGCGGCGATCACCCGGACGTCGACGCTGATCGTCTCGTTGCCACCCACCCGCTCGAATTCCCGCTCTTGCAGAAACCGCAAGAGCTTCACCTGGACCGACGGCGCGATCTCCCCGATCTCGTCCAGGAACAGGGTGCCGTGGTTGGCCTGAGAGAACCGGCCGTCGCGTCGGGCGATCGCACCCGTGAATGAGCCCCGCTCGTGTCCGAACAGCTCGCTCTCGAGCAGCGACTCGGCGAGCGCCGCGCAGTGCAGCTTCACAAATGGCCCTTTCGCGCGTGGGCTGCGCTCGTGGATGGCCGCCGCGATCAGCTCCTTGCCGGTCCCCGACTCGCCGGTCACCAATACGCTGGCGCGGGAGGAGGCGATCTGTGAAACGGTCTTGAAGATCTCCTGCATCGGCGCCGCGTTGCCGATGATGTTGTCGAAGCTGTATTTTTCCGAGAGGCGGGCACGCAGTAAGCCAGCCTCCTGTCGCATGCGGCGCTGCTCGAGCTCGCGGGCGATGACCACCGACAGCTCACCGACGTTCACGGGCTTGGCCAGGTAGTCGCGCGCGCCCGACTGCATCGCCCGAACCGCCGACTCGACCTCACCGAACGCCGTCATGACCACCACCGGCAGGTCCGGATCGTTCTCGCGCAGCCGGGCGAGCAGGGCCAGACCGTCCATCCCCGGCATCTTGAGATCGGTGAGCACGAGCTCCGGCGCGAACTCGGCTACCTTGCCCAGCGCCTTGAAGGCGTCGCCCGCGGCCTCGACGGCGTACCCCTCATCCCGCAGGAGCTCGGCCAGAGCCGTTCGCGCATTTGCCTCGTCGTCGACGACCAGAATTCTGCCTTTGGTTTCCACGGTTCGAGATACTCCCCTCAAAGAAGAATCGATGACTGCCTGCTCCGGTGAGGCCATGCTATGCCGCCTTCTTCGAGAAAGGGACAGTGAGGACGGGACAGATCGATCGCCGGACGATCTTCTCCGCCACACTGCCGAGCAGAACGTGCGACAGACCGGTCCGCCCGTGCGTTCCAACCACCACCAGGTCCGCCCCTATTTCGCGCGCCCGCCGAGTCACCTCGATCGAAGGGTTTCCTTGCAGCACCAGGGTCCGGCAAGCGATCCCCCGTTCTCGGGCACGCTCGGCGCGGTTCGCCAGCTCTCTTTCGATACCGGCGCGGAGGTCAACCTGCTCCGAGTCGAAGGCGGTGAGTCCAGCCACGAACACGTCGACGCCCGCTTCGAGGACGTAAACGAGCTCGAGGTCAGCATGCATCTGCCCCGCCAGGGTGATGGCCTGGGTCAGCGCTTCGTCGCTGCCAGCGGAAAAATCGATCGCGACCAGAATCCGTCGTTCAGGGCTCATGCCACCAGAGAGTGCAACCGCTGGACCAGCGCTGAACCGGGAGATGGAACGCGAGCTCCGACGCAAGACCGCGCAGAAATTACTGCGGGGAGCCGGGTTCGCGCAATAATTGCGGGGGGCCTGCCAGCACGATACCCGTGCTCTGCAGGAGGCGGAGCGCCTCCCGGAGGGATGCGTGGATCGTTCGGAGCTCATGCTGCCGCGGCGACCCTTTCGGTGTCGACGCCCAGTCTGGCTGCAATGGCGGCGAGGAGCGTCCCCTCGATCTGTCGGACGCGCTCGCCCGAGAGCGACAACCGGCGGCCGACCTCGCGCTGAGTCTTGGGCTCGCTGGCCAGAAGACGCTCCTCGAGAACGATCGCCTCTCGTCCGCTCAACCGCGCTTGGAGCTCGGCTATCTCTCTTCCAACCTTGTGTTTGAGCTCCGCGGCCGCAAGCAGCTCCTCGGCGCTCGAGGCCGATTCGGCCAACATCTCAGAGAGCGGCCGCCCGTCTGGATCGGCCGCCACATCGAACGACGTCTCCCCTCCCCCCACCACGCCCTTGAAGAACGCGGCGCGGTCGGCGCGGGTTCGAACGGCTCGAACCACCCGAACGTTGTCCATCAGGTACCGCATGACGAACGCGCGGATCCAGAAGCCCGCATACGTCGAGAACTGCCTCCCCTTGCCCGGGTCGAAGCGCCGGACCGCTTCGATGAGACCCAGGCACCCTTCTTGGACCAGATCCTCGAGCTGCCGGCGTCGCCACCTATCGCTGTCACAAGCGATCTTGACCACCAGCCGCAGGTTCGCCTCGACGAGCCTGCGCTCCAGCCGAGGATCCCTGGTCCGATGGTAGGACGCCGCGAGCTGATTCTGTAACTCGGCCCCGAGCGGCCGAGAGCCCGCGCCGCTCAACAGACAGTCGATCCCGTCCGGCCGATGCCTCTCCCTCCGATCCTTGGCGTTCCCTCTCATGGCAATCGATGACTGCAGGCCGAATGCCAACGCCTCGGTCCCACTACGCGGTCACCATCAAAGCGCGGAGTGCGTCAACGGTGGTGAACACCCCCAGGACCTTCCCGCCGCTCGCGACCACCACCGAGCCGACCTTCCGATCAGCCATTCGAGCCGCGACCTGGGAGACGCTATCGGTCGGCGCGACGACGAGCACGTCCTTGACCATGGCGCGTGACACCGGCTGCACCGCCGCGTCGATCTCGGGGACAGTCATCAGAAGATCGAGCTCGCGCTGTGAGACGATTCCGACCAGACGACCGACATCGAGGACGGGCAAGTGCCGCACGTCGTGCTTGCGCATCAATAGGTCGGCCTCCGCCAGCGGCCGGGCGGCTCCGATCGTGTACGGACCGCGCGACATGAAATCGGCCACCGTGAGGGGCGCTTTCCGCATGGCTCTTGGAGAAGCAACGCGCGTTCCATCTTCGGAGGCGGATTGCCGAGCGCCACAACCGCGCGAGAGTTGCGCCGGCGACCTCCCGACCGCGCAAACTTCGCGCATTGGGGCCGGCCGCTACCCCGCCGCGGGTTCAGGAGCGGGGGCCCGCGACTGGCACCCGATCTGCATCGGAAACTCGATATGCACGCTCTCAATCGGGGCCACAACCCCAAACCGATGGCCGAGGAGCAGGCCGTCCGTGCCGTCTTTTCCCAAGACCACGAACGCCTCGAACGCCAATTTCAGTCGATCGTGGCGGAGGCCTCCTGCGGGGACCCGATCGCCCTCCGCGAGGCTTGGCGGGTGTTCGAAAAGGAGCTCCTCGCCCACTTCGACGACGAAGAGACCCAGATCCTCCCGGCCTTCGCTCTGCAAGAGCCTATCAAAGCGCGAGCCCTTCTCGACGAGCACGAGCGGATCCGGGTAGGGCTGACCAAGCTCGGCGTCGATCTGGATCTGCACTGCTTGCGGGCGGAGCGGGTCGCGGACTTCATCGCCGCGCTTCGGGCCCACGCCCGACGTGAGGACGAGTTGCTCTATCCCTGGGCCGCCCACCGCCTCGGCGAAGCGGCACGCGAGCGGACCCGGAAGGATCTGTCCAAGACCAAGGAGATCCAGATGTCCAACCGAGATGAATGGCAGATCGATCCCCAACACTCGAATCTCCGCTTCGCGCTGCGCCACATCGTGATTCACGAGATTCGGGGACAGTTTCGGAAGTGGGGCGGCACGATCACGCTGGACCGGGGCGATCTCACGAAGTCTTCGGTTCAAGTGTGGGTCGACCTCGCCAGCGTCGACACCGACGACGCGGAGCGCGACGATCAGATCCGCTCGGGAGAGTTCTTCGACGTCGCGCATTTCCCAGACGCCAAGTTCTCCAGCACCGAGGTTCGCGTGCCGAAGAGCGGCAATCCGATCATCAAGGGCATCCTGTCCCTGCACGGTTTTCGGGAAGAGGTCGAAGTGGAGCTCACCAGTCCCGAGCCGCCGATGAATGACCAGCCGGGCGTCGACCGGATGTCCTACGAGATCAAGGCGCGGCTCGACCGTCGAAGGTTCGGCCTGCGTTGGAATCAGGATCTCGATGTCGGCGGGGTCGTCGTCGGCGACCAGATCGACGTCGTCGTGCAGGTCGAAGCCGTCCGATCAAAGCTCGCCCCGTGAGCGCCGTCGACCGGGGCGCCCGCCGCTCCGGCGAGGGCTCTCGATGACCCTCCACGCCTTTCTCCCGCGCGAGCTTCCCGACGGGATCGAGCCTCTCACCGATCTCGCGCTCGACCTGCGCTGGACCTGGAGTCACGGAACGGACGACATCTGGCGGCGGATCGATCCCGTCACCTGGGAGGCGACCCACAACCCCTGGGTCATCCTGCAGAGCGCGCCCGGCGAGCGCCTCGAAGCGCTGGCCGCCGATGCGCCTTTTCGGGAGAGGCTGGCCACCATCCTCGCCGCGCGCCAGCGCTATTCGGCGATGGCGAAGCCAACCGACGAACCTGCGCCGCCCGCTACCGCCTACTTCAGCATGGAGTTCGGGCTCAGCGAGGCGCTTCCGCTCTACGCGGGTGGCCTGGGCGTCCTGGCGGGAGATCTTCTCAAGGCGGCCAGCGATGTGGGCGTTCCGATGGTCGGGGTGGGGCTCCTCTATCAAGAGGGCTATTTCCGTCAGGTCCTCGACGCTCAGGGACGCCAGCAGGAGCTCTATCCCTACAACGACCCGACGGTGCTGCCGATCCAACCGGCTCTCTCACCCTCCGGCGGCTGGCTGATGGTCTCGGTGGATCTTCCGGGCCGAGCGCTGTGGCTCCGCGTCTGGCGGGCCAACGTGGGCAACGTCCCGCTCTACCTGCTCGACAGCAACGCGCCCCTCAACGACGCCGCCGATCGGGGCATCACCGGGAAGCTCTACGCCGAAGGTCTCGAGACGCGGCTGTGTCAGGAGATCGTCCTCGGCATCGGCGGCTGGCGGCTGCTGGAGGCGCTCGGGGTTCCGGTGGGCGCTTGCCACATCAACGAAGGCCACGCGGCCTTCGTGGTTCTCGAGCGTGTCCGCGGCGCCATGCGCGCGGCCGGCCTGTCGTTCCGCGCCGCCTTGTGGGCCACCCGCGCCGGCAACATCTTCACCTCTCACACGCCGGTCGCCGCTGGTTTCGACGCGTTCCCGATCCCGCTGCTCGCGAAGTACTTCCCGGAGGGTCGTGGGTACCTCGCCGATCTGGGCATCGGGTTCGACGAGCTCCTCACGCTCGGCCACCCATCCTCCCAACCGACTGCGGAACCGTTTCTACCGGCCTATCTGGCGCTTCATGGCGCCGGTCACGTCAACGGCGTCAGTCGCCTCCACGCGGCGACCAGCCGGCGGCTGTTCCTACCGCTCTTCCCGCGCTGGCCGGAACCAGACGTCCCCGTCGACTACGTCACGAACGGCGTCCACGTCCCGTCCTGGGATTCGCGGTGGGCCGATGAGCTCTGGACGGCGTCCTGTGGCCCCGAGCGCTGGCGCGGATCCGCCGAGGATCTGGAGGCGGCTTCGGGAAAGGTCGATGACATGACCTTGTGGACCATTCGCGGCCAGGCCCGCGCCGAGCTGGTGACGAAGGTCCGTTCACGGCTGGCGCGCCAGCTGGCCCGTCGAGGCGCCACACCGGACGCCACCGAGGAAGGCGCGCGGATACTCGACCCCGACGTCCTGACGCTGGGGTTCGCCCGGCGCTTCGCCGAGTACAAGCGCCCAAACCTCTTGCTTCGCGACACCGAGCGGCTGCGAAAGCTTCTCAACAATTCGGGGCGCCCGGTCCAGATCGTGGTCGCGGGCAAGGCGCACCCGGCCGATCTGGGCGGCAAAGCGCTGGTCGAGGCCTGGGTCCGGTTCGCCGAGACGCGGGCCGTCCGCGGACGCTGCGTCTTCCTGGAAGACTACGATCTCACACTGGCGCAAGAGCTCGTTCAGGGCGTCGATGTCTGGATCAACACACCGCGACGCCCCTGGGAGGCCTGTGGAACCAGCGGCATGAAAGTGCTCGTCAACGGCGGTCTCAATCTGTCGGTGCTCGACGGTTGGTGGGAAGAGGCCTATGCGCCCGGGCTCGGCTGGGCCATCGGCGGCGATACGTCGGAAGGCGGGAGCGACGGAGATGCTCGCGACGCCGAGGCTCTGTTCCGTGTCCTCGAGGACCAGGTCGTTCCGCTGTTCTACGACCGGGATTCCGAGGGCCTGCCCCACGCCTGGTTGGAGCGGGTGCGCGCCAGCCTCTCGCGGTTGACACCCAGATTCTCGGCCACCCGGATGATCCGCGAGTACGCGACGCGCTACTATGAGCCGGCTAGCCGAGCCGTCACGAAGCGGCTCGCCGACGGAGGCGCGCTCGGCAAGACGCTGGAGAGCTGGGAGAGCCGCCTGACGATGCACTGGCCTGCGCTGCGGTTTGGTCACCTCGAAGCGACCGCCCGTCCAGACGCCTGGGACATCTCCGTCGAGGTCTATCTCGACGATCTCGAACCCGGTGACGTCCGGGTTGAGCTGTATGGAGAGCCGCTCTCCGCCGCGTCCGAGCCGACTCGGCTGCCGATGCAGGCGGTGAGGCCGTTGGCCGGCAGCTCGCACGGGCAGCTCTTCAGCGCGATCGTCCCGGGAAACCGGCCGGTCTCCGACTACACGCCGCGCATCGTTCCCGCTTCGTCGTCGGCCGCCATCCCCCTCGAGCTGCCGCTCATCGCGTGGCATCATTAGACGGTCGCGGATGGCGGTGAGATCAGACCAGCAGGATCATCGCAGCGGGCGGAGCACCTGGCTGCGGGCCGCGGTCCTCGGAGCCGATGACGGCGTCGTGTCCACCGCGAGCTTGATCATCGGCGTGTCCGCGGCGTCGGCTTCAAAGGGAACGGTGCTCATTGCCGGCGTTGCCGGCGTCGTCGCCGGCGCGATGTCGATGGCCGCGGGTGAATACGTCTCCGTGAGCTCACAGCGAGACCTTGAAGAGGCCGACGTGGCGCTGGAGCGCCGACAGCTGACGGAGAACCCCGCAGACGAGCTCGCGGAGCTCACCGGCATTTACGAAAAGCGTGGCCTCGATCGTGAGCTGGCCAAGAAGGTCGCCGAGCAGCTGAGCGCGGGGGATCGCCTGAAGGCCCATCTTCGCGACGAGCTGGGATTTCACGACGCCACCCGGGCTCGCCCGCTTCAGGCGGCGGTCGTGTCGGCGGCCAGCTTTGCCTCGCTGGCGATCCCGCAGATTGTGGTCGTTCTGCTGGCACCAAGCGCGATTCGCATCGCTGCCGTCGCGACCGCAGCCCTGGCCAGCCTGGCGGCGCTGGGCGCGCTCGGCGGCCAGCTCGCCGGAGCGTCCCGCTTGCGGGCCGCTCTTCGCGTGCTCCTGGGAGGGGGATTGGCCATGGCGGTCAGCGCCCTGGTCGGCAAGGTTCTCGGCATCGCCCAGCGCTGAGCCGTGTCTGACACTGCCCTCTACGTTGTCTTGGCGGTGGTCGCCGACGGATGCGCGGCCCTGACGGGCGGCCTCCTT
>JADGRB010000291.1 GCA_017881315.1 Pseudomonadota bacterium
TCGAGGCGCTGTATCTGGTGGCCCACCCGCGCGCCAGCATCTCGGCCACCCTGGCGGAGACTTTTCCGTCGGTCTCGCTGTTCACGCCGGCGCTCGTCGACTACGACGCCTGGTCGGAGGATCGCGCGCCCACGGCGCTGCCGACGCAGATATTGGTCCAGGAGGCAATCGCGCGGCTTTCGATCGAGGGGCGCGTCGGGCGGCCCGACGCGCGCTTTCATCCGTTCGTGGCGTTCGATCCGCGACGCGACTTCGACGCCGGGCGGCCGGCGTCGAAGTCGCCCGCGACCGACACCGTGCCCAGGCCGGCCGCGCCGCCGACCGCCGCCAGCCCGGCGCTGGAGATGGTGCGCTACGCGATCGAGAGCGGCGGGTTCCTGGGCGTCAAGCTCTACCCGCCGGTCGGATTTGCGCCGCTCGACAACCTGCATCTGCGATCGCGCCTGCCGTTCGCGGAGCGCCTCGACGAGGCGCTCTCGGGGCTCTACGCCTACTGCCAGGCCGCGGAGGTCCCGATCACCACGCACGCCAGCGCCGCCAACGAATACGGTCTCGGCCTGCACACGCTGGTTGCGCCCGAGCGCTGGCGGCCCGTGCTGGAACGCTACCCGACTCTACGTCTCAACTTCGGCCACTTCGGCCACGACTACGGCGTCGAGGATCGCGGCTCGCCCAAGGAGACCGCCACCGCCTGGATCTATCAGGCCGCGGCGTTGATCGAGCGCTTTCCCAACGTCTACGCCGATCTCTCCAACTCGCCCCTGGTCTATGATCCCGTCTACGCCACCCGCCTGCTGGCGTTGCTGGGCGACGTGATCGCGCGCCACCCGAAGGTCACCCGCCGGTTGATGTACGGCAGCGACTGGTGGCTCTCGCGGCTCGACCCCGAGGCCGACACGGCGGTGGAGAAATTCCGTGCCACGTTCGCCCGATTGTTCGACACCGGCGGGGTCGGCGACGTCATGGGTGGAAACGCTCTGCGATTTCTGGGCTTCCTCGACGACGCGGGGCAGCCGCGCTCGGGTCTGGCTGCCGCTCGCCTGCGACGGTTCTACGCGGGCGCGGCGCTGCCGCCCTGGTTGCCGCGCGCCTGATCTCACCCTGGCTGGCGCGTCGCGAAGCGCGTTCGCAGATCACAGCAGGGCCAGGCCGGCCAGAATGGACGCCGCGTTCGCGATGGCCGAGACCCCGAGCGCGCGCGCCGGTGAGATCCCGGGCAGGACCACGCCGTAGAAAGCCGCCTCGGCCAGCCAGGCCCACAGCTCCGAGAGCGCCAGGCTGCTCCGGCCCGTGAGACCGACGATGCGAGGGAAGACGAACCAGACCAGCGGGTGCGTCACCAGCTGCGCGAAGACCGCGATGAGCGCGCGGCGTCCGGCAGCCGTCGGGTGGCCGCGGGTCAACGCGACCACGATCGGCGTTTCGACCGCGACGGTGATCAGGAAGGCGACGAGCCAGCCGTGGGGCGTCTCCATCGGTCGCGGCGCTAGCTGCCCCGGACGAACAGGAAGGCGCCGGCGGCCAGCTCGAGGTAGCCGTGGAACGAGGCCAACGAGAGGTAGAGCTGCCGGGTCCTGTGGACATCGACGAGCGAGGCCGCGAGGACCCCGAGCGCGAGCAGCACCGTCAATCCCAGCCAGACGGGATGCAGATCCCGGACCAGCGATCGCAGCGACATCCGGAACGAGAGCGTCCCTTCGCAGCGGAGGTCCTCCTGGGGAATCCAGGCCAGCCAGACGTTGTAGTGGACGGCTTGCAAGAGCACGAAGGCGAGCCCGATTCCCAGCGCCGTCCGGTGCGGCATCCACGCGGGCCAGGCGAAGACCATCTCGTCGACGAAGCGGGCGGCGCCCGGGCCGCCGAAATGAACGTGGGGAAGCGCGCGGCCCGAAACACAGAAGACGACCGCCAGCGCCAGGAGCGTGAGGGCGGGGAGGGCGAAGCGGCGGCCCTTGCGGAACAGCAGCAGCCACAGCCCGATCCCAACCAGGTTGTGCAGGTGGGCGAACACGGTGCGGGCCAGCGTCGGTCGCGCCAGAGCGGCGATCGTCAGGCCCAGGATCACGGGTCCCGCCACCAGCGCGCGGCGAATCGCGAGCGGTGAGCGCGACGCGGCGACGCCGGCGCAGACCCCGGAAAAGGCCCAGGCCCACCCGAGCCCGACCTCGGTCGCGGCGAAAGGCCAGCGGCCGGGCAGCGCCATCTCGAGCCCGCGCAGCGCGAGCAGCGCCAGGCAGCCGGCGGCGAGGGCCGTGGTCCAGCGGCGGGGGAGATCGCGCCGGAGCGCGAGATAGCGCACGTCGCTGGCCACGTGCGCGACGCCGAACAGCGCGGGACCAAGCACGAACAGGACGCCGGGCGCCAGCAGCGTCAAGACGACGGCCAGCGCGACGCCCGCCAGGGCCTGCAATCGGATCCGCTGATCTCGCCTGGTGACCAGGGGCCGCGCGATCGCCGAGCGGGAGAGCCCGACGAGCAGAGCTCGCCGCGCCCGATCCAGCGGGATCGCGGCGCGCTCGAGCGACAGGACGCCGGTGGCCATGCGGGCGCTCAGCGCCGCCGTTTGCGCCGGCGATCGTAAAACAGCGCCGCCATCCCCACGATCAGCAGGCCGAGCGCGATGGCGCCCGGTCCCGTCGCGCGCGGGGCGACGTCGCACCCGCCGCCCTTGCTGCCCCCGCCACCGCTCGCACCCGCGCTTCCGCTGGTACCGGCCGTGCCGCCGCCAGCGCCGCCACCGCTCGCACCCGCGCTTCCGCTGGTACCGGCCGTACCGCCGCCAGCGGCGCCACCGATCTCGCCCGCGGGCGGTCCGGTGGGCTTGGCCGGCGCGGGCCCGGCGCAGATGTACTTCGGCGCCGAGGTGTTGCAATAGGCTTGCCTCGGGGAGCAGGTCCCCCCGTCGCCGCAGGCCGTTCCGAAGTTGCCGGGCGCGCATCCGGCGTCGGGCGCCGATACGACGGCCGGGCAGGCATCGCATTTGTAGAGCGTCATGGCGCTCGTCGTGCCGCACGTGACGGCGTAACACTGGCCCCCGCCTTGGCAGGCCTTCCCGACATCCGCCGCGGCGCAGGTGATGAGCGTGTCGAAGGTGTCGCAGGTCGGCGGGATGTCCGCCCGGCTGGGGAGAGACCAAGCCGTCGCGGCGATCAGGACCAGAAATCTGAATGAAGCTAGATTGGAGATCATCGTCATTTCGCTCCTTGTTGCAGCGCCCGTGCCATACCCAAGTACCTTAGATCACGACCAGCCGTCCTTTCCACATCCATCAGATTCTCGACGACCGCGACAGGAATGCCGCGCCGGTCGAGCCCTCACCCAAGACCAACCATGCCGCAAGAGGAGCGAGGAGCCGTCGCCACGTTGCAAACCGGCGACGTCACGGCCGGCCGTCTGCGCGCGGGCGATCCGTTCGGCGTCTACGTTCACTTTCCATTTTGCGGCGTGCGCTGTCCCTACTGCGACTTCGCGGTGGACACCCGCTCCGAGATTCCGCACGACGACTATGCCGATGCGGTGGCGGCGGAGATCGCGGTGCGGGCCGCCTGGTTCGACGGCGCGGGTCCGCTGGTCTCGATCTATTTCGGGGGCGGTACACCGGGGCTCTGGCGTCCCGATGCCCTCGGGCGGGTGCTCGAAGCCGCGCGCGAGACCTTCGGCGGTCCGGCGGCTTCTGGATTGGAGATCACCGTCGAGGTCAACCCGGGCGAGGTGGACACGGCCCGGCTCGCCGCGCTCCGCGCCTGCGGCGTCAACCGACTGTCGATCGGCGTTCAGGCGCTGGAGGACCGGCTGCTGGTCGCGCTCGGGCGCAACCACACCGCGGCGGCGGCGCTGGCCTGTCTGCCAGCGGCCCGGGCCGCCGGCTTCGACGACGTCTCGATCGATCTCATGTTTGGTGTCCCCGGCCAATCACTGGACGACTGGCGTCGCGCCATCGACGTCGTCGTCGCGTTCGCGCCCGAGCACGTCTCGGCCTACGCGCTCACCGTGGAGCGTGGCACCGCCTTCGGCGCGCTCGACCGCGCGGGCGGGCTGCCGCGTCCCGACGACGATCTGGTGGCGCAGATGTTCGAGGCCGGGCGAGCGGCGCTGGAAGCGGCCGGGCTCGCGCAGTACGAGGTCTCGAGCTACGCGCGCGCCGATCACCGCGCGCGCCACAACCGCCTGTACTGGTCGCTTTCGCCCACCCTGGGCGTCGGCGCTTCGGCGTCGTCGTTTCGCCCGCTCGACGACGGGACGGCCTGGCGCTTCGCCAACCCACGGGCCACCGACGTCTACCTGCGCGCCGCGCGGGCCGGTGGCGGCAGCCCGGCCGTCCGCCAGATCGAGCGCCGGCGCGCCGCCGATCTGGAGAACGAGGCGCTCTGGCTGGGACTGCGGACGATCGACGGGGTCACCCGCGTCGCGCACCGCGCGCGTCACGGCGTCGATCCGCTGGCGGGACGCGAGGCCGCCGCGTCGCGCGCCACCGCGGCGGGCTGGCTGACCGTCGACGAAGAGAGATTGCGCCTCACGCCGGCCGGCGTTCTCTACGCCGACGAAGTCGCGACCTGGTTCTGGTCGTAGCTGGCGGAGATCCGCCGCTCAGAACTTGGCGTTGCGCGCCAGCTCGAGCGCCTTGTCGGGCCAGAAGACGCCGGCCTTGGGGCCGCCATTGCACTGGCCGTCCGACTCGCCCGGCTTCTTGAGCCAGAGGTAAGCGTCGATGAGCGGGTCCGCGGTGCTGGCCGTGGGCGGCGAGCCGAGGGCGCGGCCGGGCGGGTTGCACCAGCACTTCTCGTCGTCGGCCGCCTCGTCGCACTTGGGCGGCCCGTTGCCGTTGCGGCTGGTGTCGATCACGAAGTGCTTGCCGCCGACGAGCTTGGAGATCGCCTTGCCGTAGTTGATCTCCGTGCTGGTCGACTTGTAGTTGGAGACGTTGAGCGCGAAGCCGTCGGCCTCGTCGATGCCGGCCTCCTTGAGGCGCTTGGCGTCCTCGGCCGGCTTGAGCCAGCCCGAGTGTCCGGCGTCGATGTAGACGGCGATGTTCCCCTGCGCTTCGAAGGTGTGGACCGCGAAGCGCAGCAGCTCGAGCCGCTCCTTCTGATCGGCCTCCGAGAGGCAGGGCTTGCCGTCGGCGGAGACCTTCGTGAGCAGCCCGAGCGAGTCGGGCTCGAGCACGACCGCGGCGCGGCGGTCGCCGATGCCGGTCGCGAAGGCGGTGATCCACTCCTTGTACTTGTCGGCCGCGCTGGCGCCGCCCGCGGAGTACTGCCCGCAGTCGCGCTTGGGGATGTTGTACGAAAGGAAGAGCGGCAGCGCGCCGGTCTTGAGGAACGCGTCGGCGCGGCGGCCGACCCAGTTCTTGACGTTCGGCGTCCAGTCGCCGATCCACTCGGCGCCGCCGTTGTCGGCGAGCTTGGCGTACAGCGCGGAGGTGGGCGGATCGGTCTTGCTGGCCAGCTTCGACTTGAGATGGGCGGGACCGTACGGGTCGACCCAGGCCAGCTTGGGGCCGGCGAAGATGTTCTCACCGTGCTTCCAGGCGGGGAGCGGCGGCGCTGCCGGCTCGGCCGGTTTGCCGGAGGCGGTCGGTTTGGCGGGCGCCTCGGCAGCCGGCGCGGCGCTCGCGGCTGCGGCGCCCGGCTCGGCGGTGGCGGGTGTCGCCGCGGGCGGACCGGACTGGGCCGGGGCGACGCAGCCGACCGCGAACATCAGGACCGTAAGAGAGAGCACCTTAGTCGTCATGGAGTCCTCCAAGGTCGGATCGCCTATCACGAAACCAAGCGCGGCGCCAAGCGAGGGGACCCCTCTCAATCAGCGAACGGCCGCAGGATCTCCCCCTTCTGGGGCGTGCCGTCGCCTTCGTGCCAGGTGCCGTTGACGTTCATGACCTCGTATCCCGACAGCGTCATGAGCCGGGTGGTGATCGGATCGATCGATGACAGAAACCCGATGTGAAGGTGGGGCGTGGTCGCGTTGCCCGAGTTGCCGCAGCGGCCGACGACATCGCCGCGGTGCACGCGATCCCCGACGTGCAGCGTGACCGAATGGGCCGCGAGGTGCCGGAACTCGGTGTACTCACCGGGCGCGTGCTCGAGGATCACGTAGTTTCCCTGGTCGCGTCCTTTGATGTAGGCGGGCCAGTCGCGCGCCCCCCCGTGGGCGACGGCCACCGCGCCGTCCGCGGGGGCCAGGACCGGTCGGCCGTAGCAGGC
>JADGRB010000292.1 GCA_017881315.1 Pseudomonadota bacterium
TGTTCGCGCTGCCGGTCAGGTTCAGTCCGCCGCCGATGAAGCCCGAACTGGCGCCCGTGCCGATGACGGTCTTGTCCGAGGAGACCCTGATGTCGGTCGTGGCCGATCCGCCGTCGTCCGCCGCTGGGAAGGTGATCATCCCGCTCAACTGGATGACGAGAGGCCCTGGCGTCTTGTCGCCCGCGTAGGTCGTGAGCTGGGCAAAGGCGTTCGGGTCCGATGCGTCGATGAGGACGGGCGCCCCCGATCCGCCGCCGGTCGTGCCGCCGTTGGTGGTGGCGAACCCGATCAGCTCGTCCGGGCAGGGGATGGGCAGCGAGCCGTCGGCGCCTGGAGGCGACCCGTCGGCATCACCCCCGCTCGCATCCCTGGAAACGCCCCGAAACGGGTAGATCCGGACGTCGCATCCGGCGGTCAAAAGAATGGCGGCGAGCGCCAGCCGCGCACCGGCACGGACCTCTGACTCCACGCTCATATAGTACGCGGTTGACGGTGAACCGCGCGGCGGCTCCTGGGACACTCACTGCACGGTAGAACGATGTTGTCCCGAGCTGGCAATGACCGGTCCGCGCGAACCTCCCGGGATCCCGCTGCGGTCCGGGTGACGCGGCGTGCCGGAAGCCGCCGGCCGGTTGATCCCGCGACGACAAGGGGGGAGGCCGCGTGTAAACTCATACCCGTGCCGTCCCCCACCGGCCTGCGTGCCGACGGCGCCAAACGATCGCCCACCCCGGCGGCGACCGACGCGCCGAAGAGTCCACCGTCTCCCACGCTGGCGCCTGCGTTCGCGGACGACGGCGAGCTGGTTGCGGCGCTGCGTGTCGGGGACAGCCGCGCGCGGATGATCCTGGTCGAGCGGTACGAGCCGCTGGTCGAGCGTCTGGTCGCCGGCGCGCTGGGCATCGACGCCGAGATCGCGGACGTGATCCAGGATGTCTTCGTGGCGGTGCTGGAGGGGATCCGTAACCTCAAGGACGCGTCGGCCCTGCGGAGCTGGATCGCGACGCTGGCGGTGTTCACGGCGCGCGGACGCATCCGGCGTCGGCGGCGCTGGCGCTGGATCCGCTTCGTGGCACCGGAGGATGTTCCCGAGGTGCCGGTGGCCGCCCCGCAGGGCGAGACCCGCGAGGCGGTGCGCGCGACGTACAGCATCCTCGCCGGGTTCCCCGCGGACGAGCGCATCGCGTTCTCGCTGCGGTTCATCTCGGAGATGCAGCTGACGGAGGTGGCGTCGGCTTGCAGCGTGTCGCTGGCGACGATCAAGCGCCGGCTCGCGCGCGCCGAGCGTCGTTTCGTCGAGGCGGCGGGCGCGCACCCCGCGCTCAACGAGCGGCTGGCACGCGGTGGGCGTTGGGGGGAATCGTGACTACTAAGGGAATGTGGGAAGTGTCCGAGAGGGAGTGTTTGAAATGAACGCGGAGCTCGAGTCAGTCCTGGCCGAAGTGGGTCGTACGGTCCAAGCGGAGGCGCGTCGCCGCCAGCTGGTTCCGGAGATCCAGGCGCGCCTCGCCCATCTGGAGAGCCGACGCGTTCGGCCCCGGGCGCTACGGTGGTCTTTCGCCCTCGGCGGCGCGGGTCTTTGTGCGGCCGCGGCGGCGATCCTGATCTTGCGACCGCATCCCCTCTCGTTCGCGATCGCGGGCGTGGCGGGCAGTGGACAGGTGGGCGCCTCCCTGGTGGCGCCGGGCGCGCGTCCCCTCGAGCTGCATTTTTCGGACGGCTCGGCGGTCACGTTGCCGCCGCGCGCCGAGGCCCACGTCGACGCGCTCGACGGCCGGGGCGCGACGCTTGCGATCGAAGACGGCACCCTCGAGGTCTCGGTGGTCCATCGCGCGCGCACCCACTGGCAGGTGCGCGCCGGCAGCTACCGAATCCAGGTCACCGGCACGCGGTTCGCCGCCGGCTGGGACCGGCGATCGCAGTCGCTCACCGTCGACATGCACGAAGGCTCGGTTCTGGTGACCGGTCCCGGTCTCAGGGAGCCGGTTCGCGTGGTCACCGGCCAGCGCCTGCAGGCCAACGCGGGCGGCGCAAATCTGGGATTCGAGGCCTCGCACGACATCGCGGCGCGCGAGGAGATGCCGCCCTTGCCGGACCTGTCTGGGCCGGAAGGCGCGCAGGCCCCCACGTTGGCGCCGGTGCCGATCGATCTTCCCGCCGCGGAGCGCACCCCCGCGCCGGCACGCGCCCGGCATGTGGAGGCGATGGCCGCCGGCCACGCCGGGCCGCCCTCGGCGGGCGACTGGCGGATCCAGGCGGGGCGCGCCGAGTACCGCGAGGCGCTGGCGGCCGCGGTGCTCGAAGGGTGGCGGGCCGAGTGCGCGCGTCTCGGCGCCGACGATCTGGTTCTGCTGGGCGACGTGGCTCGACTGGCGGGCGATCTGAACCGGGCCGAAGAGGCCTATCGTTCGGCGCGCCGACGCTTTCCCGAGGCCGATCGCCCGACCTTCGCGCTCGGTCTCATCGCCTTCGAGGGCCGCCACGACTACCGCGCCGCGGGCGATTGGTTTGCGGGCTACCTGCGGTCTTTCCCGAGGGGACCGCTGGCGCGCGAAGCGGCGGGTCGGCTGATCGAATCGCGGCTCAAGGCCGGTGACGACGGGCAGGCACGGGAAGCCGCCAGCAGCTACTTGCGCGCGTTCCCCGACGGACCGCACGCCGCCTTGGCTCGCCGCACGGTCACCCCGTGATCCGCCGGCGCGGCGGCGCGCTCACCGTCGTCGTCGTCCTCGCTGCGCTCGCCTGGTCCGAGCGTGCCCGCGCCGCGCTCGATTCGTCGGGTCATCCCTTGCGCGTCGTTCTCTTCAGCGTGACCAGCGACGATCCGCTGGCCGGTCGGATCGATGCGGAGCTGAGGGCGCTGGGGTTCGAGGTCTCGCGCGCCGCCATCGCGCCCGAGCTCGACATCGAGGCGCTGGTCGGTCGGGCCCTGGCGGCCGGCGCGCGCGCGGCGGTCGTCGCGGACGGACATCGCACCGACGTCTGGATCGCCGAGGAGGGATCTGCGCGGGTGGCGCTCCGGCAGGAGCTGGAAGTCGACGAGACCTCGGGGCTGCAATCGGTCCTCGCGCTGCGCACCGTGGAGTTTCTGCGCATCAGCATGGGCCTGGGCGCCTCGCCGGTCGCGCCGCTGTCGCCGCCGCCCGCGGCCGTGGTCGTGGAGCCGCACCTGCTACGACCGGCCGACTCGGGCCGGTGGCTGGCGGTCGACGTCTCGTCGGGCGTGCTGGCCAGCGTCGGTCGGTTGGGACCGCTGGTGATCGCCGGCGCCAGCCTGCGGGCCGGCCTGGGCGGCCTCTTCGGCGTCGAGCTTCTCGCCTATGCGCCGCTCGCGGGCGCGGAGCTGTCCGACGGCGCGGATCAGATCCGCACCTCGGTCTGGCTGGCCGGAGCCGGGCTGTTGCTGGCGCCACGGGGGGAGCGGCGGCTGGCGCTGGAGGCCGCGCTGGGGACGATGGTGTTCGTGGTGCGCTCGACGGGGTCGACCAGCCCGGAGACGATCGGCGACACCGATCAGGGATTGGGCGTCGCTCTCTACGGACATGGGGCGGCGCGGCTTCGGCTCGCGTCGCATTGGTCGTTGCGCGTCGACCTGATGGGCGGGGGGGCTCTCCGGCGCCCGGTCGTGGTCTTTCCCAATGGAGACACGGCGAAATGGGGCACCGCATTTGCCGCCGGATTGGGCGGCGCCGAGATGCGGTTCTAGGTCGCGGCGCCGTGAGCCGCGCTCCAAGGACCCCGACACTCATTCGACGTATGTCGGCACACCGTACCTTGGTTCTTGTCGGGATCGTCGTCGCGCTCTGTCCGGGGGTGGCGGCCGCGGGACCGCGCCTGGCCGAGGCGCAGGATCCCGCCGCAAAAGTGACGCAGATGAACCGCGAGGCGCTGGCGGCGATCGACAAGCGGGAGTTCGAGAAGGCGCGCGAGCTGCTCAAGAAGGCGCTCGATTTCTGCCAGAGCTCGGGCCTCGCGCAGCATCCGATCGCGGCGCGCACGCACGTCCACATGGGGGTGGTCATCATCGAAGGGTTCAAGAACCGCGAGCTCGGCATGAAGCAGTTCGCGGAGGCGCTCGCGATCGAGCCCGGCATCGCGCTCACGCCCTCGCTGGCCACGCCGGAGCTGAACGAGGCGTTCGACGACGCGAAGGCCGGCGGAACCGGGGGACCCGTTCCGTCCTCGGCCGAGACGGGGCTGCCCCCGGCGCCGCGCGAGGCGCGGGACGATCATCCGGCCGCTGAATCGGCTGCCAAGCCGGCGATTTCGTCGACGGGATTCGCCTACCACACCGTCAGCGCGGTCAAGCAGGGGAACGCGATCCGGGTCACCGTCAACGTCGACGAGAACCTGAAGTTCCACAAGATCGTGCTCGCCTACCGGCCGCAGGGAACCAGCGAGTTCCTGGGACGGCAGATGGATCCGGTGGGCGCCGGGGCCTACAGCGCCGAGATCCCGGATCGCGCCACCACCGGCTCTTCGGTCGCCTACTACATGGAGGCGCAGGACGACGACGGGCAGCCGGTCGCCAACCGCGGCACGGAGGAGCGCCCGCTGGTCATCCAGCTGGGAGGATCCGAGGCCCGCGGCTCCGGTGACCACGCGCGTGCCACGGTCGAGAAGCGCGCCGAGGAAAAGACCAGCGCGCACGAGGAAGGCGAAGAAGAGGACGGCGCCAAATGGTTCGCCAGCCTGCAGATTGGCAGCGGCGCCGGCTACACCTCGGGCACGACCGAGCTCAACCTCAATGGCTCGGTGCCGGGCACGTTGTCGGGCGCGCTCATCGGCCAGGTCGTTCCCGAGGTCGGCTACTGGTTGCACCCCGATCTCCTGATCTCGGGACAGGGGCGAATTCAGATCGTGAGTGGCCCGACCGAGTATGTCGATCCCAACACGGGACACACCTACAACGACGCCGCCTGGGCGTTTGCGCTGTTCGCCAAGGCGACCTGGCTGTTCGGGTCCGACGACTTCCGACCGTTCCTCTCGGCCGGGGTCGGCGGCGGGCAGATCCGGCACGTCATCACCTACAGCGCTCTCAACGATTGCGGCGCCGCCCGTAACCAGAAGTGCGTCGACACGGTGGCGGCGGGTCCGGCCCTCGCGGAGGGGGGCGGGGGTTTCTTCTACCATCTCAATTCCACCCTCTCGCTGATGCTCTCGAGCAACGTCGAGCTGGCGGCGCCAAAATTCACCGTCAATGTCGACGTCGACGCGGGTCTCGCGTTCAACTTTTGAGCGGCCGACGAGGACCCATGGTTGGCCATTTCACCCGATGCTGGCTGCTGGCGCCGCTGGCGCTCGCCGTCGGCTGCCTGACGCCGGCCGGCTATGACCGCGGCGTCGATGGCGGCGGGTCGGGAGCTGCAGGGACCGGCGGCGTGGGCGCGATGGCCGGCTCGACGGGCGCCGGAGGCGGCGGACGCGCCGGCACGGCTGGCCAGGCTGGCACCACCGGCACGGCTGGCACAGCCGGGCTCACGGGCGTAGCGGGTCACGGCGGCACCGGCGGCACCCTGGCACCGACCGGGACGGCGGGAACGAGCGGCGGCGCTGCCGGAACGAGCGGCGGCGCCGCGGGGACGGGCGGCCTACCGCCGGGCACGGTCCTCTACATGGACGACTTCGAGACCGACACCGCCTCTGCGATGGCGACCGGTTGGCTCGAGGGGGATACCGCCACCGGCCTCGGCACCTGGTCGGTGGTGAGCGACGGAACCAAGGTCCTGCAGGGGGCGGCGACCGGAAGCGATTTCACGGTCGACGTCGGGGGCAACGTCGCCTGGACCGACTACACCTTCCAGGTGGACGTCAAAGTGATATCGGGCTCCAGCTGGGAGGTCGGGGTCTACGGACGTTTCGCGCTGGGAACCGACAAGGCGAACTTCTACGAGGCCTACATGGACGACAGCGGCGGGGTCAAGCTCCGCGTGAAGAAGGACGGGAGCACGACGGATCTCGGGACCAAGAGCAAGGCGACCACGGCGCCGACCCTCAACACCACCTACACCTTCAAGCTCGACATGCACGGCGGGAACATCGCCATCTACGTCAATGGGATGGTCCGCGTGATGGTGACCGACCCGACGCTGACCGCGGGCGGCATCGGCGTGATCGTCTCGAACGGCACCGCCGAGTTCGACAACGTTGTCGTCACGAAGTAACGATCGAC
>JADGRB010000293.1 GCA_017881315.1 Pseudomonadota bacterium
CCGTTCGGGGTGTCGCTGGTGGCGAAGAACTGCTCCGTGTCCGGGGTTCCCTGGTATTGCCCGACGATCACGTATTTCTTGGTCGTCGCGTTGTAGGCGGCGCCCACGCGGCCGATCCAGGTGCTCGCCGTCATGGTGAGCTTGGCCGCGACGCTGGCGTAGGTGAGCGCGTTCCCCTCGAGCTTCCAGTGCGCGAGATCCGTGGACGAATACGTGGTGATCGCCACGAAGTTGGTGTTCGAGTTTGAGTTGCTGGGATTGGCGGCGTAGGTCGCCGCGCCAGCGTAATTGACGCCGTACCAGTAGTACGTGTTGCCGACCTGGAGCACCCCGCCGCCCTGCGAGTAGATGTTGTTGCCAGCGGTGTCCTTCCAGAAGACGTCGTTCTCGATCAACGCACCCCCTGACGTCGAGGTACCGCCGGTACCGCCGCCGGCGGCTCCCCCGCGGCCCGCACCGCCGGTGGTGCCGCCAGCGCCGCCGCGGCCAGCGATCCCGCTGCCAGCCGTGCCGCCGCCAGCCCTACCGCCGTTTCCAGCAACCGCGCCCGTGCCGGCGCTGTCTCCCCGGCCGGTCGTTCCCGCGCCAGCGCCGCCGGTCGTGCCGGTCGTTCCAGCGCTGCCGGTCGTGCCGGCGCTGCCCAACTCGCCGCCCGCGCTGCCCGCCGCTCCGCTCATGCCGCCCGCCGCACCGCCAGTGCTGGTCGCCGCACCGCCGCGGCCCCCGCCCGAGAACCCGGCGGTGCTTCCGGAGGAGCCACCGGTGCCACCGGTCGAGGTGCCCGAACTGCCGCCCGAACATCCTGCGCCCGCCAGGGCCAGGACCGATGCGAACACGAATCCATCAGTGGTCAATCCGAGCCGTCTCATGGGTGATCTTAGAAGGGGCGAAAAGCGGACTCTTGCTGCAATCCCGCTTCAGGCCAGCTCGATCATCTTGAGCATGGCGCGCGCGGCCCCCGCGCGGACGTCTTCGGGGACGGTGATGCGCTTTTCGGGCGGCTCGTCGCGCAGCGTCCGGTAGACGCTCTCGAGGTCGGTCGCCTTCATGTAGCGGCAGAGGCGGCAGGGTTTGTAGAACTGTTTTTCGGGGTGGTCGAGCTCGAGGCGCACCACCAGGCCGCACTCGGTCAGGATCGCGTAGCGGGTCTGCTCCGGGTGTGCGTCGACGTACTTCGCCATCTGCGAGGTCGACAGCACGGCGTCGGCGGCGCGCTGCAGCTCGGGGCGCACCTCGCCGTGGACGATCACCGTCGCGCCGGGATCGTCGCGGCGGATGCGGGCGATGTCCTCGAGGCTCATCTGGTGGTGGACGTGGCAGGCGCCTTCCCAGGCGAAGACGTTGCCGACGAGCCCCTGCTTTTCCCCCTCGCGAATCAGGGGCTCGATCATCTCGGCGTACTCGCGCGGGTGGAATTTGTGTGGTTCGGGTGGCGGCAGGTAGGTCCGCCGGGTCTTGAGCGCCACCTGATAGGCGAGGTTCTGATCCGGCACGAATAGAATATCCGGGACGCCGAGCTGGTCGGCGATGCGCGCGGCGTTCGAGCTGGTGCAGCAGCTGTCGGAGAGCGCTTTGACGTCGGCGTAGGTGTTGACGTAGGTCATGGTCGCGAAGCGGCGGCCGGCGGCGCGCAGGAATTCCTGCCGCTCGGCGACGTCGGCGGCGTCGACCTCCGCCAGCGAGCAGAGCGCCTCCAAACTGGGCAGATAGACCGGCCGCTCGGGCGCCAACGTGTAGCAGCCCTCGGCCATGAATCGGACCCCGCAGAAGACCACCAGCGCCGCCTGTTCGGGACCGAGATCGCGCGCCCTGACCGCCAGCTCGAAGCTGTCGCCGACCACGTCGGCTACCGCCTGGACCTCGGGCACCTGATAGTTGTGCGCTGGAAGAAAAGCCCGCTTGTCGCGCTTGAGCCTGCGGATCTCGTCCCAGAGCTCGGCCACGCGCGGCGCTTCGGCCTCGGGCACGTGCCCGCCGCGCACCAGCCTGTCGAGCGCCACGAACGACATGACAGAGCTTTAGCGCGGCTGGCCTCCGACGTCGACCGTCGGTCATCGACCGTCTGGTCGGCCGTGATACGTTCGCGCTCGTATGGAGCGGATGTTCGATCCCGACATTTGGCGGGAGGTCACGGGGGGCGAGGTCGGCAACCGCGTCCGGCGCCTGGCGCGCGTGACGCCGCTCGTTCCCGCGCCGTCGCTCGGTCGCCGGACCGGCGCCGACGTGTGGCTGAAGCTGGAAAACCTCCAGCGCACGGGATCCTTCAAGCTGCGCGGCGCGGCCGCGCGGGTGGCGGCGCTCGCGCTGCAAGCGGGCGACCGACCCCGCCGGGTGATCGCGGCCTCGGCGGGCAACCACGGCCTCGGCGTGGCCCTGGCGGCGCGCACCTTCGACGTCGAGGCGACCGTCCTGGTCTCGGCGCAGACCCCGGAGTTCAAGCGCGCCGGAATCGCCGCGCTCGGCGCGAAGGTGGAGGTCGCCGGCGCGACGTACGACGAGGCCGAGGCGGCCGCCCGCAGCCGCGCCGAGGCCGATCCGGGACTGGTGTTCGTCTCGGCGTTCGACGACGACCACGTCATCGCCGGCAATGGTGGCCTGCTGGCGCGGGAGATCCTCGCCCAGCTCCCCGACGTGCAGTCGATCGTGGTGCCGGTGGGCGGCGGGGGCCTGGCCGGTGGAATCGGCGTGGAGGTTGTCCCCCGGGGGATCAAGATCCTGGGCGCGTCGCCCGCCGCGAACTGCGCCATGCGGCGCTCGCTGGATGACGGGCGCGCGTACACCACCTACGCGGGCGGTCCGACGCTGGCCGAAGGGCTGGAGGGCGCCGTCAGCGAGCGGACCTTCGCCATGGCGCGCGACTATTTCCCCGACATCGCGCTGGCGAGCGAGCTGCAGATCCGCGAGGCGATCGTCTACGCCTACCGCACGCTCGGGATCCTGTGCGAGGCGTCGGCCGCGCCCGCGCTCGCCGTATTGCTGGACGACGCCGCCCCGATTCGCGGCCGCCGCACGGTGGTCGTCGTCACCGGCGGCAACATCGAGCCCGACCTGCTCGACCAGCTCCTCACCGGAGCCGCGACAGGCGTCTAAGCGCGGCCAGCGGCCCTATTGCGTCGGCGGGCTTCGGCTACTGCATCTTCTGCGCTTGGTCGGAGCCTGCGGTCTTGGCGCGGGTGAGCGCGGCGCTGCGCAGGGCATGGCCCGTCGGGCCATCGCCCAGCTTCTTGCGCGCGCTGCCGCCGTGCCCGGGCCCGAGCACGTCGCGCAGGTACGCCTCGTACTGGAAGGTGTCCGAATGCTGCGTGGTGTGACAGCCGGTGCAGGTGCTCGCGGGCGTGGGCCGCTGGACCGCGGGCGGCTCCTCCAGCCCCTTGCCGTCGACGTGGGTCGATCCCGGTCCGTGGCAGACCTCGCACTGCACGTCCCGCAGGTGGTCAGTGTGCCCCAGGCTGGAGCCGCCGACTTGCGCGTAGCCCGTGACGTGGCAGCTGACACAGCGGTAGTCGTTCTGCTTGCCCACCTCGACCAAGGTCTTCCAGGCGGTGGCATGCACGGTGGTCTTCCAGAATACGAGCGCCGCCTTGTGGCAGGCCCCGCACTTCGCGTCGCCGACGAAGTAGGGGCGCCCGGGCTCGCGCGGCGCCGGGGGCGCGGCGTTGCGCACGTTGATCGCCGCCACCTCACCGTCGAGGCGGCGCATCTCCGCGGCGACCTTGTTGTCGCGTGGCAGGCTGCGCCGCAGCGGGATCAGCCGGTTCGTGAAGTAGTTGCCGGATGCCGGCGGGGACCAGGGCGCGTCGAGGCGCTTGCGCTCATCGGCCAGGGCTTGGCGCTCGCCGCGCTTCCCCGCGATGAAGGCCGGATCGCCACCGCCCGTCGACCAGCGCTTGAGCTCGTCATCGAGCCGGGCGGCGGTCTGGTCGATCTCCACCCGCCGCAGGGCCGCCGCTTCCAGGCCGCCGGCATCGGCCAGGGGGCCCTGGCCGCGCAGCACGAGGTCGAGGCGCCCGACCCGTTGCAGCTCCTCGGCCGCCGCGACCAAGAAGGTCGTTCCCACCTGTTCCGCGCGCGCCTGTCCGTTTCCGACCTGACGTCCGAGCACGACCAGGTCGGGCAGCGCGGCCCGCGCCAGCCGACGCGCCAGCGGCCTGTCGATCGGCGCGAGCGCGACCACCAGCTCGGCGCCGGCGCCGCGCAGGCGGGCCACCTCGCGCTTGGCCGCGACCACCGGATCCTCGGCTTTGACGCCGAGCTCGACCGCGAGGGCGGGATCGGCCACGCCGAAAATGCCGACCCGGATGCCCCCCACGGTTTTCAGGATGGAGGGAGCCACCGCGCGCGCGCCCGGTAGATTCACGGCCAGGCGGCTGGGCGTTACCTCGGCGACGCCACCGCGCAGATCGTTGTCGGCCAGCCCCGCGGCGAACGTTCCGAGCTCGCCCATCGTCCGCCCCAGGAAACGCGCGCGGAGGGCGTTGGGCGCTTTTTCTTTGGCCCCGCTGCTCTCGGGGAACGACAGGCCGCCGCCGTCGAGCAACAGGACCGGTCCCGATCCGGCGGCGGTTCGGACCAGCGCCGCGTAGCGCGCCAGGTCGCCCAGCGGATCGCTGGTGCACCCGCACGGCTCGAGCGTCCCGTGGATTTCGCCGGTGTAGAAGAGGGTCAGCCGCCGCGGATCTCCGTGGCCATCCGCCCTCGAGTCGCCGGAGCCAGACAGCAGCGCGGCCAGCGTCAGCCCGAGGAGGGACCAGGTTCGCATGTGGCACTATTGCAATCCGGGGCGAGCCCTGGCAATTCCCGGCCTGCCCGACCCGTCCCCTCGTTCGCGGATTCGCTCGCCATGCATGCTTGACAGGGCGGCAGGTGGCCGGTAGGTTTGCCAGCTCGTTTTTCGAGGACTTCAAAAACCATGTCCGTGACCATCCGATTGACCCGCGCCGGCGGAAAAAAAGTGCCTTTTTATCGCGTTGTGGCCGCCGACCGACGGAGCCCGCGTGACGGCCGATTCATCGAGCAACTCGGTGTTTACGACCCCCTGCGCGATCCGGTTGAATTCAGGATCGACGCCCCGCGCCTGCAGCATTGGTTGTCGGTGGGCGCGCTCCCCAGCCAGACCGTCTCCGAGCTGCTTCGCCGGCAGCGGCGCAACGCGCCCGCGGCCGCCCCGGCCGCGTAGTCGCGCGATAACCATGAGCGAGGACGCTCAGAAATCGGCTCAGCCGGGGTCGGCTCAGCCGGCGTTGCGCGAGCTGGTCGACTATCTCGCGCGTGGCCTGGTCGACCGTCCCGAAGAGGTCGAGGTCGAGGAGATCTCGGAACAGGACGCCCTGGTCTTCGAGCTCAAGGTCGCGGAAGAGGACCTGGGCAAGGTGATCGGCAAGCAGGGTCGCACCGCGAAGGCGCTGCGAACGATCCTGTCGGCCGCGTCCGCCAAGACCCGCCGACGCGTGATCCTCGAGATTCTCGAGTAGGCCGACGGACCCGCAGCGCGACGACTACGATCCGGAGACGCTGGCGATCGGTATCTTCGGTCGCCCGCACGGGGTGGCCGGCGAGCTCTCGCTCCGGCCGTACAACGCGCACAGCCGGATCTCGGGCAAGGTGGATCAGCTGATCGTGCTGCTCGACGGGCGGCGCGAGGCTCGAACGGTGCGGGTGTTTCGCCCGGTCCTGGGCGGCTATCTGGTCCGGCTCGTCGGCGTGGACGATCGGGAGACCGCCGCCACCCTGACCCACGCGGAGGTGCGGGTGGCCCGGGCCGCGCTGCCGCCGCTCGGTCCCGCCGAATATTACGTCGAGGATATCGTCGGGTGTTCCGTGGAGGACGAAGGCGGTCGACCGCTCGGCGTCGCGCGCCAGGCCTTCTGGAACGGGGCGCACGACGTGGCGACCGTGGTGGCCGACGACGGCCGAGAGCGGCTCATCCCGCTGGTGCCGCAGTTCGTCCTCACGGCGGACACGGCGGGCCGTAGAATTCGGGTCCGCTGGGAGGACGATGACTGACGAAGATGACGATCGGACCCCGCCGCGGCTCACCTTCGAGGTCGTGACCCTCTTCCCGGAGGTGATGGCCGGCTTCCTCTCCACCACGGTGATCGGCAAAGCGATCACCGCCGGTATCGTGGCGGCCCACTGCACGAGCCCGCGCGACTTTGCGCCGGGCC
>JADGRB010000054.1 GCA_017881315.1 Pseudomonadota bacterium
GCCTTCTCGGAGACGGCGACCACCGCCAGCCCCGGCGGCAGCATGAGCGCCTTCTGCGATCCGACGCAGACCACGTCGAGCCCCCACTTGTCCATCGGGACGTCGTAGACGCCCACGGCCGTGATGGCGTCGACGCAGAGAATGACGTCGTCCTTGGCCTTCACGATCTTGGCGATGGGCTCGAGATCGTGCTTGGTGGCGGTCGAGGTCTCGGAGGCGGTCGCGTAGACCGCGCGGACGCCCGGGTTCTTCTCGATCGCCTCGGCGACCGACTTGGGATCGACGCTCTTGCCCCGCTCGACGTCGAGAAACACGCACTCGATGCCGTAGGCCTGGCAGATCTTCCCCCAGCGCTCGCCGAACTTGCCTCCGCGGATGACGATCGCCTTGTCTCCGGTGCGCAGGAAGTTGCAGACCGCCGCATCCATGCCGACGGTGCCCGATCCGGCCAGCACCATGGGGAGCTGCTTGGTCTGGATCAGCCACTTGAGGCCGTCCTGCGCCTCCTTGAGGCACTCGGTGAAGGCGGGCGCCCGGTGGTAGAGCATCGGCCGGGCCATGGCCAGCAAGACCCGCTCGGGAACGGGCGTCGGACCGGCGGTGAGCAGATACTCTTTCATGGTCGATTTCGGACCTGGACGGCGGCCCGAGTTCTATTACAACTTGACCAGCAGATCCACCGATGTCCATAGCGCAGTTTGCCGACGCGAGCTTCGCGTATCCCGGAAATGAAATCCTGATCGGCGCGTCGCTGCTGATCCGCCCCGGCGATCGGCTGGCGCTGGTCGGCCCGAATGGCACGGGCAAATCGACGGCGCTGCGCCTGCTGGCGGGCGATCTACGACCCGACGGCGGTGACGTGCGGGTGCTGGGGCGGGCCAGCGTCTCCTACCTGCGGCAATCGCAGGAGCTGTCGGGAGACGGCACGCTGCGCGGCGCGCTCATGGAGCCGTTCGCCGATCTCGAGCGCCTCCAGGTGGAGCTCGCCGCGATCGAGGCGCGGCTCGCGGCGGGCGATCCCGCCGGCGCTGGCCCCGGGCCCGACACGGCCGGTACCGGCGACCTCGCCCGCTACGGCGAGCTGCAGGAGCGCTATCAGCGCGACGGCGGCTACGACGTCGAAGCGCGCGTCAAGCGATTGACCGCCGACGTCGGCTTCGCCGAGAGCGATCTGGCGCGCCCGGTCGGCACGCTCTCGGGCGGCGAACGCGGCCGGCTCGAGCTGGCGAAGGTGCTGGTGCGCCAGCCGGATCTGCTGCTCCTAGACGAGCCGACCAACCACCTCGATCTCGCCGCGATCGAGCGCCTCGAGGCCTACCTGGCCGAATACACGGGCGCCTTCGTGCTGGTCTCCCACGATCGCGCCTTCATCCGCGCCGTCTGCCGCGAGATCGTCGAGCTCGAAAACGGCAAGCTCACCCGCTACCCGTTCGGCTACGACAAGTACGTGGTCGAGCGCGACGCGCGCATCGAACGCGCGCGCACCGAGTTCGAACGTCAGAAGGAGCAGGTCGACAAGACCGAAGACTTCATCCGCCGGAACCTGGCGGGCCAAAAGACCAAGCAGGCGCAGAGCCGGCGCAAGATGCTCGACAAGCTGGAGCGGCTCGAGCGCCCCGACGATCCCTGGCAGCACGCCGGCAAGATCGGGCTGTCCTTCCAGACCGGTGGCGAGCTCGGCAGCAAGGAGATCCTCCGCGCACCGGGGCTCACCGTCGGATATGCGGGTGCGCCGGGCGTTCCGGCCGCCACCATCCTGCGCGACGTCACCGTCAACATCTACCGCGGCGACAAGGTCGGCATCATCGGCCCCAACGGCGCGGGCAAATCGACGCTGCTGCGGACCCTGATCGGCGAGCTGCCCCCGCTCGGCGGTCGGGTGGAGATCGGCAGCGGGGTGCGCATCGGCTACTTCGACCAGAAGCTGGGGACGCTCGACGAGGCGCTGACGCTGATGGACGAGATCCGGAGCGTGCGCGCCGATCTCTCTCCCGATGCCGTGCGGCAGTACCTGGCCAAGTTCCGCTTCTTCGGCGACGATCCGTTTCGGGTCGTGCGCGGGCTGTCCGGTGGCGAGCGCAGCCGGCTGGCGATGGCGAAGATCATGCTGTTCCCGCGCAACGTCCTGGTGCTCGACGAGCCGACCAACCACCTCGACATCCCCGCGCGCGAGACGCTGGAAGCGGCCCTGCAGGATTACGAAGGCACGCTGCTCGTCGTCAGCCACGATCGTTATTTTCTGGATCGAATCTGCACCCGCCTGCTGGTGATCGAAGGCACCGACCTCGAGGCACATCTCGGCAATTACAGCGACTGGAAGCGGCGCCGGGTTGCTCCGGCAGAAGCCCCCAGGATCGTCGCTCCGCCCCCACCGGCGCCCCCCGCGGCCGCCAGCGCGGAACGGGGCGCTGGCAAGGAGCGGGAGCGGGCCCGGCGGCAGCTGGCGCGGCGCGTGGAGACGCTGGAGGCAGATGTAAGCAAGCTCGAGACGGAGCTGGCCACGGTCCGCGCGGATCTGGCCGGGAATCACGCCGGTGACTGGCAGAAGCTGCACGCCCTGGCCGACCGGGAGCGGGAGCTCGACGCTCTGCTCACGCGCCGGATGGCCGAGTGGGAGGCGGCCGGCGCCGAGCTCCTCAACCGTCCAGCGAGATCTTCCGATTGATCGATCGTCCGATTGACGGATGGGGACGCCGACCTAGTTTGATCGTGTAGACTTGATCTGTTCTCTCCGGGAGGTATCCGGATGCGGTTCGCCGGTTTGGTCATGTGCGCGTGTGCGGTCGTCGCCGGCGGCTGCGCGGCCCGACCCGTCCCGCCCCCGAACATTCCCAACCTGGCGGCGCACGCCGGCGGTTCGGAGGTCTCGGGCATCTGGGACGCGATGAGCCAGACGACCATCGGCGAGGGTATCGGCGCCGGTGACACCCGCATCGAGAAACAGGAGTGGCACCTGACCCAGGACGGCGGCTCCATCACCGGCTACTACATCGCGGCGCTCACCTTCGTGTCGGGCGACGGCCGGCCGTACGTCTGCAGCCGCCAGCCGCAGTTCTCGGCCATGCAACGCTTCAACGTCGCGGGACGCGTCCGCGGCGGGCAGGTCGAGATCCAGGAGCTGGAGCAACGGGCCGCCCAGGCAGGAAATCACTGCGACCCGGGTCTACGGCAGCTGGCGCGCTACGACGGTCGCCTCGACGGTGACGTCCTCACGCTGGTGAGCGGCGCACAGCGACGCACCCTCTACCGGATCCACAACCCGGAGGAGGCCGAGATGCTGGTCGCGCGCGCCGACCCGGGCGCGCGCCAGACCGACGATCCGGCGATCCTGGCTCACGGCGGCGCCCCGACCGCGGCAGCGGTCCCCTCCGCCGAGGGTCCCACCGACGTCAGCGGACTTTGGATCTGGGAGCACCACGGCGTCGTCCCCGGCGGGGACGAGAAGCAAGAGCGCGAAGAGTGGCACGTCACCCAGGACGGTTCGGCGCTGACCGGTTACTACGATCGAATCGTCCACCAGGTCTCGATCGACGGCCACGCCTACCGGTGCAGCATGGCGCTCGATTTTCAGATCGCGACCCGCTACCAGTTCACCGGCCAGGTGCGCGGCGACCAGATCGCGATCTACGAAAGCTCGTACCAGGTGCTCGAGCCCAGCGCTTGCGACAATGGCAAGCGACGACTGGATGCCTACGAAGGTCAGGCCTCGCCGGACGAGCTCCGTCTGGTGTGGGGCGTCGGCGGTCAGATCCTCCGCCGCGCCCGCCCCGACGTCCCCACGCAGAGATTCTGAACCCTAGCCTTTGGCCTTGAGCTCTTTGTCGATGATGGCCTTGAAGGCGTCGACCGGCTGAGCGCCGACCAGGCGCGTGCCATTGATGAAGAAGGTCGGGGTCCCGGTGGCACCGACGGCGGCGCCCTCCTTGGCCTCGGCGTCGACCTTGTCCTTGTACTTGCCCGAGTCGAGCGCCGCCTTGAACTTCGCCATGTCGAGCCCCAGCTCCTGCGCATATTTCTCGAGCGCCGGCCGATCCAGCGCCTGTTGGTTGGCGAAGAGCTTGTCGTGCATCTGCCAGAACTTCCCCTGCGCGTTGGCGGCCAGCGCCGCTTCGGCAGCCAGGTGCGCGTGGTCGTGAAACGGCAGCGGCATCTGCTTGAAGGCGATCCGCAGCTTCCCGGGGTAGTCGGTCTCGAGCTGCCGCACCGTCGGCACGGCGCGCGAGCAGAACGGGCACTGGAAGTCGCTGAACGCCACCAGCGTGACGCGCGCCGAAGAGGAACCCTTGATCGGCGCGTCGCCGACCTTCACGTCGAACTTCCCTTCCGGCCCGGCCGGCGGACCCGCCGGGGCGGCCGCCGGTGCGGGCGCGGCCAGCGCGGCCATCTCGATCCGCTTGGCGTAGACGTCCTTGAGCGGCGTCCCCTTCTTGATCAGGGCGTCGGCGGCCTTGATCTCGTCGTCGATGATCTTCTCGAACGCCGACGCTTCCTGCGCGCCCACCAGCTCGTGGCCGTTGATATAGAAGGTCGGCGTCCCGTTGGCACCGACGGCGGAGCCGGCCTTCATGTCCTCCGCGATCTCCGCCTTGATCTTGGCGTCGTCCCAATCCTTCTTGAGCTTGGCGACGTCGAGGCCCACTTCGCCCGCGTACTTCTCGAGGTCCGGCCGGGTGAGCGCGGTGTTTTTCTCCTACATCTTGTCGTGAAGCTTCCAGGCCTTGTCGGGCCCCTGGCGCGCGGCCGCCTGAAAAGCGCTGGCGGCGTCCATGGCGTGGTCGTGGAACGGCAGCGGCTGATTCATCCAGACCAGCGCCACGTCCTTGCCGTACTTGTCGAGCACGCCGCGCACCGTCGGCTCGGACCGCTTACAGAACGGGCACTGAAAATCGCTGAACTCGACGATGGTCACCTTGGTCGCCTTGGCGCCGCGCCTCAGATCGTGGGCGAACGGCGTCACCTTCTTCGAGCCGCCGGCCGGGGCCGCCGCCCCGGGCGAGGGCGCGCCGGTCGGCTTTTGCTGGGCGTCGATCGCCGCCAGGATCTCGCCCATCCCTTTGCCCTGCTTGGACATGTCGATCGCGAGCTTGGCGAGGTTCGGGCTGCGCGGGCAGTTCGGATCCTTCTTGAGGCAGCCGGCGATCTTGCCCATGCCGCAGCCGCACTCGCAGTCGCGTTCGTTCAAGGCCTGCAGCGCGGTCACCTTCTGCTGCGGCGTGAGCCCGGCGAAGCTGACGGTGGTCACCCCCGAGAGGTCGGCCTCCTTGGTCCAGCCGGCAGGGAACTCGCTCTCGGACTTGAAGATCTTGGCCGGCAGCTTGGTCGCGGCGGGGACCGCGTCGCCCGCTTTGTCGGCGGCGACATCGGCGGTGGCGCCACTGCCGGAGCCGTGACCCGCGGTTTCGCGACCGACCAGGAACCCGACGGCGAGACCGGTGACGAGCGGCCAGATGGTGGCGGTCCAGGCCGCGGGACGGGGCGAGCTAGGTTCTTGAGCCATGCGGGCGGTTTACCATATGTGGAACCACCTCGGGACTTCCGACGAGCCCGCGACGGCCTTCGACCGTCCGTCGCGCCGCGGGCCCCGGGGACCGTTTCGGTCCCGCTTCAATCTCGGCTACTCGTCGTCGGCGTCGGCGTGTTTGCCGCGACGACCGGTCGACCCGCCGCCCTCGAAGTCGAGCTCGCTGGCGAACATTTCGTCGATCATAGAATCGACGGACTCGAAGTACCCATCCCGCCGCAGCTCCTCCCGCTCGAACTCCTCGAAGGTGCGATAGATCTTCTGGTCGACGAATTGGCCCATGGTCATTCTCCTTGCTTGCGGGACGATGAAACCGACATGTAGGTTTAGATAATACCCACCCTTACATGCCGTCAAATTTTTGGCCCTATTTGCGGGCTTGGCCCGCCGGCCGGTAGCGTGTTAGCTACGGAAGCGCCCGGCGCGTCACCAACATGGGAAGGGTCATCGCGGTCGCGAACCAGAAGGGGGGCGTGGGGAAGACCACGACGGCGGTGAACCTTGCCGCCTCGCTGGCCGCCGCCGAGAAACGCGTGCTCCTGGTCGATGTCGACCCGCAGGGGAACGCCAGCTCTGGTCTCGGCCATCCTCGCGGCGAGACCGGAGCGCCCAGCGTCTACGACCTGCTGGTCGGAGATCCCAACCTGGACGACGTGATCCGAAAGACCGATCTGCCTCACCTCGATCTGATCCCGGCCAATGGGGATCTGGCGGGCGCCGAGATCGAGCTGGTCTCGGTCGCCGAGCGCGAGTGGCAGCTCCGCGAGCCGCTGCGGGCGGCGGCGGCCCGCTACGACTACGTGTTGATCGATACGCCCCCCTCGCTGGGGCTGCTCACGCTGAACGCGCTCTGCGCGGCCGACGGCGTGCTGGTGCCGCTGCAGTGCGAGTACTACGCGCTCGAAGGGCTCACGGCGCTCCAGCGCACCATCCGCCTGGTCGGCGAGTCGCTCAACCCCGGGCTCGACATCGAGGGGATCGTGCTGTGCATGGTCGATCCCCGGCAGAACCTGACCGAGCAGGTGACCAACGAAGTGCGCAGCCACTTCGAGGGCAAGGTCTACACGACCACCGTGCCGCGGAACGTGCGCCTGTCAGAGGCGCCCTCGTTCGGCAAGCCGATTCTCCTCTACGACATCTCGTCGAAGGGGGCCAAGAGCTACCTCGATCTGGCGCGCGAGTTCCTCCAGCGGCAGGGCGAGAGCCAGGGCGCGACGGCCACGACGGTGGCGTCGCGATGAGCGCGCCCCGGCGCAAGGCGCTCGGGCGCGGATTGGCGGCGCTCATCCCGGGCGCGCCGCTGCCGGCCGCCAGCCCGATCGCGGGACGACGCGCGCTCGACGGAACGCGGACCATCGCGGTCGAGGAGATCCACCCGTCGGCGAGCCAGCCGCGCACCCGCTTCGACAGCGCTCGGCTCGACGAGCTGGCGTCGTCGATCAAGACCCAGGGGATCATCCAGCCGCTCATCGTCCGGGTGCGGACCGGCGGAGGCTACGAGCTCATCGCGGGCGAGCGACGCTGGCGAGCGGCGCAGCGCGCTGGCCTTTTGGAGGTGCCCGCCGTCGTGCGCGACGTGGCGCCCACGCAGGCCTTCGAGATGGCGCTGGTCGAGAACCTGCAGCGCGAGGATCTCAACCCGCTCGAGGAGGCGGCCGGGTATGAGCGCCTGGTCTCCGAATTCGGATACACGCAAGAACAGCTCTCGGCGCGGGTCGGCAAGGATCGCAGCACGGTGGCGAACGCGCTCCGTCTGCTGCGGCTGCCCGCGGGGGTGCGGGCCCTGCTGGCGGAGGGTCGGCTTTCGATGGGGCACGCGCGCGCGCTGCTGGGGCTCGAGACGACCGTCGCCATCGAGAAGATGGCGCGGCAGATCATCGCGCGCGAGCTGTCGGTGCGACGGGTCGAGGAGCTGGTGCGGCGCGAGCGCGCGGACGTACCTGCCCGGGCGGTCGCCGCCGCGCAAACACCTTCGACGAGCGCGCGCGAGCTCGGCCTCCGGCTCTCCCGGGCGCTCGGCACGCGGGTCGAGATCGTCGAGACCGCGGCGGGACGCGGACAGATCGCGATCCATTACCACTCGCTCGATCAGCTGGACGGGCTGATCGAAAAGTTGCAGATCTCTTGAGCGCGGCCTCCCCGTCCCTGGAGCTCACCTACCGCTCCGACGCTGCGTTGCTGGTCGCGTACACCACCCACCTCACCCACGGTCGGCTTCCGTTCCAGACCACCGCCCGGCTGCCGAACGGAACGTCGGTCCAGGTGCGGCTCGTCGCGCCGGCGACCTCCATCGCGCTCACCGGCGTCGTCTCGGGAATCAGCGGATCGACCGAGGTCCCCGAGGTCACGCTGACGGTGACCTCGCGCGCCGAGACGCTCGGCGACGCCGTCGACCAGCTCGCCTTTGGTTTCCGGGGGCTCAAGGCGCTGGTCGCCGCCTCTCAGGCGGCGCCCCGGGCCCTGCTGATCCGCTACCTCCGTTCGATCGTCACCTGCGAGGTGATCGAGATCGATCAGACCAAGCTCTCGGAACCGGGCGCCATCTGTAACGTCGATCTGGCGGTCATCGATCTGGATTCGACCGGAGCCGGCGGCTATGAGCTCTATGCTCGCCTGCGCGAGCATAGAGAGGCCGGCTCCGCGCCGGTGCTCGCCGTGGCGCAACTGGAACGCGATCGCGCGCGCGCCGCCTCGCTGGGTTTCGACGAGGCGCTCGCCAACCCACCCGCCTTCTCCGATCTCCAGGCCGTGGTGCTCCGCAGCCTGGCGAAACCAGTCCGGGTCGAAGTGGTTTAGGCGCGAACCTTCGCCGCCGTCACGGTGTTGGCGAGCAGCATCGCGATCGTCATGGGACCGACCCCACCGGGAACCGGGGTGATGGCGGCGGCCCGCTCGGCGGCCGGGGCGAACTCGACGTCGCCGAGCAACTTGCCGTCGGCGCGGCGGTTGATCCCGACGTCGATCACCACCGCGCCCGGCTTGATCCAGGCGCCGCGGATCATCTCGGACCGACCGACTGCCGCCACGACCAGGTCGGCCCGCGCGACGACCGCGGCCAGATCGCGCGTCTTCGAGTGGCAGATGGTGACCGTCGCGTCGGCGCCGAGCAGCAGCGCCGCCATCGGCTTGCCGACCATGTTGGAGCGCCCGACCACCACGGCGTTCGCGCCGGCGAGCGGCAGGCCGGCCTCCGCGATGAGCTTCATGATGCCGAAGGGCGTGCAGGCCACGAAGCGGGGCTCGCCCATCAGAAGCCGACCGACGTTGTCCGGGTGGATTCCGTCGACGTCTTTTCGCGGATCGACGGCGGGGAGCACGCGACGGGCATCTAGCCCGGGCGGCAAGGGAAGCTGGATCAAGATTCCGTCCACCGCCGGATCTGCGTTGAGGGTCGCGATGAGCGCCAGCAGCTCGGCTTCCGAGGTCGCCGCCGGCAGCCGGTGATCGAAGGTGCGGATACCGGCCTGCGCGCAGGCCGCGGTCTTGTTGCGAACGTAGATCTGCGACGCGGAATCCTCGCCGACGAGCACCACCGCCAGACCGGGTTCGACGCCGCGGGCACGCAGGCGCCCCACCTCGACGGTCAGCTCCCCCCGAACGCGCGCGGCCAGCGCTTTACCGTCGAGAATCAGGGCCGGCATCGCCGAGTCGTATAACACGTCCCCGTACCGGCAGAGGTGTCCGGGATTCGGTTGCGCGCGACCGGAGGCAGGACGTGGTGTCGTCGCGGGCGCGCGACATCGGGACGACCCATTTCGGCACGCGCGTTGCTCTAGCAAGCGCGCATGCGTGCCAGCGTTCGGATCTCGAGGTCGGCCCCGTCTCCCAGCTTCGCGCTGGTCCTCGTGCTGATCTTCGGACTGACCTTCGCGGCCAGTCCCGCCGTCCGCGCGAGATCGCGCGGGGCCGTGGAGCCTCTGCCCGGTCGGCGCATCGATCGGCTGGTGGCGGGATCGAACCGTCTCTTCGCGCTCCGGGGCGACGAGCTGGTGACCTTCGACGGGTTCGGACAGCCGGTCGGGCGGTGCAACGGCTTCGCGGCGCCGCCCCGGCGCGAGTCCGGAGCCTCGCTCGGCTCCCCCGACGCCGAGGAGGTTCTAGCGGCGGCGGGCCTCCCGGACGACGACAGCACACCGGCCGCAGAAGATGCGCTGGAAGACGAGGGACTGGGCCCCAGACATCGGATCCGCGCCTTCCCCGAGGCCGGCGTCGAACCCCACGCCTTGGCGGCCAGTCGGTCGGCCGACCTGGTCTGGATCGCGACCTCGTCCGGAATCTTCCGCGGGGACGAGAGCGGATGCGCAGCGGCCGGGCTCGGCGGGCGAGACCTGGTTCTCGTCGCAGCGACCGAGGGCGTGGTGATCGCGGCAACCGAAGATCTCCTCTTTCGCCGAGCGGCCGACGTGGACGAGGGCGGGGCCAACGGCGGCGGCGACCAGGCCGATCTCGCCGCGACCAATGGCAGCGACGACGAGGCCATCGCGACGTTCACGGTCGCCGCCGGGCTCGCGAGCCCGCCCCGCGCCCTGGCGGTCGGCGTCGATGGGGAAGCGATCGTTGCCGACGACGACGGCGTGTTGGTCGTCGGTTCGGATCACGCCGCGACCCGGATCTTCGATCGGGCGACCGACGCGCTCGCCGTCTGCGACGGGGTCGCCGCCGCGCTGGCGAGCGATGGCGTCTATACCTGGAGCCCCGGCGTTCCACCCGTTCGCGTCGGCGATCGACCGCCCGCCCGTGCGCTCGCTTGCGGCCGCACGGCCGATGAACGCTGGATCGCGACCGGCATCGGCGTCTGGACCTCCGGCGACGGGCGCACCTGGGTCGAGAGGACCGAGATGCTGGGTCGCTCGGTCGCAGGCGCGGCCGCGATGGGCGATCGGCTCTGGCTGGCCGTCGACGACGGCTTGATGGCGCTCGACGCGTCCGCGACCGCCAGACGGGAAACCGAAGCAGCCCGGGACGAAGACGGCCCGCTTCCCGACGCCGGCTTGCCGGCACTCCCCACGCGCAGGCTGATCGCGCCCCAGGTCCCCTGGCCGTGGGTGACGGCGATGCTCGGGACCGAGCGCACCCCGGTCCGTCACGCCTGGAGCGTCATGCTGCTGCTGACCTTCCCTCTGGGCCGCCTCGACGGTCGCCGCGGCGATTCCACGGCGCTGGCCCACGCGCTCGTGGAGCGGGATGGGGCAATGGCGGCGGAGCAAGCGGATCTGCGCGGCGCCGCGCCCGGGGGCGACGAGGTCGACGCCCGCCTGGCCGCCCTCAGCCAAGAAAGAGAGGCCCTTCGATGACTCCCCTTCCCCTCCTGGGCGCCAGCCTGCTGACCCTGTTGTTCTCGCAGGCTCTCCCTGGGACCGAGCCCGCGGGCCGTGAGCCGCGTGACCTCGAGCGGACGCCCACCCTCCCCGTGCCGCTCGGATCCCTAGAGGATCGGGCGGTGGCGGGCGCGCCGCGCCGGGCCCGCCACCTCCGACCGATCGATCCGGTCGCGCTGCATGCGCTCTACGCCATCGATCCGCCCATCGGGGCGCTCCGGGCGGCCGCGACCGCGCTGATCCTGGCCGAACCCGACCGAGCCCGCTCGCTGGTCGACCGGGCACGGTTCGCCGGTTGGCTTCCCGAGCTGCGGGTGATGGCCGATCGGCGGTTCGCGCGCACCGAATCGGTGGATCTGGGGTCGCCGACCAACGCCGCCGCGCTGGCGCCGGTGGGGATCGACAGCAACAACGACGTACGTTACCAGTGCCGCGCGACCTGGGACCTGTCCAAGATCATCTTCAACCCGGACGAGATCGGCGCGCAGTTTCAGGCGTTGCGTACGGCCGATACCCGGCGGGAAATCGAGTCGCTGGTCATCCGCCTCTACTTCGAACGGCGGCGCCTCAAGGCCGAGTCTGCGGCTGCCGATGACCAGGACATGCCTTCGGGCTTGAGGCGTGAATTGCGCATAGAGGAAGTCGAAGCGGAGCTCGATGCGCTGACCGGCGGCGCGTTCACCCACCTTGCGCATCACCGGCCGATCGAGGGAGAGTCCGGCTCGGCCCCATGACCGAAGACTACCCGACCCGCCGCCAACACCCGCGCTTCAACGTCGACGTGCAGGTGTCGGTCTCGATCGCGAACGAGAACCTGGCCGCCCACACCCGCGACATCTCGCGCGCCGGACTGTGCCTGATCGCCACCCAGCCGATCGCCCGGGAGACCGAGGTCTCGTTGGAGATGGTGCTGACCTTCGGAGACGATGGGGTGTCCGAGCCGCTTTCGATCCTGGGCCGCGTCGCCTGGTGTACGGCCCTCTTCGGTTCCTTCCAGGTCGGCGTCAAGTTCGTGAAGGTCGACGACGAGCGCGCCCGATATCTGGACATGTTCGTGGGCTTTCTCGACGGGACCCTCGCGCCGGGGGGCCTGTTCTCCGAGGCCGATGAGGCCCGCCACCCGGCCGCGCTCGATCCCGACGATCCCTTCGCGTTCTGAGCCCATGCCCGAAGTTCGTCCACCCGCTTCCGACCAGCGACGTCACCACCCTCGCATCGACCTGCGGATGTCCGCGGAGGTGCGCACGAGCCGGACGGTCTTCACGGCGACCACCCGCGATCTTTCGGAGGGTGGCGCCGGTCTCACCGCCGACCGCCCATTCGACGAGGGGGAAGAGGTCGTCCTGGGCCTCTTCTTGGTGGTCGACGACGTCGAGAGCGACACGCCTCCTCTGTGGGTGAAGGCGCGGGTGGCCTGGACCAGCGAGGTCAAAGACAACCGCTACGCGGCGGGCGTGCGGTTCGAGGTCATCACCGACGATCAGCGGGTCTGGCTGCGCCAGGTGCTCAAAGAGATCGCGAAGCCTCAGGCCAAGAGCTGAGCCGGAGACGCCGAGAATCCCGTACGGCAGCTCCCGCCCCGAGCGGTCAGGCCGTCGCCAGGATGCGCTCGGCGACCCGGGCGCCGTCTAGCGCGGCGCTCACGATCCCGCCTGCGTAGCCGGCCCCCTCGCCGCAGGGGTACAGGCCCACCAGCGAGGGCGAGACCAGGCTCTCGGGATCGCGCAGGAGGCGCACGGGCGCGCTGGTCCGCGTCTCGGCCGCGATCAGCAGCGCGTCCGACAGCAGGAACGCCGGCAGCCGCGAACCGATCTGACGCAAGCCCTTGCGGAGCGCCTCGACGACGAACGGGGGAAGCACCGCCCCGAGGTCCGCCGGCGTCAGCCCCGGACGATAGCTCGACGCGCCCAGCGAGCCGCTCGCGCGCCCCGCCAGAAAATCCCCCAGCCGTTGGGCGGGCGCGCGGAACCGGCCTCCGCCGGCGCGAAAGGCCGCGCGCTCGATGTCGCGCTGGAACCCGACGCCCGCCAACGGCCCCGCCGCCAGGGGCCCGAAATCGTCGACCCCGACCGAGACCACCAGGCCCGCGTTGGCGAAGGGCGAATCGCGCCGGGAGAGGCTCATGCCGTTGACGACCACCCCTTCGGGCTCGGTGGCGGCCGGCACGATCCAACCGCCCGGGCACATGCAGAAGCTATAGACCCCGCGATCTGCGGCGCCGGCGGTCAGCTCGTAGAAGGCCGGCGGCAGCTTGGGATGACCGGCGGCGTCGCCATACTGGATCTCGTCGATGAGCCGCTGCGGGTGCTCGATGCGCACGCCCACCGCGATCGGTTTGCGCACCATGGCGATGCCGGCCGAGACCGCCCAGTCGTAGACCGCGCGCGCGGAGTGGCCGACCGCCAGCACCACCAGCTCGGCGGGAATCTCGCCCCCGTCGACCCGCACGGCGCAGATCCGCCCGGCCTGCACGCGAACGCCGACGGCCCCGGTCTCGAAATGGTACGTCACGCCGAGCGTGGCCAGATGCTCCCGCAGGGCGACCAGCACGCGCGGCAATCGATTCGATCCCACGTGCGGGCGGGCATCGGCCGCGATCTCTTCCGGCGCTCCGAAGCGAACCAGGTCGGCGATCACCTCCGCCACCCCAGCCCGATCCTTCGAGCGCGTGTAGAGCTTGCCGTCGGAGTAGGTCCCCGCTCCCCCTTCGCCGAAACAGTAATTCGAATCGACGGCCAGCTCGCCGCGCGTGAGCAGCGCCAGATCCCGGCGCCGCGGCTGCACCGGCTTGCCCTGCTCGAGAATCGTGACCGGTACGCCGGCCTCGGCGAGCCGCAGCGCCGCCCAGGATCCGGCCGGACCCGAACCGACGACGACCACCCGGGGCGGCGGCCGCCCCGCCGGCCAGCGCCCGGGCGCGCGCGACGGTGGCGCCGGCGCCAGACGCGCCCCGCGCCGCGCCACCAGCACCCGCAGCCTCTGACCGAGGGGCCGCCCTTTGCGGGCGTCGAGCGAGCGCCGCACCACGCGCAGCTCGCCCACTTCGCCGCGGCCCCAGCCGAGCGCGCGCTCGACCTGCGGCGCCAGCGGCTCGTCGATGTCGGCCAGCGCGACAAACAGATCGACCGTCTCGTCCATCTCCTCGGCGGCCCCGGCGTCAGCTCGCGCCGGCGCTCAACCCGACGCGCCGCCGTGCTTCGATGCAATGCCGCCCGCCCGCCGCGAAGTCACGACAGGGCTTGGGCCGGTCGTCGTAGATCGAGCAGGAGTAGCCGAGCCGGGGGTTCGATCCCGTCTGCGGATCGACCGTCAGGGCCGCGCAGCGCGCGCCCTCCCGCCGGATCTCGAAGCGGTGCCCCTGGCGCACGATCAGCTCCGGCTCCTTCCAGACGACGGGGTCCCGCACCGAGATCGTGACCGAGTGGTACGCCTCCCGACAGCACGCCCCGCAGGTGCGGCAGTCGACCGGCGGCTCCCAGCGGGCGCAGGCCGCCACGCCGCGGGAGACGCGGCCGCCATCGCCGTTCGGGGGCGCGCTCTGGCGACAACGCTCGACCGGCGTCCCCCGTCCGCCCTCGTAGATCCAGGCGCAGCTGCCGCAGGTCTCGCCCGCCGGGCCCAACGGAAAGCCGAGTGGATGTCGCAGCAGAGCGAGCGCCGCGGTTCGCGCCAGCGCGTCTTCGAGCGGCGCCCGCCACGGGGACGCTTCGAATCGCTCCCGCGCCGCCACGGCGATCGCGACCGCCGGATCGGGGACCGCTGGATCGGACGCCAGCGGATCGCTCGCCAGCGCGTCGTAGTAGGGGCGGTATTCGGTAGTTGGCGCCATCAGCGCCCGCAACCCGAAGCGTCCCGCCAGATGGGCCCCGAACCGCAGGCAAGCATGCTCGCGAACCTGGTGCGCGGGGATGTTGTCGAGCCCCCAGTCGGGTGCGACGATCGCCCGCTCGCCTTCGGTGATCGCGTGACACAGCTCGTGGAACAGCAGCTGCGCGAAGGCGTCGTCCCGGTCCAGCAGATCGTCGGTGCCGATCGCGATCTGCCCGCGGCCGTCGCTGGTGGCGTAGGCCTCCGCGGTCCGGGCCACCGCAAAACCGATCCGAAGGGCCGCTTCCCGCCAGATCGTCTCGATGGCACCTTCCGCGAGCGGGCTCGGGGTCGCGCGCGGCGCGGATCGCATGGCCGGTATTGTGAACCGCGCGGCGGGCCGCCGCGAGGGATCCCGGACCAGCATTTTGCGAGTTACATCATAGCGGCGCACCGCGCCAGCAGATGAGATTTTTTGACATGGCGCTTGCCTTGGCGGGGACGCGGATCAAACCTTTGTCCCGCCAGACGCGTTTGACGCGACGGCCCTAGACCCGGTAGCCGCCAGTAAACCTCGGCGACCGTCAAATCTAACAGGGGGAGAAATCTTGCTCGCCGATCTGCGAAAGCTTGCTTTGTCTTTTGGCACCACCGCCGCGCTCGCCAGCGTCTTTGCTGCCCCCTCCCACGCCACGGCCGGATCTGCAGGCGGCGACGCGACGGCTGTCCCGTTGGCCGATCCGATCGACAGCCCCGCCGATCCGCATGCCGCCTCCTGTCTCAAACAGACGATCTGCGCGGTCAAAGAAAGGATCCGCTGGCAGACACCGGCCTGGACGCCGTCGCAGTGCGGCCGGATCGCCGACGCGGTCGCGACCTCGGCGAAACGTCACGATCTGAGTCCGACGTTGCTGCTCGCGATCATGGTCAACGAGAGCGACATGAACGAGAAGTCCGCCCGCCTCTACACCCGCGACGGAAAAGTCTACGCAAAAGACGGCGGCCTGATGGCCATCCGCTGCATGCTCGACGACCACGATCATTGCACGAACGGCAATGTGCGCGGCGTGGCCTGGAAAGATCTCATGGATCCCACGACCAACATCGAGCTCGGGGCGCGCGAGCTCGCGCACTGGCGCGATGGCGGCGGCGTGATGAGCAAGACCATCGTCAAGCTCGACGCCGACGGGCATCGGCAGCGCGTGACCAAAGAGGTGCCCTGCGATCACAAGAACCACGGCTGGTGGGCGCACTACAACCACGGCCCGCGCTACATCGACAAGGGCTATCCGCGCCACTATCCCCATCGCATCGCGGTGCTGGACCACGCCTTCGCGACGGTGATGAACACACCCGCTCCCGAGCTGACGGCGGGACGAATCACCATCCGGGATCCGGGCAAGCGCGAGCGCACCGTCGATCGGCCGCTCGAGCCGCGCTACAAGAAGCTCTGCGAGCAGATTCTATCGGGCGGCACCTGCTCCGCGCTCGCCCTCAACTGACGCCGATCCATCAATAAGGCCGGCGCGGCCAACAATCCCGACGGCGCCCTCATCACTCCGGATATTTGAAGAGAAGACGGGTGCGCCTGTTGCGCGGCGAGCGCTCTCCCGGTGGAGGATTGTCGTGGTCTAGCGCGATGACCTCGAAGGAAGCGATCCGATCCTCCACGCGTCCGGTCCGTTCCGGGTAGCGGAGAATCCATTCACCGAAGGCACCGAAGTATGCGGGGTAGTACGGCAAGCGGAGCAAATACGCATTGGCGAATGCGTCGTATCCGAGGCGCGGGGGGATTTCGGTGCCGAGCCAGGAATGGTTCGGCGACACGACCTCGTTCAGAGGATCGACATGGCGGCCCTCCGCCGTGACCGCGTCCACGGCGACGGTGGCGTCGGTGGTGGGAGCATCCGGCGCGAACAACAGCCACGCTTGCAGCATCTGCAGATAGGTGGTGGTCACCCCGACGAGCCGAGGTTGGAGCGAAGCGTTTACGTGGGTGACGGCGGCGTTGTCGACCAGCGTCCTCACGGTCGCGAAGATCATGAGCAGCGCCACCGTCGACTCGCGCAGGAGGCCGCCTCGTGCGCGGAGAGACTTGCGCCACGGTGGCGCCTCGGCTGCATTGGGCGCCGGCAAGCGCAAGAGACCGTGCCGTTCCAGGGTCGGAAGCAACCGCGCGAAGCCGAGGCTCGTGGCCCCACGCCCATCCGCCGCGAGACGAGCGCGCTTCGCCCACCAACGTTCGAGCGAGTCCCAGTCCTCGGTGGTGACGAGCAGCGGCGCAAAAGCGATCATGACGGGGGCGAAGATCCCGAGATTGAAGAAGAGGCCGATGCCGACGTGCAGCGCCACGATCAGCGCGATCGCCAGTCGCCGGGCGTACCGTTGGCCCCAGGGTGTCAGCAGGAAGAACGGGAGCAGGCCCTCGATCGTCAGCGCGGCCCAGGTCAGCACCTGCGACTGCCGCGGTGTCAGCCAGCCTCTCACCCAGAGTCCCAGCGCCGTTACCAATCCCTCCGAGTGCAGCATGTAGTGGATGGCGCTCCCGTCCTTGCGCCAGGTCGGACCGTTCTTTTGCAGGGCGTTGAAGAGATAGATGATCGCGAGCTGAGCGACGATCGCGAGCGCGGCCAGCGAGACCACGGGAGCTCCATCTGGTGGGGCGACGTCCCGGCGGGTGAGCGGCTCGGCGCTCGGCGGGGGTGGGGCCGCGCGACGACCGCGCCACGAGTCGATCGAGTACCTTCGTCCCATCGGGAGGAACAAGGTCCACACGCAGAGCTCGACCAGCGTGACATCGCCGCCGTTCTGGATGAACAGGGTGCGCCCGTGCAGGCTGAGAACGGCAAGGAGGCTGGCCAGGTGAGCGAGTCGCGTCCGGTTGCCGACCAGAAGCATGAAATAGGCGACGGCACACAGTCCGAATCCGAACGCTGCTTCATTCGGCAGCGACGCCATGAAGAAGAACGAGAACGCATACGGGAACGGCGGCTGCCAGAGGACCGTGTGGTTCGGCATCAACCCCTGGTTCGAGTACCAAAGGGTGATCACCGGAACGCGCCGCACGAGGTCGAGCAAGAGGACCAAGCCGAGCGCGATGCGCCCCGCGCCCAGACTGCGCGGATCAATCGTCAGATAGGCCCGCGTCAACGACCGCTGGAGGCGCACCGGGCGACGATACCTCACCTAAGCGATTTCAGAGCGCGAAGCGAATGGCCTCGCCGGGGCCAAGCAAAACGGCCGACCGGCCACGCACGAGGCGGACCGGTCGGCCAGCAAACGGACGCAGCTGTGGTGCTAGGCGCCGCCGGCGCCAGCGGTGCCGGTCGTGTCGGCTCCGCCGGCTCCGCCGCCGCCGCCGAATCGGCCGCCGCCGCCGTTGATTCCGGCGCCACCGCCGAATCGGCCGCCGCCGCCGTTGATTCCGGCACCACCGCCAAATCGACCGCCGCCGCCGTTGATTCCGGCGCCGCCGTTGATTCCAGCGCCACCGCCGAATCGACCGCCGCCGCCGTTGATTCCGGCTCCGCCGCCGAATCGACCGCCGCCGCCGTTCGTCCCAGCGCCGCCGCCGTTCGTCCCGGCACCGCCGCCGAATCGACCGCCGCCGCCGTTGATTCCGGCCTGGCCGAAGGTTCCGGCCTGGCCGCCGTTAGTTCCGGCCTGGCCGCCGTTAGTTCCGGCCTGGCCGTTGGTGCCTGCGCCGGCATGGCCCGCGGTTCCGGACGAACCGGTCGTACCGGCCGTGCCACCAGCGTCCGTACCGCCGCCGTCCGAGCCGCCGCAGCCCGGCATCAGCAACGCAAACGCCAAGGCGGCCGTTCCACCCGCAGTCAGCCAAAGCCTTTTTCTAACGAGATGTGTCATGGAAGGGATCCCCCGAAGGTTTGAGTTACTGGTGGGATTTGTGCGTCTCCACCTCACCGGGTCTCAAAAAATCGACACCCAGGATTCGTGAATCTCTTCTGGGCCAAAAAGCCCAGTCATGGCGGGGCTTTCCGAGGACGAGCGGTGCGACCCTCGCCGCCCCGGGCGCCACTCCAGGCCCTCCAGATCTCGGCCCGCCTCATCGCTCGGGCGCGTCAAAGGTCGACGCGCCGGTGGGAAGCGTCATCGGATTGCGCGTCCACAGGTCGCCGAACACGCCGATCATGAGCACGATCGAGAAGACCAGCGAGACCACGAAGACCAGTCGGTTGGCCCCGGGCGCCTCCGTCATGTGCATGAAGAAGAGGACCACCAGGGTCGCTTTGACGCTGGCGATCAGGAGGGCGATGAAGATGTTGGCGGCCCCCAGATCCATCCGACCGGTGATGACGGTCGTCGCCGTGCCCACCAGGAGCAGCGCCCAAATCAAGAAGTAGCGCCCGACGCCGTGCCCGTGGTGCGCGTCTTTGGAGGGGTGTGTGTCGGTTGCTTCGTGGGCCACGTTGTCTCCCGTTCGCTAGATCAGATAGAGCAGCGGGAAAAGAAAGATCCAGACCAGATCGACCAAGTGCCAGTACAGGCCACCGAGCTCGACCGGCACATAGTACGACTCCGAGAAGTGGCCGCGCAGCACGCGCGACAGGATCCAGATCAGGATCGACATGCCGACGATGACGTGGAACGCGTGCAGCCCCGTCGTGAGGAAGTAGACGGTGTAGTAGAGGTTGGCCCCCGGCGCCGTCACCTCGGCGTAGTGGTACCACTTGCCCGGCAGCGCCCCCTCCTGGAACTTGTGGTTGTACTCGATCCCCTTGATCACCAGGAAGGCCAGCGCGCAGAGGATCGTGAGGGCCAGCAGGATCGCGCAGAGCTTGGTCTTCCCCTGTTTGATCGCGTTGTAGGCCAGCGCGACGGTCAAGCTGCTGGTGATGAGCACGACCGTGTTGGTCAAGCCCGCCCAGAGATCCAGATGGCGCGAGGCCTGGTGAAAAGCCTCGTGATAAAAATGGCGGTAGACCGTGTAGCCGAGGAAGAGGCCGGCGAAGAGCAGCACCTCGGTGCCGAGGAACAGCCACATCCCCAGGCGGACCGCGTAGTCCTGCTTCTCGATGGTCTCGTAGTGGTGCGCGAGGTGCGGGTTGGGGGCGTGCGTGTCAGATGACGACATGCTCCACCTCCTCTCCCGGCTCCTGATACGAGTGGGCATCCTCGGTGATGATCGGCGTCTCTGCGAAGTTGTGCTTGGGCGGCGGCGAGGTGGTCATCCACTCGTAGCCCTTCGAATCCCACGGGTTATCGCCCGCGATCTCGCCGCGCACCAGAGCGTAGATCAGGTAGATGAGGATGATGAGGAAGCCGAAGGCCAGCAGCGACGAGCCCGCCGTCGACGCCACATTGAGCGCCCAAAACCGCTCCGGATACATGTAATAGCGGCGCGGCATCCCGCCGTTCCCCATCAAGAACTGTGGGATGAAGGTGGCGTTGAAGCCCAGGACGATGAGCGACGCCGCCACCATC